>NZ_JBXANP010000006.1:0-338922 GCF_058801745.1 Rugamonas sp. GW822-FHT03B10 | reverse complement strand
ATGACTTGTCGCCGGTCGAATATGAAAAGCGGTACTTCCAACGGCTCGCGAGTGTCTAGCAAACTCGTGGCGATTCATTGGGAACAATCTGCGCAAGTTTCTTGAGGCTTTCTTGTTCTTTAAATTCCCCTACCATGATGATAAAAACGACGCCTTTGAGCGTATAAAGAAATTCTTCGGGGAGGAAGAGGGTACAGCGATTGCGTTAGTAAACCGTCTCAATAACGAGTTTTCTCATTTGGAGGCTGTACCAGACAGAGGGTTCAAGCCAGTAGAGATTCCTGAGATTGCTAAGGTCGCAAATTATGTCTTGGACAAAATCTACGAAGCTGACTCAGTTCAGTACAATGCATTGCTAAAGAGTATTGGTGAGCCTGAACGAGTTGCATAACCAATTGCGAAGTTGGCTAGGACAGTAGATGAAGTTGTACAAGAGGGTGTGATCGGCGAATAAACTATCTCGCTAACGAGCAGTAGATATCAATTTAGTTAGATTAGATTTACTTATGGAATTCTTGAGAAATTATGATTGAAATATTTCCCCCTTCTTCAAAGTTTGTAAAGCGAATGAAATCAACGTTCGCATTACAAGTCGATAATTGGAACGACTATAGTTACATGACGTTATATCACTTGTACTATAAACATGGACCCGAAGAAACGGATGTTACGTTTATTGGTGGTGTGAAAATATTGAAGGTGGGGCAAACTAAAAAAGATTACTCTTTGGTGACCGAGCCATTTGAGCGGCTTGGTCCGGAATACGCCTCTGTTGGAACTTCACTTGACTATTACCAGAGGTTGAATGAAATTCCATTAAACCATCGAAAGAAGATTATAAGTGCGTTAAATGATGTTGTTGCCAATCCTGAATTGGTCGAGAAGTTCGAAAATGAAGAAGGATGGGAAGTATCTTTATTTCGAGATAATCACGACTGGCCAGGATTTTTGCGAGATGCCGGAATTTTGTACGCGGGAAGTTTTTCGGCACTTCCGGATATTGATGCTGAATTCGGGTTTAAGACGAATAGAAAAGCAGAGGTGATAAATTTCAATTTTAGCTCGCCAGAGCCAGATGACTATGACGGGCCATATCGAAAAATTGGACCCAGCCGGAAGAAAACGTTATTGCCAGATCGTATTGTCGTGTTGGTTGGAAGGAATGGATCTGGTAAGAGTACTCTGCTCTCCCGTCTTGCGCGGGTGGCTTTTGCGTCGCCGCAAGAACGAAAAACCAAGGAAATAGAGTCGTTGGGCTCGCTGGAGCCACAATCTATAGGGTTTATGCGAGTGATAACTATTTCGTATAGTGCATTTGACAGTTTTGTGGTTCCGGGGCTAGCTTCACGGGATTTGTCTCAAATTGCAGAAGATATAGAGAATGGGACCGGGCGCTTTGTATTTTGTGGCCTACGAGATATTGTGGCCGAGGCACGCGAGGACATTTCGGCGGCCGAGAAAATCGACGCTGATACGGCACTGCAACATGATTCAAACTCCAATGTCGATAGACGGACCTCTACGTGTTTAAAATCGATCGACGCTCTAGCGAAAGAATTTGGTCGTTTGGTCAGTCACATTAGAAAGTCAGATTTAAAAGCTCTCTTCTCTGCAGCGCTCGGACCGCTGTTGGGGGATCCATCATTCACAGAGCTGAATGCACAAGTTGAAGATTTACTAGATGCGGAGCCAGCACAGGCAGCAAAACTATTTCTAACTTGGAGCACGGGACATAAAATCGCTCTGCATGTCGTTGCTTCCTTGGTGGCAAATGCAAAACCGAGATCTTTGATCTTATTCGATGAGCCGGAAACCCATTTGCATCCACCATTAATGGCTGCGCTCATGCATTCCGTAAGGCTCGTGTTGTCCGAGCAAAATGCATTTTGTGTGGTCGCAACTCATTCTCCAGTGTTGTTACAGGAGACTCTATCGCAGCATGTGCGGTATATCAGGCGTGTTGCGGATAATCTGGAAATAAGAACCCCAGACTTGGAGACCTTTGGTGAAAATGTGGGAGCTATTACATACGACAGTTTTGGATTAACAGCTTCAAGCACGGATTACCATAAGATATTAGATCTTTTAGTTAAGGGGTGCGAATCTATAGAGGATATCGAGTCTGCCTTTCCGAAAGGTCTGAGTGCACAAGCTCGTGCATTTATCCACTCCAAATTCATCAGTAAAGCAAGAAATCAATGAAGAATTTGCCGCTGCCTTCACGCGATGATGTTGATAAACATCTTAAGAAATCAATTACTACTTATAAGTATAAGAAGCAGATTCTAGGTAGAAATATTTCGGATAGTGAAATTTCTGATGTAATGGAAATTTATGACAAATATGACAAGAACAAGGGAAGCGCAAGTGATACCCTAAAAGGGAGCGCATTGGCGAAAGATTTACGTCAAGCTATATATGATGCATATGATAAGACACAGGAAAGAAGGAAATTATATTCGATCAGGAAAACTTTGTTTGCAAATGTCCCTCTGTGTCCAATTTGCGGTATTGATCCAGTGACAGAACTTGATCATCATCTTCCTAGATCTATATTTTCTCCGCTATCGATATATGTAAGAAACCTCATTCCTGTATGCCATTTATGTAATAGTACAAAATTAGCGGGGTTTGGCGACCAAAGTCAGGGAGAGATAGCCTATCTGCACGCTTACTTTGATACATTGCCAGATATTAATTTTTTGAAAGCGGTTGTGACCCTGCAGGGATGTGCTCTGCATGTGAATTTCGAAATTCAGGACCATAGTCTGATGCCTGATGGATATTCAAAGCGTCTTTCGGACCAGATAAGAAATTTGAAGCTGAATGCACGATACCAGGATGAGGTAAATACATATATAACCAGTCATACAGTGGCGTTGCATTTGAGTTATGTTAATCGAGACAAAAAATCGGTTCGCAAATTTCTTAATGCACAGGCTAAGGTGGAAGAGACTGCCTTCTATCGGAATCACTGGCGTCCGACATTGCTGTCTGCGTTAGCGGGCAGTGATGAATTTATTGATGGTGGATTTGCTCAAGTCCTTCCAATCGCGCAAGAAATTCTTGATGACATGCAAAATGACTAAGTGATACAGTCCTTAGGGATTGCCCTGGGTTCTTCTCCATCCGTAGTGACCTTGCGAATCTATGGTCAATTAGGGATGGGGCAACGTGCCCCTAGATTTAGGTTGAACTGTGTGCAGCTCTCCGAGCAGCGTCACGCGTGTTCATCGCTGCTTGGCGGGTCCTTAGGGGACGGGACTCTGCCACGTGTCTGTGAAGTGTACGGGCTTCTATAGCAGGAAAGAGCAGGGCTATTGTGTGCCGGTTTCAATTCCCGCCCCTGTATCCCCCGAGGGGCGATGTACACCATCCCATAAGTATGACGGGACCAGAAATGGACCAGAAACAAAAAAGCCCACGAACCGAAATTCGTGGGCTTCCTTGATAATTCTTGGTAGGCCGTGCGGGATTCGAACCTGCGACCAACGGATTAAAAGTCCGCTGCTCTACCAGCTGAGCTAACGACCCAAAGGTATAAACCTTGGCTTCTTTCGAGTGGTAGGCCGTGCGGGATTCGAACCTGCGACCAACGGATTAAAAGTCCGCTGCTCTACCAGCTGAGCTAACGACCCCCGAAAGAAGCAAGATTATAGGGAACGCCAGCGCTCCTGTCAAATGCCTCGCGGACTTTTATGTTGATGCGCCACCATGCGAGGGCAGGGCGGCCATCCCCCCGTCCGTGCTTACTTGCCCTTCAGCCGTTCCTTGGCCGTGGCGGCCGCGCTGGAGTCCGGGTATTGCTTGATCAGGTCCTGCAGCGTCTTCTTGGCCGCCTTTTCCTTGAGCTCGGTCTGGCAGCTCGCGATGTTGAGCATGGCGTCGGCCGCCTTGGGGCTGTCCGGATACGACTTGAGCACCACCTGCTGGGCGGCGATGGCGTTCTTGCAGTCGCGCTGGGCGTAGTAGGCGTTGCCCAGCCAGTATTGGGCGTTGGCCGCGTAGCCCGATTCCGGGTAGCGGTGCACGAATTCGCTCAGGGCCGCGCCGGCCGTCTTGTAGTCGCCGGACTTGAACAACTGCATGGCCGTCTCGTACGACTTCTGCTCGTTGGGATCGACCTGCGCCGCCTTGCCGTCGATGGTCACTTCATGCGGTTCGAGCTTGCGCAGGCGCGTGTCGAGATCGACGTAGAAGTCCTTCTGGCGTTTCTGGGCGTTGGCCAGTTCGTTGGCCAGCACTTCGATCTGGCCGCGCAGCTTGGCGATCTCCTGCATCGTCAGCTCGTTCTGGCTGACCAGGTCCAGCGTGCTCGATTTGTCGGACTTGGTGTCGATGCGTGCGTTCAGGTCGTGCGACAACGCGTCGACCTTGGTGCGCAGGTCCAGGATGGCTTTGCGCGCTTCGTCGTCGTCGAACACGCCAGCGCCGGCGTGCAGGGGCAGGAAGGCGAACGCTGCCAGCAGCGCGGCGGCCAGGCTGGATTTGGTGGGTTTGATCATGGGGGCGCTTTCAATTCGGGCGGACAAATGGAAACGGGGCGGGCACAGTAGTCTGCGCGCCGCCCCGTATTATGCCTGTGACCCGTTCAGGTCAGACAGCATTTTGATTACTTGTAGACGATGTCGGCACGGCGGTTTTGCGCCCATGCGGCTTCGTCGTGGCCTTCGGCCTTAGGCTTTTCCTTGCCCAGCGACACGGCTTCCATCTGCGACTCGGGCACGCCCAGCGCGTTCATGGCCTTGCGCACGGCTTCGGCGCGCTTCTGGCCCAGGGCCAGGTTGTACTCGGCGCCGCCGCGTTCGTCGGTGTTGCCTTGGATCAGGATGTTGCGCTGCTTGTTCTTGGTCAGGTAGCCGGCGTGGTTTTCCACCACTGGCTTGCCGTCGGCGCGCACGACGTAGCTGTCGAAGTCGAAGTAGACGCTGCGGTTAGCCAGCACGCCCTTGGGATCGTCCAGCGGATCGATCGATTTGGTTTCCACTGGGGCGACGGTACGGGTGTCGGCGGCCGGTGCCGGTGCCGGCTTGCTCTCGACCACAGGTGCAGGCTCGGACAGTTTGACCGGGGTGCTGCAGGCGGACAGAATCGCTGCGGAGGTGAGGACGAAGGCTAAGCTGCTGAGTTTACGCATGTTGACTCTCCTGGTTGTAAAGGAATGATTTTACTGCATGAAAGGACCCCAGGTGGGCTCCTTGATATTGCCCGCCTGTGTGGTCAGGCGTTGTTTGACACGGCCGTCGACCGAAACCACGGCCAGCGACTTGCGCCGGCCCGATTCGGTGGCGTACATGATGTACTTGCCGTTGGGCGCGAAGCTGGGCGCCTCGTCGCTGGTGGTGTCGGACAGGCGCTGCTCCTGGCCCGAGGCCAGGTCCAGCACGTACAGCTGGAAGTTGCCGTCGCGGCGAGAGATGTAGGCCAGCGTCTTGCCGTCGGGCGAGATGCGCGGGCTGATGTTGTAGCTGCCGCCGAAGGTGACGCGCTGGGCGTCGCCGCCGCCAGGGCTCATGCGGTAGATCTGCGGGCCGCCGCTGCGGTCGCTGGTGAAGTAGATGCTCTGGCCGTCGGCCGACCATTTCGGTTCCGTGTCGATGCCGGCGCTGTTGGAGATGCGGCGCAGGCCGCTGCCGTCGGCGTTGACGGTGTAGACCTGGGTGTGGCCGTCGCGCGACAGGGCCACGGCCAGCTTGCTGCCGTCCGGCGACCAGGCCGGCGCCGAGTTGCTGCCTTTCTCATTGGCCACCACGGTGCGCGCGCGCGTGATCAGGTTCTGCACGTAGACCACGGGCTTGCGTTGCTCGAACGAGACATACGCGACCTTGGTGCCGTCCGGCGACCAGGCCGGCGAGATGATGGGCTCGTTCGAGCGCAGCGCCAGCTGCACGCCTTCGCCGTCGGCGTCGGCCACTTCCAGCCGGTAGCTGCGGCCTTCCTGGGTCACGTAGGCGATGCGGGTCGAGAACGCGCCGCGCACGCCCGTCAGTTTCAGGAAGATGTCGTCGGCGATCTTGTGGGCCGCCAGGCGCGTGAACTGGGGCGGGGTGGCCTGGTCCAGCTGCGACAGCTTGTTGGCCTTGATGGTGTCGAGCAGCTTGTAGCGCACGTCGTAGCGGCCGTCGGCCAGCTGCTGCACCGTGCCCACCACCAGCGCGTCGGCGCCGCGCGCCTTCCAGGCGCTGTAGTCGACGTTGTTGACGTCGTTGATGGTGCCCGCGTCGATCACCTTGAACGCGCCGCTGCGTTCGAGGTCGGCCTTGATGATGGTCGACATCTGCTGCGGCGCCACGTTCTCGTCGGCGAAGGTGGCCACGGCCACCGGGATCTGGTTGCTGCCCACGCCGGAAATCTCGATCCGCATCTGGGCGTGCGCGGCGCCGGCGGCGATGGCCAGGCCGGCGTAGATGACGCAATGGGTCAGTTTTTTCATGGTCAATGTAAATCCTTCATATTGAAATCGGTGTCGAAGTCACGCACCACCGTACCATCTTTTTTCTTCGGCAGCGGCGACGATTTCCAGATCGCGTTCTCCACCGCCGTGTCGTAGGCGGCGTTGCCGCTGCCCTTGTTCTTGCGCACCGAGATGATTTCGCCGGTGGGCAGCTGCGAGATGTGGAACGACGCCTTCAGGGTGTCGTCCGTGCCGCTGTAGACCAGGTTGCCCTTGATCTTGCCACGGATGGCCGCCTCGTAGCCGCCGTCCGAACGCGGGCCGGTGGACTTGGCGGCCGTGCCGCTGGTGCCGGCGCCCACGGCGCCCGTGATGCGGCGCATCTCGGCCGCGCGGGCGTCGGCGGCGGCCTTGTCCTGCTTGGCCTTGGCTTCCTTGTCCGCCTTCAGTTTCTTCTCGGCTTGTTCCTTCTTCTCTTTCTTTTCCTGCTCGTCCTTGGCCTTCTGTTCTTCCTGCTTCTTCTTCAGGTCGGCCTTTTCCTTGTCCAACTTGGCCTTCTCCTGCTTGAACTTCTCCAGCTTCAGTTCTTCCTGCTTGATGCGTTCCTTCTGCAGCGCTTCCTGTCTTTCCTGCTCGGCCTTGCGCTTGGCTTTCAGACGTTCGAGCGCGATGTCCGGCGCCTTGGGCTCGGGCTTGACTTCATCGGGCGGCGCGACGGGCGTGGGCGGCGGCTTCACGGCCGGCGCCGGTTCCGGCTCCACCTCGGGCGCGGGCGGGGCAGGCGGGGCGGCCTCCTGCACCTTCATGTCCCACACCTCGGCCTCGACGGCCACCGGCTCGTTGCTTTGCCAGTGCACACCCACCCACAGGAACAGGATCAGCACCGCGTGCATGGCCACGGCCATGCCCAGCGAGCGCAAGCCGTCATGCTCCTTGGGTACCTTGTACGGGCCGCTGGCCGTTGCTTGCTTCATGTTCTGCATTACTTGGTTGCCAGGCCCACGCGGTTGATGCCCATCTTCTTCGCTTCCGAAATCAGCTGGATCACGTCGTCGTACTTGCTGTCCTTGTCGCCGGCGATCAGCACGGGGAAGTCGGGATGGGCGTCATGCAGCGTGCGCAACTTGCGCACCAGCGCCTCGCGGTTGGGCGCCGTCTCGGGCGCGTCCGGGTCCTTGCCCTGCACGCCGATCGACAGCGCGCCATTGGGCTTGATCACGACCTGGATGTAATCATCGGGCGGGCGGGTGGTCTTTTCCGCGTTGGGCAGGTTGACCACGCTCGGGTTGTTGGACGACGGCATCACCATGAAGATGATGAGCAGCACCAGCATCACGTCGATGTAGGGCACGACGTTGATCTCGGACTTGAGCTTGCGGCCACGGCCGCCGCGCATGCTGCTGTTGAAAGAGGAGGCCATGATGGTGCTGCCTTAATTAACGCGACTGCCGTTGCAGGATGTTCGAGAATTCTTCCACGAAGCTCTCGAAGCGGATCGCCAGGCGGTCGATGTCGTGCGAAAAACGGTTGTAGGCGACCACGGCCGGGATGGCGGCGAACAGGCCGATGGCGGTGGCGATCAGCGCCTCGGCGATGCCGGGCGCGACGGCGGCCAGCGTGGCCTGCTGCACGTTGGCCAGGCCGCGGAAGGCGTTCATGATGCCCCACACGGTGCCCAGCAGGCCGATGTAGGGCGACACCGAGCCGACCGAGGCCAGGAAGGCCAGGTGCGATTCGAGCGCGTCCATCTCGCGCTGGAAGGCGGCGCGCATGGCGCGGCGCGCGCCGTCGAGCACGGCGCCCACGTCGAGCGCGTCGCGGGTGCCATACGAGGCCTTGCCCTTGATGAACTCGCCCATGCCGGCCTCGAAGATGCGGGCCAGCGCGCCGCTGTTGGCGCGGTCCTTGCCGGCGTTCTGGTGCAGCGCGTGCAGGTTGCCGCCGGCCCAGAAGGTCTTCTCGAATTCGATGGTCTGGCGGCGCGCGGCGCGCACGGCGTACATCTTGCGGAAGATGTAGGTCCAGCTGGTCAGCGAAATGCCGAACAGCAGCGCCATGATCAGCTGCACGATCAGGTGGGCGTTGGTGATGAGGGACAGGAAGGACAGGTCTTGGGTGACGTTCATGGGCTTACAGTCTGGGTGGTAGCTTCAGGATGGCATGACGCCGCGCATGCGGGCGGCGACTTCGGGTGGCACGGCGCGCGGACGCAGCGCGGAATCGACACAGCCCACCTTGACGTGGGCCGTGTTGAGCAACTGCTCGCCGCACCAGACTTGTTGTTCAAACAGGATGGAGGCGCGGCCCATTTTTTCTATCCTGAGCGTCAATTTTAGTACGTCGTCGAGCTTGGCCGGCGCGTGGTACTCGGCGCTGACGCTCTTGACGACGAACATGGCGTCATGTTGCTGCAGCAGCGCGTGCTGGCCCACGTCGATGGCGCGCAGCCATTCGGTGCGGGCGCGTTCATAGAATTTCAGGTAATTTGCATAATAGACAATACCGCCGGCGTCCGTGTCTTCGTAATAGACGCGGACATTCCAGGTGAACTCTGCAGACATGTTGGATTTACTACTAGTGAGATTGAGCAACATTTTACGCGACTTTGTTGTCGGGATTGTGGCGGGCGGTCGATTTTCGTGGAATCGCCGTCCATTTTGTCGTTTCCGTCATCCCGGCGCGTAAAGTTGCGCCGCCAGCAGTTAAGCTGACGGCGGGCAAAATGCCAAGCCTTGTAACAACCGCTTACGTTTTTATCCGGTTTTGGCAACTTTTGCCGGTGGTTTACTTAAATTATCTAAGAAAACCGGGCTTTCAGACCGTGCGTTTGATGGCGAACGGGCCGAAGCCCTGGCAGGTCGGCATGATCTCGATGTTGTTGATATTGACATGCGGCGGCAGCGTGGCGATCCAGTACGCCGTGTTGGCGATGTCGTCGGCCGTCAGCGGCGTGGTGCCCTCGTAGACCTTGGCGGCGGCCGCGTCGTCGCCCTTCATGCGCACGTTGGAGAACTCGGTGCCGCCGCACAGGCCGGGCGCCAGGTTGGTGGCGCGCACGCCGGTGCCCACCAGGTCGGCGCGCAGGTTGAGCGTGAACTGTTCCACGAAGGCCTTGGTGGCGCCGTACACGTTGCCGCCCGGATAAGGGTAGGAACCGGCCGTGGAGCCGATGTTGATCACGGTGCCCGTGCCGCGCGCCACCATGGACGGCAGGACGGCGCGCGTCATGGCCACCAGGCCGGCGCAGTTGGTGGCGATCATGGTGTTCCAGTCGGCCAGCGACGATTCGTGGGCCGGCGTGGTGCCCAGCGCCAGGCCGGCGTTGTTGATCAGCACGTCGATCGGCTGCCAGTCGGCCGGCAGGGCGGCCAGGGCGGCGGTGATCGAGGCCTGGTCCGTCACGTCCAGCTCGACGGGCAGGGCGGCCGCGCCCAGTTCGCTGGCCAGGGCCTGCAGGCGTTCGACCCGGCGGCCGCTGATGATGACGCGGTGGCCGTGGCCGGCGAAGGTGCGGGCCATGGCGGCGCCGAAGCCGGCCGTCGCGCCCGTGATGAATACGATCATGTTCTGTCCTTGTGGGTGGAAGGGGAGGATAGGCCAAAATTGTAGCCGAAATGCACGCCGGTTCAGATTAACCGCGTTTCAGGCCCGGAAAATGACATCTTGATTGTTAATTAGATAACATTTTCCTTGCCCAATTCCTGCCTTTAACTTACAATTTGCCTTCCATTACGTCTCACGTAACTGGCGAAAAGCTGCGATGATCCCCAGGCCGGGCACCCGGCAGGCGGGTTGGTCCGTTGGCGAAAGGTGGGCATCCACCGGGGAACGTGAGATTTCAATAGCCGTTCGCCTGGGCAGCCCACCGATGGTAAGCACAATGAGGCTGTCTTTCCGCTATCGGCTTCCCTCATTCGATCCAACCTGCCAGAAACAAGTTACTCATATTGATTGGAGTTTTTTCATGTTCGCAAAAGATCACACCCTCGCCAACGTTGACCCTGAGCTGTTCGGCGCCATCCAGAACGAAAACAAGCGCCAGCACGACCACATCGAGCTGATCGCCTCGGAAAACTACACCTCGCCAGCCGTGATGCAAGCCCAGGGCTCGCAACTGACCAACAAATACGCCGAAGGCTATCCAGGCAAGCGCTACTACGGCGGCTGCGAATACGTCGATGTGGTCGAGCAACTGGCCATCGACCGCGTCAAGCAACTGTTCGGCGCCGAAGCGGCCAACGTGCAGCCGAACTCGGGCTCGCAGGCCAACCAGGGCGTGTTCTTCGCCGTGCTGAAGCCGGGCGACACCATCATGGGCATGTCGCTGGCCGAAGGCGGCCACCTGACCCACGGCATGCCGCTGAACATGTCCGGCAAATGGTTCAACGTCGTGTCCTACGGCCTGACCGCCGCCGAGGACATCGACTACGACGCCATGGAAGCGCTGGCCAAGGAGCACAAGCCCAAGCTGATCATCGCCGGCGCATCGGCGTTCTCGAAAAAGATCGACTTCGAACGTTTCGCCGCCGTGGCCAAGGCCGTGGGCGCTTACTTCATGGTCGACATGGCCCACTACGCGGGCCTGATCGCCGCCGGCCTGTACCCGAACCCCGTGCCGCACGCCGACTTCGTCACCTCGACCACGCACAAATCGCTGCGCGGCCCGCGCGGCGGCATCATCCTGATGAAGGCCGAGCACGAGAAGATCATCAACTCGGCCATCTTCCCCGGCATCCAGGGCGGCCCGCTGATGCACGTGATCGCCGGCAAGGCCGTCGCCTTCAAGGAAGCGCTGGCGCCCGAGTTCAAGACCTACCAGCAGCAAGTGGTGAAGAACGCCGACGTGATGGCCAAGACCCTGATCGCACGCGGCCTGCGCATCGTCTCCGGCGGCACCGAGTCGCACGTGATGCTGGTGGACCTGCGCGCCAAGAACCTGACCGGCAAGGAAGCGGAAGCCATCCTCGGTTCGGCCCACATCACCACCAACAAGAACGGCATCCCGAACGATCCGCAGAAGCCATTCGTGACTTCCGGCATCCGTCTGGGCAGCCCGGCCATGACCACCCGTGGTTTCAAGGAAGCGGAAGCGGAAAAGGTCGCCCACCTGATCGCCGACGTGCTGGACAACCCGCATGACGCCGCCACCATCGAGCGCGTGAAGGCCGAAGTGAAGCTGCTGGCCGACGCGTTCCCCGTGTACGCCGCCTGACAGGTGTAGTATCAGCAGGACGCCGGCTCCGGCCGGCGTCCTGTCACCCCAATCGCAAGCGAAGCCGCCGACCACATGAAATGTCCATTCTGTCAGCATGAAGAGACTCAAGTCCTCGATACCCGCGTATCGGAGGAGGGCGACGCCATTCGTCGGCGCCGGCGCTGCGTCAAATGTGATAAACGATTTACCACGTATGAGCGGATCGAGCTGGTGATGCCGTTCGTGGTCAAGAAGAACGGCAGCCGCACCGAGTATTCGGCCGCCAAGCTGCGCGGCAGCCTGATGCTGGCCCTGCGCAAGCGCCCCGTCGCGGCCGAGGCCGTGGATACGGCGGTGCAGTCGATCGAGGAAAAGCTGCTCACCAGCGGCCAGCGCGAAGTCGATTCCGTCTACATCGGCGAACTGGTGATGCAGGAGCTCAAGCGGCTCGACAAGATCGCCTATATCCGTTTCGCCTCCGTCTACAAGAATTTCGAAGACCTGGAAGAATTCCAGGACGCCATCGCCGAGGTGGGCCAGGAACGCAAGCCCCGCAAGGGCTGACACGTTCGCCGTTTCCCGCCGTCAGCGCCCTTTGGCGCACGGTTGACGCACCTCATGCATTGAAGCGCGTGCGCTGCTAACTTCATCCTCAGCCGCCAAGATCGGCGGCCCGCGAGGACGGAGGTGCGGCATGCGATGGATACGATCACGCGGCTTTACCATGCTGGAAATCATGGTGGCCTTGCTGGTGCTGGCGCTGGGCATCATTTGCGGCACGGCCATGCAACTGGCGGCGTTGCGCACGCGCCATCAATCGGCCTTGCTCACCCAATCGCTGCACCTGGCCAACAGCCTGGCCGAGCGCATGCGCGCCAACAGCGGCACGCCGCCGCTGCCCGACGCGGCCAATCCCTATCTGTCCTTCAACTACGACGCGGTGGCCGAGCCATCGCCCGCACCGCCAACGCCGCTGTGCTACGCGCTCGATGCCCATTGCGACCGCAGCCAGTTGGCCCAGTTCGATCTGTACGAAATCAAGCAGCAAGTGCGCGCCAGCTTGCCGGCCGGGCGCGCGCTGGTGTGCCGCGACGCGGCCCTGTGGCAGGGCGGCCGCTTGCGCTGGCGGTGCACGGGTGGCGCCAGTGCGCCTCTGGTGGTGAAGGTGGGCTGGCGCGGCAAGCATCCGGACGGCACGGCCGATCGCGATGCGGAAGGCGAGTTCGCACCCGGCGTGGCCGTCACCGTGGGCCTCGCGCCATGAGGCCGCGCGCGCCAAGGCACGGTGGCGTGGCGCTGGCCGAAGTCATGGTGGCGACGGCGCTCGGTATGCTGGTGGTGCTGCTGGCCTGTGCGATGCTGGTGCTGGCCAACGGCGCTTACCGTATGCACAGCGAGAACGTGTGGCTCAACGACGGCGGCCACTACGCGCTGGACATCATCGGCCAGGCCGTGCGTCAGAGCGCCTACGTGAACTGGGATGGCGACATGGCGCCGGCAGCTTATGACGCCGCGGCCAGCGCCGCCATCGGCGGGCTCGATGCGCGCAGCCTGATGCGCGGTAGCGACGGCATCGAACATCCGCTGGCGCCGGTCGCCAATGGCAGCGATGTGCTGGCGTTGCGGTTTGGCGGATCGGGCGGCACGGCCAACGGAGACGGTTCCGCCGTCAACTGCGCCGGCTTTGGTGTGGCCGACAGTCATGCCGCCAACGCGCGCGGCTGGAGCATCTTCTATGTCGCCAACGATGGCGGGGGCGAACCGGAGTTGCGTTGCAAATACCGCAGCGCCAGCGGCTGGGGCGCGGACGCCATCGTGCGCGGCGTCGACAGTTTCCAGGTGCTGTATGGCGTCGACCTCGACATGCCGCCCGATGGCGTGCCCGATACCTATCTGCACGCCAGCGCTGTCAACGCGCTTGATGCCAGCCTCGCGCTGGCAGGCGCCACACCGGACGAGCAGCGGCGCGACCTGAACCGCAAGACGTACTGGAAGCGCGTGCGTACCGTTAGGGTCGCATTGCTGTTGCGTGGCGATGTGCACACGCGGCCCGATGGCGCGCCGCTCGTCTACGACTTGTTCGGCGCGGCCTATGCGGACGCGCATGCGGGCGACGATCCCGGCGTGCGGGTGGCCGAGCAGACCATGCCGCCAGCGCAACGACAGCGCGCACGACGGCTATTCGTTGCCTTGTTCCAGTTGCGCAATCGGAGCGTGTGATGAACACAGGCACACGCGCGCGCGTGCGAGCGCACACACGGGCACGCGCAGGCGACAGCCGGCAACGCGGCGTGACGCTGTTGGTGACGATGTTGATCCTGATCGCCGTGATGCTGGTCGGCGCGTCGGCGGCCCGCATGGCGCTGCAAGGCGAGCAGGCCGCGCGGGCGGGGCGGGACAGGCAGGTGGCGTTTCAAGCAGCGGAGGATGCGCTTATGGACGGAGAACGCGATGTGGCCCGGACGGTGTCCGCCCCGGCGGGGCACGATGGCGGCGGCGCCGAAGCTGATGGGGCAGGCACGGGTGGCGCAGGTGCCGGCGCCGGTTCGTGGAGCGCGCGCAGTGCGCTGTTTAGCGGCGCGCCATCCGGCACCGACGCGGGACTGGGCTTTGTTGACGGCTGCGGAACTGGGCCGGTCAACCTCGGCCTGTGCGCGCATGCGGCAAGTGCGGCGGCGCCGGCATGGCAGGCGGCGGACCTGCGCGGGTCGGAGGACGGCGGCGGCCACACCGTGCAATACGGCGCCTTCAGCGGGGCGTCCATGCAGACTGGCACTGGCTTCCTGCCATTCCGCCGCCCCCGCTATCTGATCGAGCGCATCCCTTGCCATCAGCCCGGCGACGAAGTGGGCGCACCCGGCGGCAACTGCTACCGCGTGACGGCAATCGGCTTTGGCGCCAATCCCGAGACGGAAGTGGTGTTGCAGTCGGTCTATCGCCGGGCCGATTGAGACGGAGGCGAACGAATGACCAACGCTGCGTCCCCCGCATGGCTACGCGTGTTGTTGATGGTGTGGCTGATCGTCTGTCCAGCCACGCGGGCCCGTGCCACGCCGCCGGCGCTGGACATCGCCAGTGAACCGCTGCTGGCGGGCTGCGTCGCGGCCGATGGCGGCCCGCCCGTGCGTGGCGCGCCGCTGGTGCTGCCGGGCAGCGCCGCTGCTGGCGCAGATACCACAACGTCGGCCGTGTTCCAGGCCGTCTACAGACGCGCCGACTGGAGCGGACACTTTGAACGCTATCCCGTGCAGGCAAGCGACGCCGGTAGCATGGCGGCGTCGGCACCATTGTGGGACGCGGGCGCCATCCTCACCGGCGCGGCCGGGCGCCCACCCCGGCCCGCGCCACCCGCGCGCAATATCTACACGGCCATCGTGCAGCCCGATGGCACCTTGACCAACGTGCCATTCACATGGGATGCCATCAGCGGCGCGCAACGTGCCATGCTCGACCGGGCGCCATCGCCCGGCGCGCGTGGCCGGCGCGACGGCCTGGGGCCGCAACGGCTCGATTACCTGCGCGGCGAACGTGCCCGGGAGGGCGGCATCTTCCGCCGCCGCGGCAGCGTGCTGGGCGACGCCGTCAACAGTACGCCCGTCTACGTGGGCGCGGCCCCGGCGGTGGAGCGGGGCGCCACGTATGCCGATTTCTACGCGCGCAGCCGGGCGCGCCGTCCCGCCGTCTACCTCGGCGCCAACGATGGCATGTTGCATGCGTTTGATGCGGCGGACGGTACCGAATTGTTCGCCTATGTGCCCGATGCGTTGTTCGGCACGCTGGGCCGCCTGACCAGTCCCGCCTATGTCCATACCGCTTACGTCGATGGGCCGGCCAGTGCGGGCGAGGCTGAGGCGAGCGGCACGTGGAAAACGGTGCTGGTGTCGGCCATGGGCGGTGGCGCGCAAGGCGTGTTCGCGCTCGACGTGACCGACCCGCTGCACTTCGACGCGTCCGGCGCGCTGTGGGAATTCACGGACCGCGACGATCCCATGATGGGCAACGTGACCACCCGCCCGCAGATTGCGCGCGTGCACATGCGCGGTAGCGGCGCGACGGCCGTGTGGCGCGACATGGCCGTCGTCGCCAGCGGCCTTGACAACTACGCGGCTGACGGCCACGCCAGCGCCAGCGGCAATGGCGCACTGTTCCTGCTGGCGCTGGATAAACCGCCGTCGCAACCGTGGCGGCGCAACGACAACTACTACCGCCTCGTCACCCCGATTTCGGACCCGGCGCGCGCGAACGGGCTGAGTGCGCCCGCGCTTGCAGTGGACGCGGATGGCGTGCTGCGCTACGCCTATGCCGGCGATCTGCAGGGTAATCTGTGGCGCTTCGACCTGACGGGCAACGCGCCATGGCCGGGCGCGGTGGGACCGGGTCCGGCGACAACGCCGCTGTTCGTGGCGCGCGACGCAGGCGGTGCGCGGCAAGCGATCGCGCAACAGCCCCGGCTGGCGTACGCGACGGGCGGCGGCTACCTGATCCTGTTCGGCACGGGGCGCATGGTGGAAGCGGCAGACCGGCTGTCCTCGCATGACGCGCCGCAATCGTATTACGCCATCCTCGACACGCTGGCCGATCCGCCGCAACTGGTGTCTGGCCGTGGCGAACTGACGCCGCGCGTGCTCAGCGGCGCCGACGACGCAGCCGCCCTGACGCTGGTGGGCGCCGACCTGCCTGCCAACAGCAAGGGTTGGTATGTCGATTTTCTGCACAGCGGCGCCACAGGTGAGCGTAGCCTCGACAGTGGGGTCCTGACAAATGGAAACCTAGTGTTCAACACCGTGTTGCCGGGCCGGACGCCTTGCGACGCCACGCGTAGCCGCAGTTATGCGCTCGATGTTCTGACGGGCTTGCCGTCGATGTTGATGACGGCGGCCGTCAGCATGGACGATAGCCGCGTGACCGCACGCCTCGCGCCGGACTATGCCGTGCGCCCCGTCGTGTTGCGTCTGCCGCCGGTGGCAGTGGCGGACGCAACGGCGCCAGTCATCACCACGCCGCCGACTGCATCGGGCGCCAACCGGGCGGTTGCCATCGCGATATTCGGCGCTGTCGGCGCGACCCCTGTCCGTCTGGCCGGCGCCATCAGCATGGCGGCATCGTCCGGACGCCTCAGTTGGCGCGAGGTGGTGAACTGGCGCGAGTTGCATGCGGCGGCGCGGCGTTAGCGCGGCCAAGGACCTGGACAAAGGGCGTCAGGGAATGGGCATGAAAATGGGAGGGGAGGCGAAGATGGCACGTATCGGCGGTTTCAGCCTGGTGGAAGCTTTGATCACGGTGGTGATCTTCGGGGTGCTGGCGGCGCAGGCTTATCCCAGCCTGCAACGTTACGTGATCCGTGTGCGGCGCAACGAAGGGGAGGCGGCGCTAATGCGGTTGATGCAGCAGCAGGAGCGCTACTATTCGCAGTACAACAGCTACATCGCGTTCTCGTCCAGCAGCACGGACCCGGAAGCCATGCTGTTTCGCTGGTGGAGCGGCAGCAAAGCCAGCACCAGCGCCTACGAGGTGGAAGGCAAGCCGTGCGAGGGCGAGTTGATCAGCCAATGTGTGCGGCTGGTCGCCCGGCCGGGCACCAGCATGGTGGACGTCAACTTCCATGACGACGACTGCCAGGAGTTGACGCTGACCAGCACCGGCTTGCGTCTCGCCTCCGGGCCGGGCGCCCACTGCTGGCCATGAGCGGCGGAGCTGGCGAATGCGGTGAGTGCGGCGAACACGGCGAACACGGCAAACACGGTGAACACGGCAAACACGGCAAACACGGCGAACACGGCGAACACGGCGAACACGGCGAACACGGCGAACACGGCGGATACGGCGGATACGGCGGATACGGCGAACACGGCGGACACGGTGCGCGGCGTCGTGGCGCGGCGCGCCGGCCCGGCTTCAGGTTTCGCGCGTTCAGTCTGGTCGAAGCGCTGGTGGTGCTGGCGCTGGTCGGCGTCCTGGCTGGCATCGCCGCGCCGGGGCTGGGACAGTTGTTGGCGGCGGCGCGTCTGCGCGCTGCCGTCAACGACCTGTGCAGCGCCATCGACCTGACCCGCTCGCAGGCCATCGCGCGTGGCCGCATCGTCACGCTGGCGCCGCTGGAACCGGGCGGGGCCGACTGGCGGCGCGGCTGGGTGGTGTTCATCGACGCCAATGGCAACGCGCGCCCCGACGGCGCCGAGCAGGTGCTGACCCGGCAGGAGGCCTTATCGGGCGATATCGTGATCCGGTCGGCGTTCTCATCCGGTGCGGTCCCGCTCTACCTTGCTTATAATGCTGCAGGACGCAGTTGCAGCGCGGGCAATAGCCTGGTCGCGCACTGGGGCACGCTGTCGCTGCTGCAAGGGCGGCAGGCGCGCCATATCAAGATCAACATGCTGGGCCGGATGCGCGTATGCGATCCGCTGGTGCAACCGGTGGGCTGCACGGCGGCGGCCGAGGCGGACTAGGCTCCCGGCGCTGCGCCGGCGCCGGGAAGAATATGGAAATACGCAACGACCTCGATGGCATGACGCTGGCCCTGGAATGGGCCGCCAAAGGCATGTACACCACCTCGCCCAATCCGCGCATCGGGTGCGTGATCGTGCGCGAAGGCCACGTGATCGGCGCGGGCGTGACCCAGGCGGCCGGTTTCGACCACGCCGAAATCCAGGCCCTCAAGGACGCCCAGGCGCGCGGCCACGATGTGCGCGGCGCCACCGCCTATGTCACGCTGGAGCCGTGCAACCACCACGGTCGCACGCCGCCGTGTTCC
Organism: Rugamonas sp. GW822-FHT03B10; assembly: GCF_058801745.1. Lineage (NCBI taxonomy): Bacteria > Pseudomonadati > Pseudomonadota > Betaproteobacteria > Burkholderiales > Oxalobacteraceae > Rugamonas > Rugamonas sp. GW822-FHT03B10. Next base: position 320,583 of record NZ_JBXANP010000006.1, on the reverse strand, counting down.
GACGCGCTGGTGCGCGCCGGTCTGGGCCGCGTGGTGGCAGCCATGGAAGACCCGAACCCGCTGGTGGCGGGGCAGGGCCTGGCCAAGCTGGCGGCGGCCGGCATCGCCGTCTCGTCCGGCGTGCTGGCCGACGCGGCCCATGAAATGAATATCGGCTTCTTCTCGCGCATGCGGCGCGGCCTGCCGTGGGTGCGCATGAAGTCGGCCGCCAGCCTCGATGGCATGACGGCCCTGCACAACGGCCAGAGCCAGTGGATCACGGGGCCGGAGGCGCGCGCCGACGGCCACGCGTGGCGCGCGCGCGCGTGCGCGATCCTGACCGGCATCGGCACCGTCAAGGCCGACGATCCCCAGCTCAACGTGCGCGCCGTGGAGACGCCGCGCCAGCCGCGCCGCATTGTCGTCGACAGCAAGCTCGACATCGATCCCAAGGCGCGCGTGCTGGAAGGCGGCGGCACCTGGATCGTGGCCGCCGTGTCCGATCCGGAGAAGGAGGCGGCGTTGCGCGCGGCCGGCGCCGAGATCATCGTGCTGCCCAACGCGGCCGGCAAGGTCGACTTGCCCGAGCTGATGCGCGAGCTGGGCCGGCGCCAGATCAACGAATTGCACGTGGAGGCAGGCGGCAAGCTCAATGGCTCGCTGATACGGGAAGGCTGCGTGGACGAGTTGCTGGTCTACTTGGCGCCCGTGCTGCTGGGCGACGCGCAAGGCATGTTCGCCTTGCCGGCGCTGACGGACCTGTCGCGCAAGCACACGCTCAAATTTCACGAGGTGAAGCAGATCGGCGCCGATTTGCGTATCCTTGCCAGATTCAACCCACTTTAAGATTGGTATCGCATGTTTACTGGAATCGTCGCCGCCATCGGCAAAATTGAATCCGTGCAGCCGCTGGCTGGCGGCCTGGAGGCGGGCGTGCGCCTGCACGTCAACGCGGGCGGCCTGCCGCTGGCCGATGTGGCCCTGGGCGACTCGATCGCCATCAACGGCGCCTGCATGACGGTGGTGGAAAAGACCAATGACAGCTTCGTGGTCGACGTGTCGCGCGAAAGCCTGAACTGCACCGTTGGCCTGGACACGACCACGGAAGTGAACCTGGAAAAGGCGCTCACATTGGCCGAGCGGCTGGGCGGCCATCTGGTGTCGGGTCACGTCGACGGCCTGGGCGTGGTGCGCAAGTTCGAAGCCGTGGGCGAATCGTGGGAACTGGTGATCGAAGCGCCGCACGATCTGGCCAAATACCTGGCGTTCAAAGGTTCCATCGTCGTCAACGGCGTGTCGTTGACGGTCAACCGCGTGACCGACATCGGCAGCGGCGAGCAGCTGGTGTGCCAGTTCTCGATCAACCTGATCCCGCACACGATCGCCATGACCACGCTCAAGCACCTGAAACCGGGCGCCAAGGTCAACCTCGAAGTCGACCTGATCGCGCGCTACGTCGAGCGCATGCTGTCGCTCAAATAACGGCGCACCGGACACCGGGCGAGCACGCGCCCGGCTTCCCAAACAAATGGGGACGTAACACAATATCGAATGTGTTACGTCCCCATTTGTTTTTGCGCGGTGCGCTCCGCGGGCTCAGTCGTCGCTGACGAGGGCGCCCTTGATTTTGCTCTTGGTGGCGTAGGACACGCCGTGCTTGTCCAGGTAGCCACGGATCAGCTGGCGCACCACTTGCGATGGGGTCAGGTCTTGCGCGGCGCATAATTCTTCAAACGCTTTCTTCTTCACTGGGTCGATCAATATCGTCAGGCGGGCGGATTTGGTTTCCATGGCGCGGAGGTTGGCGAGTCAAAATCAGCATTGTAATCGAATTGTAATGGCGACCTGCTCTTGAAATGGGCGGATCAGCCCGCATTACTCTGGTTAGATGTTAATATCATGTGCATCAAGTGTGCATGTTTTTTGAGGCGATAGCATTATGGCCATCCTGTTTCTCCGCCGCCTGTCCGGCAGAAAGCGCACCACCGAGGCGAACCAACTGCTGGGCCTGGTGCTGACTTTCGTCGCGGGCGCCACCAACGCGGGGGGCTTCCTGGCCGTGCGCCGCTACACTTCCCACATGACGGGCGTGGTGTCGTCGATGGCCGACGATCTGGCGATGGGCAATGTGACGCTGGCCCTGTCGGGGCTGGGCGCCATCGTCTCCTTCCTGTCCGGCGCGGCCAGTTCCGCCATACTGATCAACTGGGCCCGGCGCCAGCATTTGCACAGCGAGTACGCGCTGTCGCTGCTGCTGGAGGCGGCCCTGCTGCTGTGCTTCGGTCTGCTCGGCGCCAACCTGTCGCTGCGCATGGGGCTGTTCGTGCCGGTCACCGTCATGCTGCTGTGCTACATCATGGGGCTGCAGAACGCCATCATCACCAAGATTTCCAAATCCGAGATCCGCACCACCCACGTCACCGGCCTGGTGACGGACCTGGGCATCGAGCTGGGCAAACTGGTCTACTGGAACATGGAGCATGACCATACGGCCCAGCCCAAGGTGTTGGCCAACCGCGACCGGCTCAAGCTGCTCATCGCGCTGTTGAGCATGTTCTTCGTGGGCGGCGTGGTCGGCGCGCTGGGCTTCAAGCATGTCGGTTTCGCCTCCACCGTGCCGCTGTCGGCGCTGTTGCTGGCGCTGGCCATCATCCCGGTGATGGACGACGTGGTGGTGCGCTGGCGGCGCTTCCGCAAACACGCCTGAGGTGGCAAAACGGCGGGCGGCAGGGTAATTTCATTATAATGCTGTAGTAATTTGATTTGACAACCGCATCGCGCCCGCGCTCCGCCTTCCATGTCCGACCCTGCCGTCCCGCCCCGCCGCAAGCCCATCGTCCTGACCGATGGCGATACCCGTTCCCTGCTGTTTGGCGATGGCGCCATCCAGAGCAAGATGTTGCTGTCGCGCCCGCATGCGCTGACGCTGGCCTACACGCGCGCCATGATGTGCTTCCTGTTGTTCCTGCCGCGGCCGCGCCACATCCTCATGGTGGGGCTGGGCGGCGGCTCGCTGGCCAAGTTTTGCCATCGCCACTTGCCCGAGGCCGATGTGACGGTGGTGGAACTCGACGCGGAGGTGATCGCCGTGCGCGACCAGTTCGCGGTGCCGCCGGACGGCCCCCGCTTCCGCGTCCTGCATGCCGACGCGGTGGACGTGATCGCCGTCCATCAAGCGCAATTCGACGTGCTGATCGTCGATGGCTACGATGTCAACGGCATGCCGCCGGCGCTGGGCAGCGCGGCGTTTTACGCCAGTTGCTGGCGGGCCTTGCGGCCGGGCGGGGTGCTGGTGGCCAACCTGCATGCGAACGACCGCGATCTCCCCGGCGTGCTGCGCCGGCTGCGCGACGCGTTCGATGGCCGCGTGTGCGGCTTCCGGGGTATGTCGTATGGCAACCGCGTCAAGTTCGCGGTCAAGGCGCCGGCTTCTTCGCGGCCGTGGTCGCCGGGCCGTGCGGTGCTGGTGCGGCGGCTGGTGGCGGCCACGCGCGGCCTGAGCGCGCCGTTGAACCGGCGGCTGGCGCGCGCGGTGGTGGCATGGGCCGGCCGGCGCGGCTGAGGGCTCAGCCGGCGGCGTGGCCGCCCATGTAGGCGGCGTACATGTTGTTGCCGGCGATGGCTTCGAAATCGGCCTGGCTGCGGCCGGCCGAGGTGGACAAGTTCTGCGCCAGCTGGCACAGGCCCAGTTCGCCATGGTGCAGCTCCTGGCGCACGGCGCGCTGGGCCAGCGTGGACTGGAACGCGTCGGCGTCGAAATCCTTGCACGAGAACACGATGCGGTTCAGGCAATACTGGGCGTTGCACCACCATAGCTGCGCGTCGAACACGCTGTGCAGCCGTTGCATGGCCGGCAGCAAGTCCAGGTCCTCCCCCCACAGGTTCGACACCAGCACGCCGCCCGGCGCCAGCGCCTTGCGGCATTGGCGGTAGAACGGCGTGCTGCCGAGCGGGGCGGGCAGGCCGTCCGGGCCGTAACCGTCGTGGATGATGATGTCGACCGGCTCGCGCAGCGCGGCCACGTAGTCGACCGCGTCCGCCTGCACCACCTCAAAGCGCGCATCGTTGTCGGGCACGTGGAAACGGCCGCGCAGGGCGATAATGGCCGGATCGAGCTCCACCACGGTGATGCGGCTGTCGGGCAGGTGGCGGTAGCAGTATTTGGCCAGCGAACCGCCGCCCAGGCCGATCATGAGGATGTGGCGCGGGCGCGGCTGGAACAGCAGGAAGCCCATCATGGCGCGCGTGTAGCTGAGCAGCAGCTCGTCGGGCTGGGAGATCCGCATCGCGCTCTGGATGAACCGTTCGTCGAAGTGCAGCGTGCGCATGTCGCCGTAATCGAAGGTGAACGGCAAACCGCCGCTGTCGGCGATGGCGTCTTCAAAGCGGGGTGGCAGGGTGATTTCGTCGTCGCTCTGTGGATTTTGCATGGATGGGATACTTCGGCAGGCCGCTCTGGTGATCGTCGGAGTATCATTTTACCTTCTTTTTATGATGCTCCTATTATCATTGGATGATAATGATTTTTGATTGCCGCCAGCCATGAGCGACCGCGTCTACACCTTGCGTTTCCTGCGCCGCCGCATCCCGGCCTTCGAGTGCGTGCCGGGCTGCCATGACTGCTGCGGCCCCGTCACCGCGTCCAGCGAGGAGATGGCGCGCCTGCCCGAGCGCAGCGCCGAAGTGCGCGCGCGCGCGCTGGCCGACTGGAGTTGCCCGCATTTGCAGCCGTCCGGCTGCGGCGCCTATGCCGAGCGGCCGCTGATCTGCCGCCTGTTCGGCACCACGCCCAGCCTGCCATGTCCGCACGGGCGGCGCCCGCAAACGATGGTGGAACCGGCCGTCGAGGCGCAAGTGCACGCGTTTTTGCGCCAGACCCGCCAGGCGCTCGTGTGAGGGCCGGGAAAGCCGGCCCGGAATGCGAAAATTAGAGTGGTGATGCAGGATAAAAGCCAGCTTTGGCCGGTGGGTGGGGCCAAAATCCTTTAAAATAGCAGGTTAAGAAAAGTTCTTGCTCAGCTACTAAGGATTAAAAATGTCAATTTCCAGCACCGAAGAAATCGTCGCCGAACTGCGCGCTGGCCGCATGGTGATACTGGTGGATGAAGAAGACCGCGAAAACGAGGGCGACCTGGTGCTCGCCGCCGATTTCGTCACCCCGGAAGCGATCAACTTCATGGTCAAGCATGCGCGCGGCCTGGTCTGCCTGACCCTGACCGAGGAACGCTGCGACCAGCTGAACCTGTCGATGATGTCGACCCGCAACGGCACCGCCTTCGGCACCAACTTCACCGTCTCGATCGAGGCGGCCGAAGGCGTGACGACCGGCATTTCCGCCGCCGACCGCGCCAAGACCATCCAGGTGGCCGTGGCCAAGAACACCCAGCCGAGCGACATCGTGCAGCCAGGCCACATCTTCCCGCTGAAAGCGCAAAAAGGCGGCGTGCTGATGCGCGCCGGCCATACGGAAGCCGGTTGCGACCTGACGGCCATGGCCGGCCTGACCCCGGCTTCCGTGATCTGCGAGATCATGAAGGACGACGGCACCATGGCGCGCCTGCCCGACCTGCTGGAATTCGCCCGCGAGCACGGCCTGAAGATCGGCACCATCGCCGACCTGATCCACTACCGCAGCCAGAATGAAAGCCTGGTCGAGCGCATCGCCGAGCGTCCGTTGCACACGGCCCAGGGCAGCTTCCGCATGATCGCCTTCCGCGACAAGCCGAGCGGCTCGGCCCACCTGGCGCTGGTGCATGGCGAAATGGCGCCGGACAAGGAAGCGCTGGTGCGCGTGCACCAGCCCGTGTCCATCCTGGACCTGCTGGAATCGGAAGCGACCACCCACTCGTGGAACATCCCGTCCTCGCTGGCCGCCATCAAGGCCGCCGACCGTGGCGTGATCGTGCTGCTGAACTGCGAGGAAACGGCCGACCAGCTGTTCGCCCAGTTCGCCGCGCTGGACAAACCGGAGACCAAACCGAAGGGCCGCGCCGCCAGCATGGACCTGCGCAGCTACGGTATCGGCGCGCAGATCCTGCGTGAGCTCGGCGTGTGCAAGATGCAGTTGCTGGCCAGTCCGCGCAAGATGCCGTCGATGACAGGCTTCAACCTGGAAGTGACGGGCTACATGAGCAAGCCGCAGCAGTAACATCCCAGACAATCACCCAACATCAAGAAGAGGTATGCCATGACCGTAGGTAGCTACGAATCCAATATGTCCGGAGAAGGTTTGCGCGTCGGTATCGTCCAGGCCCGTTTCAATGAGGACGTGTGCCACGGCCTGCTGTCGGCCTGCCTGGCTGAGCTCAAGCACCTGGGCGTCGCCGACGAGGACGTGCTGCACGTGACCGTGCCGGGCGCGCTGGAAATCCCGCTGATCCTGCAAAAGATGGCGGAATCGCAGCAGTTCGACGCGCTGATCGCGCTGGGCGCCGTGATCCGTGGCGAGACCTACCACTTCGAACTGGTGTCGAACGAATCGGGCGCCGGCATCACGCGCATCGGCCTCGACTATGGCATCCCCATCGCCAACGCCGTGCTGACCACCGAGAACGACGAGCAGGCCGAAGTGCGCATGGCCGTCAAGGGCGCCGACGCGGCCCGCGTGGCCGTCGAGATGGCCAACCTGACCATCGCGCTGGAAGAACTGAACCAGGACGGCGACGACGAAGAGTAAGATCGGCGTGCCGCGCCTGTCACAAGCGGGCGCGGCCGCGTTGGTAGTCGCATTTGTAGTGTAAATATGTAGTGAGAACAGGTAGGAAACCATGACAGAGAAAACTTTGCACGCCAACCCCAGCAAGAATCGTACGCCGCGCCACCGCGCGCGCGAGTTTGCGTTGCAGGGTTTGTATCAGTGGCTGCTGAACAATGAAGACGCGACCACCGTGGTCAACAACATCCGCGGCGCGCACGGCTTCGACAAGGCCGATGGCGACCATTTCAGCGCCTTGCTGTACGGCGCGATCAAGGATTCCGTGGCGCTGCGCGAAACGTTCGCGCCGCTGGTCGACCGCGGCGTCGCCGAACTGTCGCCCGTCGAGCACGCCGTGCTGCTGATCGGCGCGTTCGAGCTGAAGAACAACCTGGAGATCCCGTACCGCGTCGTCATCAACGAAGCGGTCGAGCTGACCAAATCGTTCGGCGGCATCGACGGCCACAAATACGTGAATGGCGTGCTGGACAAGCTGGCCGCCAAGATCCGTCCCGACGAAGTGGCTGCCGACAAGAAGCGCTAAGCGGCGCGGGCCAGCCCGTCAGCCAAAAAAGCCACCCCAGGGCGACCTGCGGTGGCTTTTTTCATGCGCTGCCGTCGTACCCGCCGGGTACCCATAGGACGTGTGCGCTGTGTATTTGCTTGCGTTAATTCAGTCGGTGTATGGAGGGAATTCAGACAATGCCTGGATTCCCGCCTGCGCGGGAATGACGGGGGGCGGGGGGCTTAACTTGGCGGCAGTGGGCACGCCCCCGCTTTTTAAAACCGAAAAAAAAGCCACCTGAACGGTGGCTTCGGATGCTGCGGGGCAGGGCGGGCGATTACAAGCCGGCGATCTGCTGGTCGGACTTGCCGATCTTGTCGTTGCTGGCCACGGCCGGGTCTTTCGGCGCCGCTGGCGCGGCGGCCAGCATCGGCGTGAAGGTCGGCACTTTCTTGCCGGCCGAAACTTGCTTGAGGCGGTTGTACTCGGCCAGAACGCGCGAACCGTAGCCGTCGTCCGTCTCGAAGGCGGCGGCGCCCACGTAGGTCTTCAGGCCGGCTTCCACCGAGCCGCCACGGGTCACGTAGTCCTTCAGGATCAGCGAGCCGACGCGGATGTTGGCCACCGGGTTCAGCGCCGCCTGCACGCCGCCCATTTCCTGGAACTTGTCGTGGTGCACTTTCGACATCACCTGCATCAGGCCCTGCGCGCCGACCGGGCTTTCCGCGAACGGGTTGAGGCCCGATTCGATGGCCATCACGGCGAGGATCAGCAGCGGGTCCAGCTTGATTTCACGGGCCGTCAGGTAAGCCGTCGAGACCAGCATGTTGGCGGCGTCGCCGGCCACGCGGTAGCGCTTGGACAGCCAGGACGTCACCCATTGTTGTTGCTTCTTCGTGCCCAGCAGGGCCTTTTCCTCGGCCGTCAGCGGCGCGTTGTTGACCACGGGGGCGGCGGCCGGCACTTCCATCAGTGCGGACAGCGGCGGGGCGGTGACGACGGCCACTTCGGGCGCCGGTTCTTGCAGGAAGCTCTGGCTCAGTTGTTTGGCCAGTTCGGGACGTGCGAACAAAACAGCGACGACCACCAGGGCCGAGATACCTAATACCGTCAAAGAGTGTTGTGCGGTGGTGAGTACACCACGTGCCGATACGCGCGTCGTGGCGAACCACGCGGCTGGCTGGCTGGCCAGTTGTCGGGCAATCTTCGTTGCCGCAGTAATACGATTAGTCATAGAATTCCCCTGAAATGTCCGTAACGAGCGCTCCCCCGCCGCGTTGAACGCAGCCGTGGAATCGCTAATGCCGTGCATCAGAAATAGCCTCGTCCGTCGCCGCTGGGAGCGCGCGTTGGACGCCGTCATTGCTTGCTTGAGCTGATCTTTCCCTGTGGTATTCAATCAGTGGCAATACAACTTTTTTCGGGGGTAAGGCAGACGCCTTTTGAAAACACTCCTTAAAATGTCATGTGGAGCCCCGACTCCGTGAATGATTGAGTGACAACTAAATCGAGCCAGTGGGCCGTGTCCTCATCAAGTAGGGCAAATTGTAGAAGCCGTTTTATATCACGTCAATACTAACGAACTCGTCTCTTATAACTTATAAATCTTACTTTTTTGCTTGCATTAAGCGGAAAACCAATAAAATCAACCACTTGCCCTGAATTTTTGAACAATGTGGTTCACAGTCAAAAAAAATTAAAAAGTCATGAAATATTCGGATCTACGAGATTTTATTTCTCAGCTTCAACAAATAGGCGAACTTAGGCCTGTTTCCGTACCCGTTTCGCCGATATTGGAGATGACGGAGGTCTGCGACCGTACTTTACGGGCCGGCGGACCGGCCTTGCTGTTCCAGAATCCGACCGGCCACAGCATGCCGGTGCTTGGTAATTTGTTCGGCACCACGCGCCGCGTGGCACTCGGCATGGGCGCCGAGGATATCGGTGAGTTGCGCAAGATCGGCCATGTGCTGGCGCGTCTGAAGGAGCCGGAGCCGCCGCGCGACTTCAAGGATCTGCTGGGCCTGGGCTCGCTGGTCAAGGCCGTGTGGGACATGTCGCCCAAGGAGCTGCGCGGCGCGCCGTGCCAGGAGATCGTGTGGGAGGGCGCCGATGTGGATCTGGGCCGCCTGCCGATCCAGCACTGCTGGCCGGGCGACGTGGCGCCCCTCATCACGTGGGGGCTGGTGATCACCAAGGGGCCGAACAAGAAGCGCCAGAACCTGGGCATCTATCGCCAGCAGGTGCTGGGGCCGAACAAGGTCATCATGCGCTGGCTGGCCCACCGGGGCGGGGCGCTGGACTTCCGCGAGCACGCGATCCAGAGCAAGGGCAAGCCGTACCCGGTCTGCGTGGCGCTGGGTGCGGACCCGGCCACCATCCTGGGCGCCGTCACGCCCGTGCCCGACAGCCTGTCCGAATACCAGTTCGCGGGTTTGCTGCGCGGCAGCCGAACCGAACTGGTCAAGGCCATCGGCAGCGAACTGCGCGTGCCGGCGTCCGCCGAGATCGTGCTCGAAGGCCATATCTATCCGGATGAGAACCACCCGTCCGGCTACGAGCATGCGCTGGAGGGGCCGTACGGCGACCACACCGGCTATTACAATGAGCAGGATTCCTTCCCCGTGTTCACGATCGACCGCATCACGATGCGCCGCGATCCGATTTACCACTCGACCTACACGGGCAAGCCGCCCGACGAGCCGGCCGTGCTGGGCCTGGCGCTGAACGAGGTGTTCGTGCCGCTGCTGCAAAAGCAGTTCACCGAGATCACGGACTTCTATCTGCCGCCGGAAGGGTGCAGCTACCGCATGGCCGTGGTGCAGATCCGCAAGCAGTACGCGGGCCACGCCAAGCGCGTGATGTTCGGCGTGTGGAGCTTCCTGCGCCAGTTCATGTATACCAAGTTCATCGTGGTGGTGGACGAGGACGTCAATATCCGCGACTGGAAGGAAGTGATCTGGGCCATCACCACGCGCGTCGATCCGACCCGCGACACGACGCTGGTCGACAACACGCCGATCGACTACCTGGACTTCGCCTCGCCCGTGAGCGGCCTGGGCAGCAAGATGGGCATCGACGCCACCAACAAGTGGCCGGGCGAGACCAGCCGCGAGTGGGGCACGACCATCACCATGACGCCGGCCGTGAAGGCGCGGGTGGACGATATCTGGCAGCAGCTCGGCTTATAAGACAGGAAATCGCCATCGCTTCCCACGAAGGTGCGGCGTCGGTTATAATGGCGGCTGGCGGGCCCCTGCGCATTGTGGCATGGCTAACCTGGTCAGGTCGGGAACGAAGCAGCCACGGCCGTTAACCATAAGTGCCGCAGATCAGGCTCGCCTCCTTCGTACTTCACTGTACGCCAACAAAAAAAGCTGCCCCGGCAGCTTTTTCTGTTTCCGGCGCCGGACTGACCCGCACCCCAGCTATCTACGGTAAAATCCCAGCATGTCCTATCAAGTCCTCGCCCGTAAATACCGTCCCCGGAACTTCGAAACGCTCGTCGGCCAGGAGCACGTCGTGCGCGCGCTCACGCACGCCTTGCACAGCGGCCGCCTGCACCATGCCTATCTGTTCACCGGCACCCGTGGCGTGGGCAAGACCACGCTGTCGCGCATCCTGGCCAAGTCGCTCAATTGCATCGGCCCGGACGGCAACGGCGGCATCACCGCCACCCCGTGCGGCGTGTGCGAGGCGTGCACGGCGATCGACGCCGGCCGCTTCGTCGACTATATAGAGATGGATGCGGCGTCCAACCGTGGCGTCGATGAAATGGCGCAGTTGCTGGAACAGGCCGTGTACGCGCCGACCAACGCCCGCTTCAAGGTCTACATGATCGACGAAGTGCACATGCTGACCAACCACGCCTTCAACTCCATGCTGAAGACGCTGGAGGAACCGCCCGAGCACGTCAAGTTCATCCTGGCTACGACCGACCCGCAAAAGATCCCCGTGACCGTGTTGTCGCGCTGCCTGCAGTTCAACCTCAAGCAGATGCCGCCGGGCCACATCATCAGCCACTTGGACAACATCCTGGGCCAGGAGGGCATCAGTTTTGAACAGCCGGCCTTGCGCCTGCTGGCGCAGGGCGCCCACGGTTCCATGCGCGACGCGCTGTCGCTGACCGACCAGGCCATCGCCTACGCGGCCGGCGAGGTGACGCTGGAGGCCGTGCAGGGCATGCTGGGCGCGCTCGACCAGTCCTATCTGGTGCGTCTGCTCGACGCGCTAGCCAGGCAGGACGGCGCCGACCTGCTGGCCGTGGCCGACGAGATGGCCACCCGCAGCCTGTCCTACAACGGCGCCCTGCAGGACCTGGGCACCTTGCTGCACCGGATCGCGCTGGCGCAGACGGTGCCGGCCGCGCTGCCGCAGGACCTGCCCGAGTACGCCGACATCACGCGCCTGGCCGCCGCCTTCGACGCGGAGGAGGTGCAGCTGTTCTACCAGATCGCCGTCCACGGCCGCAATGAACTGGGCCTGGCGCCGGACGAGTACGCGGGCTTCTCGATGACGCTGCTGCGCATGCTGGCCTTTCGGCCCGGCGTAGGTGGCGCCGAGGGTGTGCCTGTCGCAGCGCCCGCCATGTCGCGTCCGGCCGCCGTGGCCGCTGCACGCGCCGCCGCCGCGCCTGCGGCACCGGCTTCGCCCGCCGCGCGCGCGGCCGCGCACGTCACCGTCAGTCATGCCAGCGTGACCCCGGCCGCCGTGGTCGCTGGCGCGGCCGCCGCCATGGCACGCGCCGATAGTCCCGCTTCGTCTACCACGCCGCAGCCCGTCGCCGCGCGCGCAGAATTCGTTAATCCTGCCACCGCTGTGCCTGCTGCTGCCGCCGCCTCTCCCGCTCCCGCTGCCGCAGCTGGCGCGTACGGCGTCGCCGCACCTGCTGTCGCCGCAACGCCTGCTGCGCCGTCACCGGCACCCGCACCGGCAGCCGGACCCGCACCCGCACCTGCTGCCGCCATGCCGCCAGCGGCTGCGACGGCATCGAACGCGGCGGTCAGCCCCGCGCGCGCCGCCATCAATGCCGCGCTCGAAGCGGCGCGGGCCGCGAGCAAGTCGGCCACCGGGGGCAGCCGTCCGCTGCCACCTGCCGCAGCACCGGCTGCTCCCGCAGCGGCGCCGGCTGCACCCGCTGCGTTCGCCGCAGCGCCGGTTGTGGCCGCGCCAGCGGCGTCCGTACCGGCGGCTTTCGCACCATCGGCACCATCTGCGCCAGCGGGCTTCGCACCATCCGCACCTTCTGCACCAGCGGGGTTTGCATCATCGGCATCATCCGCACCAGCGGCTGTCGCGCCGCAGGCACCGCCCGCTCCATCGGCATCCGCCGCGATGAGCGCGCCACAGGCTGGCGGAATGACGTCCGGCGCGCCAGCGTCCGTCGCACGCGGCCCCGCGCCGTGGGAAGACATGCCGCCAGCGATGGCGGGCGATGCCGGCATGGCCGTGCTGGAAGCGCCGGTACGCCAGGTCGCGCCGCAGCAAGCGGCACCGCGTCCTCAGCAGCCCTCGGCGCAAATCGCGCCGCAACAATATGCGCAACCGGCGCCGCAACAATACGCGCCGCCCGCGCCCAAGCAGGCCGATCCCGAAGACGATCTGCCGCCGTGGGTGACCGAGTTTTCCGACGACACGGCCGTGGCCATGAGCGCGCCGGCCGATGCCGGCGCGATGGCCGCCGCCAGCGCGCACGGCGGCCAGCCGTCGCCTGCGCCAACGGCACGTCCCGCGCCGCCACCGGCCAAGGCGCCGTACGCCTATGTGATCACGCCGGTGCCGGAACTGGACTGGGACGGCAACTGGCCGGCCGTGGCCGCCGCTTTGCCGCTGCGGGGCGTGGCCCAGCAACTGGCCATGCAGGCTGAACTGGTCAGCTGCACCATCGACGGCAACGCCGCCGTGTTCAAGCTCAAGGTGCCGATCGAAACGTGGCGCACGCCGGCCAACGTGGAGAAACTGACGGTGGCGCTGGGCGAGCGCTTCGGCCGCGCCGTGCGCGTGGACGCGGAACTGGGCCCGGCCTGGTACACGGCCAGCGCGGAGGCGCAGGCGTTCCGCGAGGCGTGCCAGCGCGCCGCCGAGGAGACGGTCGCCAACGATCCCTTTGTGAACAGCATGATCCGCGAGTTCGGCGCCTTCGTGGTGCCGGGCTCCATCGTGCCGCCGCCGCAATCGGCGCCGGCCGCGAACTGAACCAATCCAACATCCCTTAATTGACGGAGTACACCACCATGATGAAGAATCAACTGGCCGGCCTGATGAAGCAGGCGCAAGCGATGCAGGACAACATGAAGAAGGCCCAGGAACAACTGGCCCTGATCGAAGTGGAAGGCCAGTCCGGCGCCGGCCTGGTGAAGGTCGTGATGACCTGCAAGAACGACGTCAAGCGCGTCTCGATCGACCCGTCGCTGCTGGCCGACGACAAGGACATGCTGGAAGACCTGGTGGCCGCCGCCTTCAACGACGCCGTGCGCAAGGCCGAGGCGACGTCCGCCGAGAAAATGGGCGGCCTGACATCGGGCATGAACCTGCCGGCCGGTTTCAAGATGCCGTTCTAAGTGTCCTCACCGCCATGTTCATCATCACGCTCACGTATTTGAAGCCGGCCGATCAGATCGATGCGCTGCTTGGCGCGCACCGCGAATTCTTGCGTGAGCAGTATGCCAATGGCACCTTCCTCATGTCGGGCCGGCTGGTGCCGCGCACCGGCGGCGTGATCCTGGCCACGGCCGACAGCCGGGCCGACATCGAGGCCGTGATCGAACTCGATCCGTTCAACGAGGCCGGCGTGGCCAGTTACCAGATCACGGAATTCATCCCCACCATGACGGTCGATGCCCTGAGCGCGTACCGCCAGGCGTGAGCGCAGGTCCAAGTCATGTCCAAGTCGCTTGAATTCCTGACGGAAGCGTTGCGCCGTCTGCCGGGCATCGGCCCCAAGTCGGCCCAGCGCATGGCGTTCCACCTGTTGCAGCACGACCGCGAGGGGGCCGACATGCTGTCGCGCGCCCTGCACCAGGCGGTGGAGGCCGTGCACCACTGCGCGCTGTGCAACACCTTCACCGAGGAGGAGGTGTGCGACATGTGCGACGACGAGCAGCGCGACCGCCGCCTGCTGTGCGTGGTGGAGACGCCGGCCGACCAGCTGATGATCGAGCAGACGCTGACCTACAAGGGCTTGTACTTCGTGCTGATGGGCCGGCTCTCGCCGCTGGACGGCATCGGCCCCAAGGACATCCACCTGGAAAAGCTGGTGGCGCGCGCCAACGATGGCGTGGTCGGCGAAGTGGTGCTGGCCACCAATTTCACCAACGAAGGCGAGGCCACCGCGCACTACATCAGCGAAATGCTGAAGGCGCGCGGCCTCAAAGTGAGCCGGCTGGCGCGCGGCGTGCCCGTCGGCGGCGAGCTCGAATATGTCGACGCCGGCACCATCGCGCGCGCCATGCTGGACCGCCGCAGCACCTGATCCCACCATAAACGACCTCATGACGACATCCGCACCGAATCTGGCCGGGCCGCTGGCCGGCATCAAAGTCCTGGAACTGGGCACCCTGATCGCGGGGCCGTTCTGCGCCCGCATGCTGGCCGAATTCGGCGCCGAGGTGATCAAGATCGAAGCGCCCGACGGCGGCGACCCGATCCGCCAGTGGCGCGTGCTCAAGGATGGCACGTCGCTGTGGTGGTCGGTGCAGGCGCGCAACAAGAAAAGCGTCACGCTCAACATGAAGGATGAGCGCGGCCGCGCCATCGCGCGCCAGCTGGCGCTGGAGGCCGACATCATCATCGAGAACTACCGGCCCGGCGTGCTGGAGAAGTGGGATCTCGGCTACGAGCAGCTCAAGGCCGTCAACCCGGCCACCATCATGGTGCGGCTGTCGGGCTTCGGCCAGACCGGACCCATGAAGGATCTGCCCGGTTTCGGCGCCGTCGGCGAATCGATGGGCGGGCTGCGTTACGTGTCCGGCTTCCCGGACCGTCCGCCGCTGCGCGTGGGCATCTCGATCGGCGACTCGGTGGCCGCGCTGCACGGCGTGATCGGCGCCATGATGGCGCTGCGCCACCGCGACGCCACCGGCGGGCGCGAACGCGGCGAGGGCCAGATGGTGGACGTGGCGCTGTACGAGTCCGTGTTCAACCTGATGGAATCGCTGGTGCCCGAATACGACCAGGCCGGCGTGATCCGCGAGCGCACCGGCGGCGCGCTGCCCGGCATCGTGCCGTCGAACACCTACACCACGCGCGACGGCGACAATATCGTCATCGCCGGCAATGGCGACGCCATCTTCAAGCGCCTGATGCTGGCCATCGGCCGCATCGACCTGGCCGGCGACCCGCAACTGGCCCGCAACGACGGCCGGGTGCCGCGCACGGCCGAGATCGACCACGCCATCCAGTCGTGGTGCGACACCCAGGACATCGACGGCGCGCTGGCCGTGCTGAAGGCGGCCGACGTCCCGTCCAGCAAGATCTATTCGGTGCGCGACATGATGAGCGACCCGCAATTCCTCGCGCGCGATATGTTCGAGCAGCATCATTTCCCGGACGGCACGCCGGTCAAGCTGCCGGCCATCTCGCCCAAGCTGTCGGCCACGCCGGGCCACACCAAGTGGATGGGGCCAGCGCTGGGCCAGCACAACGACGAGGTGCTGGCAGCGCTGGGCTACAGCGAGCAGCAGATCGCCGCGTTCAGGCAGGACAAGGTGTTGTAAGCTGGTGGGTTAGGCCGCAAGAGATAGCGTCGTGTTACCCTGCGGCCAGTTCCGCAAGCAGGGCGCGGGCCCTGGCGTCAGCCAGCGGCTGGTGCAGTGCGGGATTGGCGAGCTCATCAATAATGGCCGTCATCCTATGCGCGCTGCTGGGCGAACTGGCGATATCGTCCCGCCCCTCCACGCCATTGGCCCAGGTTTCGACATCCCTGGCCGACAAGCTGCCGGCCAGAAAACGGCGCAGCACGGCGGCGATATGTTCTTCGGTCATCAGCACCGGGAGGCCATCGTAATCCCAGCCCATGGCGGCCAGCGTGGACAGGGTGGTCTGCAACGGCATGGCGCAGGCCAGCAGACGCCGCACAAGTTCCAACCGTTCATTTTCCACTGCGATCATGGGAAGACGCCTCCTGCCAGCTTGTCCTTGACGTTGATGATAATCCCAAACGGGTCGTAGGTGGTCTTGCTGTATTGGACCGTCACGCCGTCCGCGTCGATTTGCTTTTCGTACACGGCGCACGAGCCTGTCACGCGGCCCGCCGAGGTGGCTTGGGCGGCGATGCCACCGTTGGGCAGCGAACGGAACTGTACGGTCGGCTTGGCGTTGGCGGGCAGCTTGCCGACGAAGCGTGCGATATTCGCGGCTTGTGCCAGCCGGTTCATGAAGTGGCCGGCGTGGCCAGCGCATACTGGTTGCTCAACATGAGCGTGATCGATTCGGGCGGGGAGGGATGGCCGAGGTAGTAGCCCTGCGCCAGGTCGCAGCCGTAGTGCTCCAGCATCACCAGTTGCTCGTCCGTCTCCACGCCTTCGGCCACCACCGCCATCTTCAGCCCGTGCGCCATGGCGATGATGGCGCGCGTGATGGCGGCGTTCTCCGAATCCTGCGGCAGGCCGCTGATGAAGCTCTTGTCGATCTTGAGCGCGCGCACGTCGAAGCGCTTGAGGTAGTTCATCGACGAGTAGCCGGTGCCGAAGTCGTCGATCGACAGATACACGCCGATGCCGCGCAGCTGCTCGAGCGTGATCATGGTGGCGCGCGCGTCGTCCATCAGCGTGCCTTCCGTCAGTTCCAGTTCCAGCAGGCCGGCCGGCAGGTCGGCCTCCCGCAGCGCCGACAGCACCACCTGGGTCAGGTTGTCGTCCTTGAATTGCTTGGCCGACAGGTTGACGGCCATGCGCACCGGCTGCGCTCCCATGTCGGCCCAGGTGCGCGCCTGGGCGCAGGCCGTGCGCAGCACCCACTCGCCGATCGGCACGATCAGGCCCGTCTCCTCGGCCAGCGGGATGAACTCGGTGGGCGAGATGATGCCGCGTTCCGGATGGCGCCAGCGCACCAGCGCCTCGACGCCGACGATCTGGCCGCTGGGCACGTCGATCTGGGGCTGGTACAGCAGGTACAGCTCGTTGTTCTGCAAGGCCCGGCGCAAGCCCACCTCCAGCTTGACGTGGCTCATGATCTGCATCGTCAGCGAGGAGCTGTACAACTTGGCGTTGTTCTTGCCGCAGTTCTTGGCGTGGTACATGGCCGTGTCGGCGTACTTGAGCAGGGAGTTGCAGTCCTCGCCATCCTCGGGATAGAGCGAGATGCCGATGCTGGCCGTGACGAAGATCTCGTGGCCCTCGATCAGGAACGGCCGGCGCATCGCCTCCTTGACCCGGTGCGCCACGTTGAGCGCGTTCTCGACCCGTTCCAGGTCGGGGATCAGGATGGTGAATTCGTCGCCGCCCAGCCGGGCCAGGTTGTTGCCGTGCTGCTCGGCGCGCGACACCAGGTCGCTCGGCCGTGTCGTCTCACGCAGCCGTTCCGAGACGGCCTTGAGCAGATGGTCGCCCACGTTGTGGCCCAGCGTGTCGTTGATGCGCTTGAACGAGTCGAGGTCCATGAACAGCACCGCGAATTTCTTGCCGCCGTGGCGCGAGCGCGCCAGTTCGCGCTCCAGTGTCTCCAGGAACGCTTGCCGGTTGGGGATGCCGGTCAGGCTGTCGCAATAGGCCAGCCGCCGGATCTGTTCCTCCGTGCGCTTGCGCTCGCTGATGTCGCGCACCAGGCCCAGCACCTCGTCCGGCCCCGTGGCCACCAGCCGCGCTTCGAAATGGTGGATCGCGTCGAGGCGCGCCAGTTCGTAGTCGACCGAGCGGATCTGCTGGTGTTCGAGCACGGCCTGGGCCTGTTCCAGCAACCGCTGCGCGATGTCGTGCGGCAGCACGTCGCGCAGGTGGCGGCCCGCGTACGGTTCGCTGGCCAGGCCCGTTTGGGCGTCGTGGCCCTGTTCGTAGTCGAGGTAGTAGCCGTCCTTGTCGAGCCGGAAGAAGGTGTCGGGGATGGCGGCCAGCACGGCCCGGTTCTGGGCGTCGGCGATGCGCAGGCGGGCGATGGCGTCGCTGGCGCGCAGCACGTACAGCACGCGGTGGCCGAGGATGGGCCAGTTGATGGGCTTGGACACGAAATCGGTCGCCCCTTCCTCATAGGCCAGCGTGACGGCCTCCAGATCGTCGCTGCCGGTGACCATGATGATGGGCACGGCGGCCTGCGTCTCGCCGGCCCGGATCGCACGGCACACGGCGTAGCCATCCATGGCCGGCATGTCCACGTCCAGCAGCACCAGATCCGGCGCCATGCCGCGATAGCAGGCCAGCGCCTGGGCGCCGTCTTCCGCTTCGAGCGTGTCGAGGCCGACCTGGTCCAGCATTTCGCGCATCAGCAGGCGCATCACGGGGTCGTCGTCCGCGACCAGGACCAGGCCGCGTTTGGGGGAGAGTAGCGGTGCCATATCAGGTTTCCTTGTGCAGGATTGCGTTCAGCGACTGGCGCACGGCCTGGAATTCCCGTTCCATGCCGGCCAGCATGTCGGCCGCGCCCACGGTGCTGCCGTTGCGCCCCAGTTGCTCCATCTCCTTGCACGCTTGCGCCAGCGCCTGCGCGCCCACGTTGGCGCTGCTCGATTTGAGGCTGTGGGCCGCCTTGCGCAGGTTGTTGGCGTCGGCGGCGGCGATGGCCTGGCGCAGCGTCTGCAAATGGGTGGGCGTGTCGGTGACGTAGGCTTGCAGCACGCGTTCTAGCAGGGCGTTGCCGTTGCCGGGGCTCAGGGCGCGGATGTTCTCCAGCGCCTGGTGGTTGAGGTTGTCGTGCGTGGCCGGCACACTCGCGGACACGGCTGCGGCCGGCGTCGCGCCGGTCCGCACCGGCGCGGCCGGCCGCTGCGGCGCTTGCAGGGCGGCGCGCGGCAGCTTGAGCCAGCGGGAAATGGTCTGCCCCAGCGATTGCTGGGTGAATGGCTTGCTCAGATAGTCGTCCATGCCGGCCGCCAGGCACGATTCGCGGTCGCCTTGCAGCGCGTTGGCCGTGATGGCGATGATGGGCAGGCTGCGCGCCCGTCCCAGCTGCTGCTCGTGGCGGCGGATTTCGGATGTGGCGGCGAAGCCATCCATGACCGGCATCTGGCAATCCATCAGGACCAGGTCGAAATGCTCGGCCTGCACCGAGCGCAGCGCCTCGGCGCCATTGCCGGCGCGGCGCACGTCCAGCCCCAGTCCTTCCAGCATGGCGCTGGCCACCTCCACGTTGACCGGGTTGTCCTCCGCCAGCAGCACCTTGCGCCGTTTGCGCGGTGGTGCGCTGGCGGCGACGGCGGTGTCGCCGGCCATGTCCGCAGGCCGGGCGGCCGGCGTGGCGGGGCCGGACGCGTGCGCGGGGCCGCCCGGCGGCGGCGGCGGGGCGGCGGGCACGGGGGCGCTGCGCAGCGCCTCGCTGCGCGTGGGCGGCGGCAGACGGGACTGGTCGGCGCCGGCGGTGATGCAATCGTACAAATCGCACTCGCGGGCCGGCTTGATCAGCTGGTACGCGACGCCGGCCGCGCGCCGCTGCACGCTGTCGGCCGCCGCCCGTTCGGTGCTCAGCAGCAGTACCTTGAGGCCGGTCAGCGCGGCGTCGGCGCGGATGTCGGCCGCCAGCGCCAGGCCGCTGGTGCGCGGCAAGGCCATGTCGAGCACGGCCACGTCGTAAGGCTGGCCGCGCGCGGCGGCCTGGCGCAGCTGATCCAGGCAGGCGCTGGCGTCGCTGCTGTCGCACTGCATGTGCCAGCTCGCCAGCAAACGCTCCAGCGCGGCGCGGCTGGCGGGATGTTCATCGACGATCAAAGCTCTGAGCCCCTGTGTGAGTTTGCGATTGAACGCGGGATCGTCGGCATCGACGCGGCGCTTGTCAAAATTTACTGTGAACCAAAAGATGGACCCTTGAGATAGCGCAGTGTCGACGCCAATTTTCCCGCCCATTAATTCGACCAGTTGCTTGGAGATGGCCAGCCCCAGCCCCGTGCCGCCATGCTTGCGGGTGGTGGAGCCGTCGGCCTGCGAGAACGAATCGAAGATGCGGGCCCGCGCTTCGCCCGACACGCCGATGCCGGTGTCGTGCACTTCGAAGCGCAAGGTCACCGCCTGCGCGTCCTCGTCCGTGACGTCCACCTTGAGCGTGATCTTGCCCGCCTCCGTGAATTTGACGGCGTTGCCCAACAGGTTGACGATCACCTGGCGCAGCCGGTTGGGGTCGCCATACACGCCGATCGGCAGCTGCGCGGCGGCCAGCAGTTCCAGCCGCAGGCCCTTGGCCTGGGCTTGCGGGCCGAACACGTTGTCGATGTCGTCGAGCAGCTCGCGCAGATTGAAATGGATGTATTCGACCGTCAGCTTGCCGGCCTCGATCTTGGAGAAGTCGAGGATGTCGTTGATGATGACCAGCAAGTGTTCGCCCGAGCGCTGGACCATGGTCGTGTAGTGGCGCTGCTGCTCCGTCAGCGGCGTGGCCAGCAACAATTCCGTCATGCCCAGCACGCCGTTCATGGGGGTGCGGATCTCATGGCTCATGGTGGCCAGGAAAGCGCTCTTGGCCTGGCTGGCCGCCTCGGCCGCGTTCTTGGCTTTTTCAAGCTGCTCGGTGCGCACGCCGACCTGGCGTTCCAGCTGGTCGCGGTACTGGGCCAGCTTGGCGTCGCGGCCCTCGACCTGGGCCAGCATGTTGTTGAAGCTGTCGATCAGCACACCGAGTTCGTCGTGGCGCCGGTGTTGCAGCCGGTGGGCGTAGCTCTGGCTGCTGGTGACGCGCTGGGCGGCCGCGATCAGGCTGGCGACAGGCTCGGCGATGTTGGCGCGGAAGCGGGCCGCCATCGCCAGCGCCACCAGCAGCGCCACGAGAACGGCCGCGCCGGCCGCGCCCACATCCTTCGCGATGGCCAGCCACATGCCGGTCGGGCTCGCCTCTATCATCACGGCGCCCACCGGCTGGCCGTCGCTGACGATGGGCACGGTCACGCGCAACGCGGGCGCCCAGCGGCTGCCGGCGGCCCCGGCGCGCGCGGCGCCGCCGGGCGCGGCCGGGCCCGCTTCGTCCGGCGCCGGGGCGGGCGGGGCGGCGGCGCCATGGTCGTAGCTGGCCAGCAAGGCGCCATCGGCATCGTACAAGGCGGCCCGCACGATGTCGGGCTTGACCGCGAGGACGGCCAGGGCTTGGCTGGCGCGGTGGCGGTCGGCCGTCCGCAGCGCATCCATGCCGCTGGCGCCCATCACGGCCGCCAGCGATGCCAGCTGGCGTTGCGCGCCGTTCCTGTGGCTGAACACGCTGGTCGCCACGAACACCGCGAACACCAGCAGCAGCGCGCTGCCGGTCGACAGCATGGTGATCATGGTTAGTTTCTTGCTCAGGCTGGCGCATTCGACATTGAACATAGTGGTTTATCCAGTCGCGGTGAGGCTGGCGACACTGTGGCGCTCTGTTTGCATGGGGCGGCGGCGCGTCATGGGTGGTGGGATGACGCAGGACTGTGCTACGAGGAAAAATATAAGCGCAGGCCAGTCGCGGACGTTGATCTGCATCTAATCCGTTCACGTGCGCGAGCACCTTGCGTTTTGCCAGCGCATGCACGGTTGCCGCCCGTCGCACGCCGGCCATCGGGCCCACCATTGAGCGAAGTCAAACAGCGCCGACACGCGCCCTGCAAGCTGCAGGCAGGGAGGCGAGCAGCATGCAGCGCAAAAAGATCTTGTTTGTGGCCGAGGCGGTGACGCTGGCCCATGTGGGCCGGCCGCTGGCGCTGGCCGGCGCGCTCGACGCGCGGCGTTACGAGGTGCACTTCGCGTGCGCGCCCGGCCATGAGGCCATGCTGGCCGGCGGCGCGCTGAACTACTGGCCCATCGCCAGCATCCCGGGCGCGCAATTCCTGGCGGCGCTGGCGGCGGGCCGGCCCGTGTATGACGAGCCGACACTGCGCCGTTACGTGGAGGATGACCGGCGCCTGCTGGCCGATGTGCGGCCCGATCTGGTGGTCGGTGACTTCCGCCTGTCGCTGTCGGTCAGCGCGCGGCTGGCCCGGCTGCCCTACATCACGGTGAGCAACGCCTACTGGAGTCCCTATGTGCGCCAGCACTACCGGGTGCCGGCCATTCCCCTGGCCAGCCACTTGCCGCTGGCGCTGGCGGACGGCTTGTTCCGGCTCGTGCGCCCGCTGGCGTTCGCCGCGCACACGGTGCCGTTGAACCGCGTGCGGCGCCTGCATGGGCTGCCCTCGCTGGGTTGGGACTTGCGCCGCGTCTACACGGATGCCGACTGGACCGCCTATGCCGACATCCCGGAACTGTTCGCGCCCCTGGGCATGCCGTCCAGCCACCGCTATCTGGGACCGGTCACGTGGTCGCCGCCCGTGGCCCCGCCGCCGTGGTGGGATGGCTTGCCGTCCGAATTGCCGCTGGTGTATGTGACGCTGGGCAGTTCCGGCCAGGGCGCGCTGCTGGCCACGGTGCTCGACGCGCTGGCCGGTTTGCCGGTGACGGTGATCGCGGCCACGGCGGGCAAGGCGATGCCGGCGACGCTGCCGGCCAACGCGCACGTGGCCGGCTATCTGCCCGGCGACGAGGCGGCCCGGCGCGCCAGCCTGGTCGTGTGCAATGGCGGCAGTCCCACCAGCCAGCAGGCGTTGACGGCCGCCGTGCCCGTGCTGGGCATCGCCGGCAATCTGGACCAGTTCCTGAACATGCAGGGCATCGTGGCCGCCGGCGCCGGGACATTGCTGCGGGCCGACCGGCTCGGCGTGGCCGGTGTGCGTCAAGCTGTCGAGGCGTTGTTGAATCAGCCGCAGGCCTACGGCGCGGCGCTGCGCATCGCCCAGCAATTTCGCCATTACCCGGCGGGGGAGCGGTTCGCGGCGCTGGTGGCCACCGCGCTCGCGTCACCGGCCGGGCCTTAGCGGTCGTGTCACGCAGTGCGTGGCGTCGCTATCGCTGCGCTTGCGGCGCGGCGACTACGCCACGCTCCATGGCGCCAGGCGCGTTGCCGTCACGCGGCCGGGCGGCGGCGCGTGCCCAGCGCCAGGCCCGCGAAACCGAGTCCCATCAGGGCCAGCGTGGCCGGTTCCGGCACGGCCGTGAAGCTGACCGAACCGTCGACCTTCAGTTCCGGCACGGTGGTGGGCGCGGTGCCGTCCCACATCACGTCCGGCGTGAAGAACGACGGCACGTTGGTGGTGCCCGTTTCCTTGTTGCTCACGATGGAACCCGTCACCACGTCGAGGAACAGCGGGTTGACGTAGTCGATCATGAAGCGCGAATCGAACGAGCCGGTGCCGATGGGACCGGCGGCCGTGAAGCTGGCGTCGTTGAAGATCAGGTGGGCCGACATGATTAGCGTGCCGTCGCCGTCCGTGTCGCCCGCGCCCGTGCAGCCGGCCGACGTGGGGCCGGCGCCGTAGCAGCGCACGGTGCCGGTTCCGTTGCCGGGCACGGCCTTGCTGTTGGGGCCGCCCACCGGCGTCAGGTTGTCGAAGTAGACGGCGAAGTTCTGGACGCCGGCGTGCAGCGGGTCCACGTCCATGGCGGCCGACTGCGTGGCCGGCATGCTGAAATGGGCGGTGGTGGGCGTCTGCGCGTCGACCAGTTCCTGGAAGCGCACCACCGTGCTCAGTTCAAAAGCCGAGTTCAGTCCGGCGGGCGTGACGATGGCCGGGATGTTGCTGTTGCTCATGGTGCCGGTGACGTTCTGCGTGCGCAGCTCCGTCAGGTACGGCGCGGCGCCGCCGGGGCCGACCGTCAGGCCGGGCACGAAGCCCGTGGCCACCGCCGTGTCGGTGACGTTGGTCCACAGGTCGGCATAGGTGTTGTAGACGCCGTTGCCCAGCGTGGACAGGCCGATGGCGGCGCCGGCGTGGGCCACCGTGGGCAGGGCCATGGTGGCGGCGATGGCCAGGGCGCCCAGGTTGAGTGAAGTGTGTTTCATGACGACTCCCAAGGAAAGTGAGGCACGGGTACGGGTTGGTGCTGCATGGACCCCGGCTGGGGATCTAGCCGGATCCACGCAAGTTCCAAGCCAGGATCTATTTTCGTCGGCAAAACAAGGACTTGGCTTGAGCCCGGTGGAACGGGGCGGGAATACGGGCCGGCAATGTAAAAAAATCCGGCATGGGCTGCCGGATCAAGGACGGTGGCGATGCCGGCCCCGCGCGCTTTCAGCCTGCCCAGCCTGCCTGTTTGCGGCGCTGGCCCAGCGCCAGGCCGGCGAAGCCCAGCCCCAGCAGGGCCAGCGTGGCCGGCTCGGGCACGGCGGCGAAGCTTTGCGACGAATCCACCTTCAGGAAAGGCACGCCGCCCGGGTCGGGCGCCGTGCCATCCCACATGGTGTCGGGCAGGAAGAACGACGGCACGTTGGTGGTGCCGGTGAACTTGTCGCGGAAGATGCCGGCCGTGCCGACGTCGAGGAACAGCGGGTCGACATAGTCGAGCGCGAAGCGCGAATCGAACGAGCCCGTGCCGACCGCGCCGCTGGCGGTGAAGCTGGCGTCGTTGAAGACCAGGTGGCCCGACATGATCAGCGTGCCGTCGCCATCGGGATCGCCGACGGCGCCGCAGCCGGCCGAGGTGACGCCGGCGCCATAGCAGCGCACCGTGCCGGCGCCATTGCCCGGCACGGCCTGGCTGGTGCCGAGCCGGTCGAAGAACACGGCGAAGTTCTGCACGCCGGCGTGCAGCGGGTCCACGTCCATGGCGGCCGACTGGCTGCCGGGCAGCGTGAAGTGGGCCGTGGTGGGCGTCTGGGCATCGACCAGTTCCTGGAAGCGCACGATCTTGCTGAGTTCGAACGTGCCGTTCAGGCCCGCTGGTGTGACGATGGCCGGGATATTGCTGTTGGACATGGTGCCGACCACCATCTGGGTCCGCAGTTCGGTCAGATAGGGCGCGGCGCCGCCGGGACCCACGGTCAGGCCGGGGATGAAGCCGGTGGCCAGGCCGGTGTCGGTGACATTGGTCCACAGGTCGGCATAGGTGTCGTAGATGCCGTTGCCGGCTGTGGACAGGCCGATCACGGGATCGGCCATGGCCGCCGACGGCGCCGCCAGGGAGGCGGCCAGCGCGACGGCCACGACGGCGCCCGGTAGTGTGGCTGGATGCAATTTCATGAGAGTCTCCAGGGAAAGTTGGACAGCTTGCTTTGTCGCAAAACCGAGAAGCGGGTTTTGTGCAGTGTTCTGAGCAAGTTCCCTGCCACCGGCGCTTTTCCCTGTCCAATCAGGGACTTGGCGCGCCAGCGAGGATGGGGCCGCCTACGTGGGGCGGGGCGGCTGTCAAGAACGCCGACAGGGCGCTAGGCCGCGCCGTCCGGGCCCTTCAGGCGCCGGGCCGGCACGCCGCCCCACACCTCGCCGGCGCCGATGCGGCTGTCCTTGACCACCACGGCCCCGGCCGAGACGATGGCGCCGTCGCCGATCGCCACCCCGGCCATCACCACGGCCGTGGCGCCGATGGTGGCGCCGTCGCCGATCGTGACGGCCTTCAGCTCCATGCGCGCGCCTTCGATCACGTGGGCGAAGATCACCGCGTCGTGGCCGATGATGGTGTTGGCGCCGATGCGCGTGAGCGGCGGGTCGAGCAGCACGCCGGCGCTGTAGGTGTTGGCGCCCAGCCGCGCGCCCAGCGCCAGGTACACCAGGCGCAGCAGCGGCACCGGCAGGAAGTGGGTGCGGATCAGCGTGTTGAACAGCATCAGGTAGAACAGGATGTTGACGTTGGCCACGAACTCGTCGCGCGAGCCCGGCGCCACCGGTCCTTCGCGCAGCGGCAGGGCCAGCAGGAACAGCCGGTACACGGCAAAGGCCCACAGGTAGGTCAGTACGACGGCGGCCAGCACCAGCAGCACGCCGCGGAAGTCGCCCAGCGGCAGGCGACCCAGCAGCAGCGCCGTGCTGCCCACGCCGGCCAGCACGATCACGGCCAGCAGCGCCAGGAAGGTGGCGATGTCACGCGGCGCGATGGCGCGCATGGCTCACTCCCGTCCCGCCGGCGGCACGATCAGCGCGCTCAGCGGCAGTCGCAGCGAGCGCGCCGTGGCCGGGGCGCCGGCGCCGATGCGGCCCATGAACACGGCATGGTCGAAGTCGTGCTTGCCGATCACCAGCTGGGCTAGCCCGGCCAGCGCGCGCGCGCGCGCGTGCATGCCGGGCACGCGCGAGAATGGCCGGTTGTCGCGCACGTAGCGCGCGAAGATCAGCGGCGTCAGCTCCGGCTGCAATTGCAGGCCGGCGCGGGCCGCCGCCAGCCAGAAACGCTGCATGGCGCGGCCGGCCGCCACGTAGTCGTCCACCGATTGCGGCCGCTGGTCGGCCACCAGCACGAAGTGGGCGGCGCAGGCCAGGGCCGGCACCAGGTCCATCTGCAGCCGCGGCGCCACGGTGCCGGCCAGCCAGGTGTTGAAGAACGCCACCCGGCCCCAGCTTTGCATCACCCACTGCATCAGGCGCGCCGTCAGCGGGTCGACGCCCAGCGCCTGCTCGGGGATGCGGTCGTCGCTGTAGCGGGCTTTCCATTCGATCACGGCGCGGTGCACCTGGTGCGCCTCGGGCATGGTCAGGCGCAGGCCGGCGTTGCGGTACAGCAGCCGGGCCATGGCCCAGCGCTGCGCCCAGCCGGCCAGCCACAGCACGCGGTAGCCGGGCGGCAGGGCCGCCTGCAGGGCCAGGCGTTCGGCCGGCGTCAGCGGGCGCGTGCTCAGCGGGCGGCGCTGCACGCTGCGGTGCTCGATGGCCAGGGCCAGCGGGTCGGGCTCGGCCGCCGGCACGCCGGTGAAGGCGACGTCGAACGTGGGCCGGTTGTCGGGCAGGCCGGGCCGGCGCCGCGCTTCCATGGTCAGGCGGAACAGGCTGGCCGCGCAGCGCATCGTCTCCAGCAGCGCGCCCAGCGAGATCTGGCTGGGATGGCCGTCGAGGTCGTAGACGCAATGGTCGCGCGTGTCGAAGCCGTGCACGACCAGGCGGCGCGCGTCGACGATCTCGAAGCGCCACGGCTGCGTGTTGTCGCCGCTGGGCGCCCAGCGGGCCAGGTCGAGGATCTTCTCCAGCGTCGGGTCGAGCGTCATGGCCGCGCCCCCGGCAGGCCGCGCTTGGCCATCAGCATGGCCAGCCGTTGCAGCGGATGGCGGTTGCCGCCCGGGCGCCAGGTGCGCACCAGCCGGTTGCGGTAGGCGTCGAACTGCCAGCCGTGGGGCGCGGCCAGCACCGGGCCGCGCCCGAGCAGGATCTTGAACGCCTCGGTGGCGGCCGCGCCCGCGCACAGCTCGCAGGCCATGATGGTGGACGGCCCGCGCCGCTGGGCCAGGTTGATGCTCGACGGGTCGACCAGATAGGCGCGGTGCAGCCCGGCCGGCGCCAGTCCGACCAGGAAGCGCAGCGCTTTCTCCGTGTCGCTGCGCCGGCCCCAGCGGAAATACTCCTCGAACGTCATGCGGCCGGGCAGGAAGGTCAGCACGGCCGTGCCCATGCCCAGCGGCGCGGCCGTGATGGCCGGCACGCGCAGCCGGGCGCAGGCGGCGAAGGTGGCCTGGCGCGCCGCGAAGGCGAAGAAGTCCAGGCCGTCCACGTACAGGTCCACGCCGTCGAGGAAGGCGGCCAGGTTGTCGTCGTGCACGCCGTTGGGGAAGCGGGTCAGGGCCAGTTTGGGGTTGATGTCGCGCGCCATGGCGGCCAGCACCTCGACCTTGGGCTGGTCCAGCGTGCCCATGCTGGCGCCGGCCTGGCGGTTGAAGTTGGCCAGGGCGAAGCGGTCGAAGTCGGCGATGTGGAAGGCGCCCACACCGAGCCGTGTCAGCGTCAGCAGGTGCCGCCCGCCCACGCCGCCCATGCCGGCGATGGCGATGCGCTTGTTGCGCAGCACGGCCTGCTCGGCCGGCGTGACCCAGCCCAGGTTGCGCGCGTATGCTTCCTGGTAAGAAAAAGTGTCGCTCATGTCGCCCCTCGTGGTGGGCCGAGCCTGGTTGCCCGGCTGGACACTGTTAGACCAGGGGGACCAAAAAAAAGTTCCGCACGGCCGGCAAGGGCGGTGCGGAACAAAGGCAGAAACAGGGAGCGGGTCAGCAACAGCCGCCGCGCTTGCCGGCCCCGCCGTAGCGGGCCTCCTGGCGTTCGCGGAAGAATTCCTCGTAGCTCATCATCGGTTCGCCCGGGTGGGTCGCTTCCCGGTGCGACACGTAGGTGTCGTATTCGGGCAGGCCCACCATCAGGCGCACGCTCTGGCCCAGGTAGCGGCCAGCCTTGACCAGTTCGCCGAACATCACTGCACCGTCGGCATCAGCACCAGCGGGCTTTCCTGGGCGCTGGGCTGGGCGTTGGCGCGGGCCGCCAGCACGGTGCGGATGCCGAAGCCGAGCACGGCCAGCACCACCACCATGAAGAAGCCGGCCAGCGACGCGTCGAGGTAGTCGTTGAAGATCACCTGCTGCATCTGCGCCACCGACTTGGCCGGCGCCAGCAGCTTGCCGCCGTCGAGCGCGGCCTGGTATTTGGCGGCGTGGGCCAGGAAGCCGACTTTGACGTTGGCGTCGAAGATCTTCTGCCAGCCTGCCGTCAGCGTGCACAGCAGCAGCCAGGCCGTGGGCGCCAGCGTGACCCAGCCGTACTGGCCGCGTTTCATCTTGAACAGCACGCAGGTGCCGAGGATCAGCGCGATCGCGGCCAGCATCTGGTTGGCGATGCCGAACAGCGGCCACAGCGTGTTGATGCCGCCCAGCGGATCGACCACGCCCTGGTACAGGAAGTAGCCCCAGGCCGCCACGCACAGGCCGGTGGCCAGCAGGTTGGCGCCCACGTTCTCGGTCTTCTTCAGTGCCGGCACGAAGGCGCCCAGCAAGTCCTGCAGCATGAAACGGCCGGCGCGGGTGCCCGCGTCCACGGCGGTGAGGATGAACAGCGCTTCGAACAGGATGGCGAAGTGGTACCAGAACGCCATCAGGGTCTTGCCGCCCAGCACGCCCGACAGGATGTTGGCCATGCCCACGGCCAGGGTGGGGGCGCCGCCGGCGCGCGAGATGATGGACAGCTCGCCCACGTCCTTGGCGGTCTGGGTCAGCATCTCTGGGGTGACGTAGAAGCCCCATTGCGACACGGCATGGGCGGCCGTCTCGGCCGAGGTGCCGATCAGCGCGGCCGGGCTGTTCATGGCGAAGTACACGCCCGGTTCGATGGTGGAGGCGGCCACCAGGGCCATGATGGCGACGAACGATTCCATCAGCATGGCGCCGTAGCCGATGAAGCGGGCGTGGCGCTCGTTCTCGATCATCTTGGGCGTGGTGCCCGAGGCGATCAGCGCGTGGAAGCCGGACACGGCGCCGCAGGCGATGGTGATGAACAGGAACGGGAACAGGCTGCCCGACCAGACCGGGCCGGTGCCGTCGATGAACTTGGTCATGGCCGGCATCTTCAGGTAGGGCGCCACCAGCACGATGCCGAGCGCCAGGCCGACGATGGTGCCGATCTTGAGGAAGGTCGACAGGTAGTCGCGCGGCGCCAGCAGCAGCCACACGGGCAGCACCGAGGCGATGAAGCCGTAGCCGATCAGCATCCAGGTCAGCTCGGTGCCGGTGAAGGTGAACATCGGCGCCAGCGCCGGGTTGCCCTGCACGTACTGGCCGCCGAAGATGGCGCCCATCAGCAGGATGAAGCCGATCACCGAGATCTCGCCGATGCGGCCGACGCGGATGTAGCGCGAGTACACGCCCATGAACAGGGCGATCGGGATGGTGGCCATCACGGTGAAGCTGCCCCATGGCGAGTTGGTCAGCGCCTTGACCACGATCAGGGCCAGCACGGCCAGGATGATGACCATGATCATGAAGGTGCCCAGCAGCGCGATCATGCCGGGCACCTGGCCCAGCTCGGACTTGATCAGGTCGCCCAGCGAGCGGCCGTCGCGGCGCATCGAGATGAACAGCACGATGAAGTCCTGCACGGCGCCGGCGAACACCACGCCGGCCAGGATCCACAGCATGCCGGGCAGGTAGCCCATCTGCGCGGCCAGCACCGGGCCGACCAGCGGGCCGGCGCCGGCGATGGCGGCGAAGTGGTGGCCGAACAACACGTACTTGTTGGTCGGCACGTGGTCGAGGCCGTCGTTGTGCTGGTTGGCCGGCGTCATGCGGCGGCCGTCGAGGCCCAGCACCTTGTCGGCGATGAACAGGCTGTAGAAGCGGTAGGCGATCAGGTAGACGCAGACGGCGGCGATGACGATCCAGATGGCGCTGATCGATTCGCCGCGCTTGAGGCCGATCACGCCCAGCGCGCAGGCGCCGGCCAGGGACAGGGCTGTCCAGCCCAGCCGGCTCACGAGCCGGTTTGGTGTGTGTTGCATACTTCCCTCCAAAGATTGTGGAATGCTGCGTTGTGCACCTGCCTGGGGTGGTGTTTCGGCATGCCCGCAGCTTATGGATAGTATTCAGGATCGCAATATCTGGAACAAGCGCAGCACTACGCAGCTTTGCTACGTGCAACTACGTAGGCCGCCGTGGCCCGTCCGGCGTAGAATGCGGCACGGAACCTTCTTGGCGGACGCGACATGAAACTGCGGCAAAAAGTCATCTTTCTGGCCATAACGCCGCTGATCCTGGCGTTGTTCGCCATCGCGCTGGCCGTGCGCCACCAGGCCATCACGCTGGCCCAGCAGCAGCACGACACCATCCAGCAAGCCTATCTGGCCAGCAAGGAGGCCGAGCTCAAGCACTACGTGGCGCTGGCCCAGCATTCGATCGCCCACCTGGCCGGGCGCGGCGACGCGCCGGCGCTGGACGAGGCCAAGCGCATCCTGTCGGCGCTCAGCTACGGCGACGATGGCTATTTCTTCCTGTACGACATGGAGGGCAAGGCCCTGATGCACCCGCGCCAGCCGGAACTGGTGGGCCAGAACCTGTTCCAGCTGCGCGACGAGCAGGGCAATCCCACCATCCAGCGCCTGCTGGAGCGGGCCAGGGCCGGCGGCGGGCTGGTGCGTTATTCCTGGGTCAAGCCGTCGAGCCACAAGGCCGCGCCCAAGCTCGGCTACGTGGTGGCGCTGCCGGACTGGGGCTGGATGCTGGGCACCGGCATCTACCTCGACGACGTGGACCAGGCGCTGGCCCGCATCGACGCCCAGCAATCGGCCAACATCCGCTACACCATGCTGTGGATCGCCGCCATCGCCATCGCCGCCGCGCTGGTGGTGGGCGGCTCCGGGCTGGCGCTCAACATCAGCGAATCGCGCGTGGCCGACGCCAAGCTCAAGGCGCTGGCCCAGCGCGTGGTCGAATCGCAGGAGGAGGAGCGGGCGCGGCTGTCGCGCGACCTGCACGACGGCATCAGCCAGTGGCTGGTGTCGATCAAGCTGCAGATCGAGGCCGGCATCATCGGCCTGGGCGGCGACGCGGCGCGGCGCCAGGCGGCCCAGGCCGTGTTCGAGCACACGGCCGGGCAACTGAACAACGTGCTGGGCGAGGTGCGCCGCATCTCGCACAACCTGCGCCCGGCCATCCTCGACGACCTGGGCCTGGCCGCCGCGCTCGACCACCTGGCCCACGAGGTCACGCTCAGCAGCGCCACCCCGGTCCATTTCGAGGCCGAGGGCGTCACGGACGGCTTGTCCGACGTGGCCAACACGGTGCTGTTCCGGGTGGCCCAGGAGGCGCTGACCAACATCGGCCGCCACGCGGGCGCGCACCGCATCGACCTCGGCCTGCATGGCGACGGCGACGGCGTCACGCTCACCATCCGCGACGATGGCGTCGGCTTCGACGCCGACGGCATCGCGCTCCACCCCAAGCACGGAATCGGATTGCGCAATATGATGGAGCGCATGGAGGCGATCGGCGGCCTGTTCGCGATCGACTCCTCGCCGGGCGGCACGCTGGTGACGGCGCGCGCCCTGAACAATAGTTGAGTACTCAAGTGACCGTATGAACGACGAGATCAAGAACGTGGTGAAGATCCTGCTGGTCGACGACCATCCGCTGGTGCGCGACGGCCTGCGGGCCCGGCTCGAAGCGATGGCGCAGTTCCAGGTGGTGGCCGAGGCGGGCGGGGCGGCCGAGGCGCTGGAGCAGGCCGGCCTGCACCGGCCCGACCTGGTGCTGATGGACATCAATATGCGCGGCAGCAACGGCATCGAGGCCACGGCCCAGTTCCGCCAGGCGTATCCGGCCATCGCCGTGCTGGTGCTGTCGATGCACGACAAGCTCGAATACGTGACCCAGGCCATGCAGGCCGGCGCCCGCGGCTACGTGCTCAAGGACGCGCCGGGCAAGGACATCGTGGTGGCCATCGAGACGGTGATGTCGGGCGGCATCTACTACAGCGCCGGCCTGGCGCGCCAGCTGGCCAAGCCGCAAACCCAGGACAACCAGTTGACGGTGCGCGAGCACGAGGTGCTGCGCCACATCGCCAACGGCGAATCGAACAAGCAGATCGCCCGCGCGCTCGATCTGAGCGTGCGCACGGTGGAGACCCATCGCCTCAACATCAAGCGCAAACTGGGCATCGAAGGGCAGGCCGAACTGATCCGTTTCGCGGTCCAGCACGCCCAGTTCGGACGGGGCGGCTAGCCGGGCGAACTGGTCTGTGGTGAAAAAGTTGAAAGCCACTTCTAATACCCTTACCCATTGTTCAACTGTGTCCGGTTCCCGTGCCAATATCTGCTATATTCCCGTTCCCACCAGGTAAAATTGTTACTTGCAAAAAATAAAATGTTGCGCGCGTAAAGATTGGTCTGTCAGGGGGTTGCTGGGGGAGGCTGGCTGGTGAATGATTGCTCTCCAACAATACTTGAACTAAGATAACGCGCACGACCCAACCGAGATACCGATGTCCGTGCCTGAACCCAGTCCGTTTCCGCTCGTGCGTTTGCATGCCGTGTCCAATGCCCAAAACGCGTGGGTGGCGCTGGCATTCGAATGGTCGCCCGGCACCGGCAACGTGCTGCAGGCCGCGCTGACCCTGCTCAACTATCCGGACGCGCTGGGCGCGCTGGCCCCGCTCGATTGCATCGTGCCGCTGCCCGATCCGCGCGTGCTGGAGGCGAACCACCTGGGTTCCTTGCCGCCGCACCGCGTGATCCTGCGCGTGCCGGCCGTGGCCCTGCTGGACGAGGCCGCGCAGAAGAAGTGCGGCGCGCTGGCCGAGGCCGGCTACCGCATCATGGTCGACGGCGTGGCCGGACCGGCCGCCACCAAGGCCGGCGCCCGCGCGCTGCTGTTCAACTGCGCGGCCGAACTGCCTCCCGCGCTGGCGCTGGTGGCCCAGCCGGGTCCGCACCTGGCCTGCCACGTCGACAGCCAGGCCCGCCAGGCCGCGTGCCGCGCGGCCGGCTTCAGCTGGTTCATGGGCGACTTCGCGCGCCACCCGGCCGAGGACGCGGCCGGCGGCGACGGCACCTCGCGCAAGCGCCTGCTGGCGCTGCTGGGCATGCTGGCGCGCGACGCCGATTCGCGCGAACTGGAAATCCTGCTCAAGCAAGACCCGGCCCTGTCCTACCACCTGCTCAAGCTGGTGAACTCGGCCGCCTTCGCGCTCAGCACGCCGATCCACAGCTTCGGCCAGGCCATCAACATGCTGGGCCGGCGCCAGCTGCAGCGCTGGCTGCAACTGTTGCTGTACGCGCGCCAGCAGGACGAGGGCGGCGTCAACCCCTTGCTGCCGCTGGCGGCCGTGCGCGCGTCGCAGATGGAAACGCTGAGCAAGGCCCGCGGCGGCGACCGCGACCAGCAGGACATGGCCTTCGTGGCCGGCGTGTTCTCGCTGCTCGACGTGCTGCTGGGCATGCCCATGGCCGACATCGTCGGCGCCCTGAGCCTGGACCTGGACGTGGTGCGCGCGCTGCTCGAACGCACGGGCCCGCTGGGCGAACTGCTGACCCTGGTCGAACAGGCCGACCCCGCCGCGCTGGACGCGGCCGGCATCGACCACGAGACCTACTGGCAAGGCCAGCTACAAGCCTATCACTGGGCGATCCAGGTGAGCAGGAACTTATAGCCATGCTGGCCCATCCCGTCTCCAACTTCCTGCGCCACAGCGCCGCCTTGTGCGACGCGGTCCTGCGTTTGCGGGGCCAGGCATTGGCGCAGGAGCTGGGACGCATCGCACGCGAAGTGCTCGACAGCCCGTCCG
This sequence comes from Rugamonas sp. GW822-FHT03B10, assembly GCF_058801745.1. Lineage (NCBI taxonomy): Bacteria > Pseudomonadati > Pseudomonadota > Betaproteobacteria > Burkholderiales > Oxalobacteraceae > Rugamonas > Rugamonas sp. GW822-FHT03B10. The sequence goes on along the minus strand of NZ_JBXANP010000006.1, from coordinate 286,263 downwards.
GCCACTACCTGCCGGCAGACGAGCAGGCCGGCGAGGGCGCCGCGCCGGTCAGCGCCCTGGTGCAGGAAGTGCGCTTCGAAAACCAATTGTTCGGCCGCTTCGTCGTTTCCGGCCGCGACAGCTACAGCGCGCTCGACGAACAGCACCTGGCCAGCCTGGCCAGCCTGGCCGGCAGCGTGCTGCAAGTGCACTCGCTGGCGCAGCGCTCCACCCACGCCTATGTGCAGGTGGAGGCGCAGTTGCAACACCAGTCGCAGATCCTCGACCAGATGCACGAATCGGTGCTGACCATGGATTTGAACGGCTTCATCACCAGCTGGAACAAGGGCGCCGAACGGCTGTTCGGCTACAGCGCCGTGGAAGCCGTGGGCCGCAACATCCTGTTCCTGTACGACGACGAGGACACCGGCTTCCGCGACGCCTTCCTCGAACAGGGCGGGCGCCTGATGGAGGTGCGGCGCAAGAAGAAGAACGGCGAGGTGTTCTGGGCCAGCCTGTCGCTGTCGCCGCTGTGCGACATCAACGACCGCTCGATCGGCCTGATCGCCTACCTGACCGACATCACCGAGCGCAAGCTGGCCGAGGAGCGCATCCACCACCTGGCCTATTACGACGCGCTGACGGGCCTGCCCAACCGCAGCCTGCTGACCAAGCTGGTGGACCAGGCGCTGACGGTGGCCCAGCGCAGCAAGCTGCAAGGCTGCGTCCTGTTCATCGACCTCAACCGCTTCAAGCTGATCAACGACACCCTGGGCCGGCACGCCGGCGACGAGCTGCTGCGCGAAGCGGCGCGCCGTTTCCGCAGCGTGCTGCGCGACCAGGACCTGGTGGCGCGGCTCGGCGGCGACGAATTCGCCGTCGGCCTGTTCGACATCAGCCAGCACTACGAAGCGAGCATGGTGGCGCACAAGCTGCTGAGCGCGCTCAGCGCGCCGTTCCTGATCGACGGCCACGACCTGCGGGTCGGCGGCAGCATCGGCATCAGCGTCTATCCGCAGGACGGCGCCGACGCCGAGACCCTGCTGCGGCTGGCCGACATCGCCATGTACCGCGCCAAGCAGCAGGGCGACGCCGACGGCGACCACGTGGCGTTCTACAGCCAGGACATGAACCAGGGCATGCAGGAGCGCATGCGCATCGAGACCGGGCTGCGGCACGCGCTGGGCAACGGCCAGTTGCTGCTGCATTACCAGCCCAAGTTCTCGATCAGCAACGGCAAGATCATCGGCGCCGAGGCGCTGGTGCGCTGGCATCATCCGGAGCGCGGGCTGGTGCCGCCGGCCGAATTCATCCCGCTGGCCGAGGCCACCGGGCTGGTGGTGCAGGTCGGCGAATGGGTGCTGGAGGCCGCGTGCGCGCAGGCGCAGAAATGGAAGGAGGCGGGCTTGCCGCCGATCCGGCTGGCCGTGAACGTGTCGGCCCGCGAATTCACATCCGCGCTGCCGGGGCGGGTGACCGAGACGCTCAAGCGCTACGGGCTGGAGCCGTCGTGGCTGGAACTCGAGATCACCGAAAGCACGCTGATGCACAACATCGACCGCGTGATCGGCATCATGGACCGCATCACGGCGCTGGGCGTGACCCTGTCGCTCGATGACTTCGGGACTGGCTATTCGAGCCTGTCCTACCTCAAGCGTTTCCCCATCGACACGCTGAAGATCGACCGTTCGTTCACCACCGGGATTCCATCGGACGCCAACGATTGCGCGATCGCCAGCACCATCATCAGCATCGCCCAACAGCTCAAGCACAAGGTGATCGCCGAGGGCGTCGAGACGGTGGAGCAGCTCGCCTTCCTCAAATCGTCGGGCTGCGACGAGGTGCAGGGCTACCTGTTCTCGCGGCCGCTGCCGGCGGACCAGTTCGAGCAGGCGCTGCGCGATAACTGGCGGCCGGCACAGGCGGACAAGGCGGCTTGATGTGATCGGGCATGCACGGGGAGGATCCCGGGCATGTCTGTCCTTTGCGCTCGTCCCTGTCCGATCCCTGGACGGCAGAATCCATACACACTTCTACACGCCCCTTCATTTTTTGTGTAAAGTTACACATGCCGGCCTTCGGGAGGGGGATGAACTCAAGCAAATTGATTCGGATGCTGGAAGAGGACGGTTGGAAACTCATACGTGTCAAAGGTAGCCACCACCACTTCAAACACCCGACGAAGCCAGGACTTGTCACTGTGCCCCACCCTAAGAAAGATCTGCCCGTTGGAACGTGGAACAGCATTTTGAAGGATGCAGGGCTGAGGTGACGCGTGAATTCATAGCTACATGGATTACTGGTTCCATGGACAGGAGAGGCCGGAAATGGACATCCCCGTTGTTATTTTCAAGGATGAAGGCAGTGTTTATGGGGTGACTGTCCCTAACATCAAAGGTGTCCACTCATGGGGGGAAACCGTTGAAGACGCACTGAAAAATGTCAGAGAGGCCATCAGAAGCCACATCGAAACGCTGTTGGAATTGGACGAGCCTGTCGAAATTGCGCTAACGGCGATCGAAACTCTGCAGGAAAACCCGGATTACAAAGGGGGAATTTGGGCGTTGGTCGAGATTGATCTTGAAAAGCTCGACAATAAGCCGGAGCGCATAAACATCAGCGTCCCCCGCTTTGTGTTGAGCAAAATTGACCGCTATGCGAACGCTCGCCATGAAACGCGCAGCGGCTTGCTGTCGCGTGCGGCATTGCGCCTCATTGAGGCGGAGACCAATTCGCTTGAGCCGACGTGATTTATGAGTCGCTGGTCCGTAGGCAAAGAAAGCTAGTGTGGACGAGCCGCGCGCCCATAGCGCGCGCGGCGGACCGGTCGCCAACCTGACCGACATCATTGAACGCAACTTGGCCGAGGAGCGCATCCGCCACCTGTCCTACTACGACGCGCTGACGGACTTACCTAACCGCAGTCTGCTGACCAAGCTGGTGGACCAGGCGCTGCGCGACAACTGGCGGCCGGCGCAGGTGGATAAGGCGGCGTGAAGCAAGGGATGGTCGGGATAAGCTGGCAAGGCGCTGCTGATTCTGTATAATGCTGCCACTCAGGAAGCGTGGCCGAGCGGTTGAAGGCAGCAGTCTTGAAAACTGCCGACGGGGAGACCCGTTCGTGAGTTCGAATCTCACCGCTTCCGCCAGGAAATAAAGAAACCGCCGCAAGGCGGTTTTTTATTTCCTGGCGGAAGCGAGGGGAGCGCCTGCGCGCTCCCCGTGTGAGATTCGAAGGGCATGGCCCTGCAGGGCCATCCCGCCCCGAATCGCCCGATTGCTGGGCGCTCCGCGCCCAGCCCCGCGCGCCGAGGGCGCGCGTCCTCTCTCTGACATGCTCAGCAAGCAGGCCCGCAGCCCGTCCCCTCACACCGGATGGCATGTGTCCCACTGATGTTATCGCTTGCCTATCGCATCGACTCCTGAGGCCTCTCAGTGAGCGGCGCCGCGAAATCCGATAGGCGATACGGGCAAGGCTGGGCAAGCCTCGTAACATTCACATCAGTGATACAACTGATTACAAATTAGAATTGGCCTTATATGCTGTGATGCAGCATAATTCACCTGTCTCCTCCAACTCCTCCAAGAATTGGATTCAGCCCACCCTTGCCGGTGGGCTTTTTTTTGTCTGAAATCCCGGGCAAGAACGGTGGCGGGGCTGGTGCGGCGCGTCCTTGCTATACTGTCGGCCCGCCAGCGTCGCGGTAACGAACTGATAGCGAAGATTTATGTCGAAGGAAAACAGTGGCAGGGTGCGGCGCCTGCCGCCTCCGAGGTCCGCGTTCAGCGCCGCCTCGCCCGAGGATGCGATGGCGAAAAAGCGGGCGCTGGAGGAACGCGACGCGCAGGTGCGCGGTGTCACGTCGGTTCAGGCCATGCGCGACGCGATCCAGCGCGCCGCCCGCGATCTGCCCGCCATCACCGCCGTGCCGCGCCTGGGTCCGCTGGACGCGGCCGCGTTCCGGGCCCGCGCGGAACAGGGCCTGCCGTTCATGATCGGCGGCCTCGTCAAACGCTGGCCGTTGACCGCCATGCCACCGTCCATCCTGCGCGAGCGCTACGGCCACGTGCCCGTCCGCGCGCGCGTGGGCGACTACATCAACACGGCTTTCGCGCCGGACCGCGCCATGCGCGATATGACGATGCTCGAATACCTGGACCTGGCCGATGCCACCACGGAAGGCTTGCCGCCTTATTCGGGCAATCTGGAATTGCGCGAGCTGAACGGCCTGTGCCACTGGCCCACGTATTTCGACAAGATGGGCCCGCCGCGCTTCTGGCTGGGTCCGGCCGGCACGGTCACGCCGCTCCACTGCGACTACGACGACAACATCTTCGCGCAAATATGGGGAAGCAAGCGCATCTTCCTGTCGCCGCCGCACCATGAGGCATTCCTGTATCCGAAGGAGGCGAACGCCATCCTGTTCGGTTCGCCGTTCGACCCCGAGGCGCCGGACTTCGAGCGCCTTCCGCTGGCGCGCCAGGCGACCATGATCGAGTGCCTGGTCGAACCGGGCGACATGCTGTACGTGCCGGCCGGCTGGTATCACCAGGTGCGCGCGCTGACGTTCTCGCTGTCGTCGAACCGATGGGCGAGGGCGGTGCCGTTGGCATTGCACGGCGACTCCGCCGTGCGGCGTTCCGCCTGACCGCTGGCCCGCGTCGCCGGTTCAAAAAATACAACAATCGGGCCGCGCGACGATCAACCGGGCCGATGCCGGGTGGTCATGGCCGGCGGCCGTTCTATAATCTGCAAGTTGGTCCACGTATCCCATCCGTAACAGCTGTTCAGCAATCGCAGTTCGTCTTTTCCTCTCACCACAACCGGCCGCCTGCGGGCGGCGCAAGGAGAAACGCATGGCGCATTTCATACAGATTGGCGGCCTCAAGGACAAGTGCTACGTACAGATTCCGGACGGGATCTGGACTGGGCGCAGCGAACTTGAGCAGAAACAGATCACCGAGGCGGTCGAGAAGGGCTTCATTTCGGATTCGCCGGGGGGGATAGGTATCAAGAAATCGCCGCGTTACCACATCAGCATCAAATCCGACTACCGGCTGTGCACGCAGTTGACGGCGGGCTTCACCAGCGAAACGGTGCGGTCCAGCCAGCTCACGCCGTTCGTGTCGCCCTATCAGGGGCGAACGCCGGCCACGGCCGGCGAGCAGCGGCGCTGGTTCGAGGACGAGCGCACGGCGCGTTCGAATTACGACCGCAATGTGACCGACGTGGTGCTCAAGTTCCTCATGTTCGACCGCGAGAAGACACACGCCAACCTGAGCACGCCCTGAGCCGGGACGGCGCGGCGCGCGGCGCGGGTCAGTAGTCGAACTTGCCGCCGCGCCCGCCGTGCCGGAACAGCGGCTGGGCCGCCTGTTCGGCCCGTGCCGCTTCGCGCGCCTGGCGGGCCTCCTCGGCTTGCCGCGCGCGCAACTGCTTGTGCTCGTCGATGCGGCGCTGGGTGCGCAGATTGTGCAGGCCGGTCTGGAAGTGGTTGATCTTTTGCCGCATGGCGGCGGCCCACACCAGGCCCAGCAGGAGCAGCGCCAGCAGATAGCCGGCCTGCCAGCTGCCGTAGTTCTGGTCGATGATGGGGAAGATGGGGCGCGCCGCCTCCAGGCTGTCCTGGCCGTAGATGGCCAACGGCACGGCCAGCATCCCCAGACCCAGCGTGGCGGCGATGTGCCAGCCGCAGGTCTTCAGTTGTTGATCCAAAAGCTCTTGTGTGATCGCTGCGCTGTTCATGGCAATTCTGTGCTGCGCCGGTCGGGGCGCGTGATACCGGGGGAGGCGGACGGCGTCCAGCGTGGCCGTTACCGCAAGCTTGATTATCGCATCAATTTTCCATGTGGGAAAGTACATTGCTGTGCGGAATCACCTTGCGCGTCCCGGTTGTTGCGACGCGTCAAGAGGGCGGGCGCTGGCGGCGCAGCAAGGGGGCTTGTCAGCGCGCATTTGTTTCGGCTAGTATGGTTGCAGGCACATCCTTGTGCCGGCGTCGCTCGGACGGTTCCGGGCGCTTACGTAAAGACAACTCATGACCACCACTCCTCCTGTGCGCAACTTCGCGCGCATCGACCGCCTGCCGCCCTACGTTTTCAACGTCACCGCCGAACTGAAGCTGGCCGCCCGCCGGCGCGGCGAAGACATCATCGACATGTCGATGGGTAATCCGGACGGGCCCACGCCACCGCACATCGTCAGCAAGCTGATCGAGACCGTGCAGCGGCCCGACACCCATGGTTATTCCGCGTCCAAGGGCATCCCCCGGTTGCGGCGCGCCATCACCAAGTGGTACAAGACGCGCTACGACGTCGATTTCGATCCCGATTCGGAAGCCATCGTCACCATCGGTTCCAAGGAAGGCCTGGCGCACCTGATGCTGGCCACGCTCGACCGTGGCGACACGGTGCTGGTGCCCAACCCCAGCTACCCGATCCACATCTGGGGCGCCGTGATCGCGGGCGCCAATATCCGCTCGGTGCGCATGACGCCGGGCGTGGACTTTTTCGCCGAGCTGGAACGGGCCGTGCGCGAGAGCTATCCCAAGCCCAAGATGATGGTGCTGGGCTTCCCGTCCAACCCCACGGCCCAGTGCGTGGAGCTCGAGTTCTTCGAGCGCGTGGTGGCGCTGGCACGCCAGCACAACATCCTCGTGGTGCACGACCTGGCCTACGCCGATATCGCGTTCGATGGCTGGAAGGCGCCGTCCATCATGCAGGTGCCGGGCGCGCGCGATGTGGCGGTGGAATTTTTCACCATGTCCAAGAGCTACAACATGGCCGGCTGGCGCATCGGTTTCATGGTCGGCAACAAGGAGCTGGTGGCGGCGCTGGCGCGCATCAAGAGCTACCACGATTACGGCAGCTTCACGCCGGTGCAGGTGGCCGCCATCGCCGCGCTTGAAGGCGACCAGAGCTGCGTGAGCGAGATCGTGGCCCAGTACCAGAGCCGGCGCGACGTGCTGCACAAGGGCTTGAACGAGGCGGGCTGGGTTGTCGATAAGCCGAAGGCGTCGATGTACATCTGGGCCCGGATTCCGGACGCGTACCTGCACCTCGGTTCGCTGGAGTTTTCCAAGCTGCTGCTGGCCGAGGCCAAGGTGTGCGTGTCGCCGGGCATCGGTTTTGGCGAGTACGGCGACGAGTACGTGCGCTTCGCGCTGATCGAGAACGAAGCCCGTATCCGCCAGGGCTTGCGCGGCATCAAGGCCATGCTGCGCAAGGGCGAGGCCGCCGGCGCGAAGTAAGGGCTCGCTGAACGGCGAGGGCGGGGACGGCGCGGGTGGCCGTCTCCGCCTGCCGTCCGCCGCCCTCGATTGTGGCGGCATACGCACCGGGCGCCGTGCTGGCGCCGCGATCTCTTAAGGCAGGTCAAATGGCGTGCGCGCCAGGCAGCGGCATCATGTCCGCATTTGCTACTGTAGCGTGGATCTCCTCCACCTTGCCGGAGCCGCGCATCATGTCCAATGTGCCCATCCGTATTTCCCTGGAACGTATGCTGGCCGGCGTGCGCTGGCTGGAGCGGCGCTCGCATGCCGTCGGGCTGCCGCCCGCGCTGGCGCGGCTGCCGATGCGCTGGTTGTGCTGGCATTACTGCCGCGTGCTGCACAGGAAGATCGTGCGCATGCACGGCATCTGCGCCAAGTTCCGCCGCTGGCTGGCCGTCGTGCGCCAGATGGCGTCCGATGGCAGAACCCGCCTGGAACTGCTGGACCTCGACAAGGGGTTGACGGACGCGGTGGAATCGACGCGCAAATCCTTGCTCGAACTGCGCGATTGCTGCCTGGAAATCGACACCATGTTCGAGCAGTTGGGCTATGTGTCGGACTTGTTGCGGCGCCGACAGCAGGAACTACTGCAAGCGATAGCCGACGCATGCGGGCTGGCCGGCGTGTTGCAGGCCGAGCTGAGCGCCCATGACAACGCCGTGCTGGCCCGCCTGCGCGACCTGCGCGCGCAGGAGCTGGCCGCCTGCGGCCAACTGCCCGGCGCCTAGGCGGGCAGCTTCCCTCAGAACCCTTCCAGCACGATCTTGCCGATCGCGCGGTTGCTTTCGATCAGCGCGTGGGCGCGCTTGAGGTTGGCCGCGTTGATCTTGCCGTAGCGCTCGGACAGCGTGGATTTGATCAAGCCCGTGTCCACCAGTTGCGCCACGTCGTTCAGCAGCTGGTGCTGTTGCTGCATGTCGGGTGTGCCGAACAGCGAACGCGTGAACATGAATTCCCAGTGCAGCGACACGCTCTTGCGCTTGAGCAGGCGCACGTCGATGGCGGCCGGATCGTCGATCAGCGCCACCTTGCCCTGCGGCGCCACCAGTTCGGCGATCGCGCCCCAGTGCTGTTCCGTCTGGTTCAGGCTGGCGACGTAGTTCACCGGCGGCAAGCCGAGCCGCGCCACTTCCTGGTCCAGCGGCTGGGTGTGGTCGATCACGTGGTGGGCACCCAGGTCGCGCACCCAGCGCGCCGTGTCGGGACGCGAGGCGGTGGCGATCACCGTCAGCCCCGTCAGCTGGCGCGCCAGTTGCACGAGGATGGAACCGACGCCGCCGGCCGCGCCCACCACCAGCAGCGATTGCCCGGCCGCGCTGGCGCCGCGCGGCACGCCGAGGCGGTCGAACAGCAATTCCCAGGCCGTGATGGCCGTCAGGGGCAGGGCGGCCGCCTGGCCGAAATCGAGCCGCTCCGGCTTGCGGCCGACGATGCGCTCGTCCACCAGATGCAGCGCGCTGTTGGCGCCGGGGCGGTTGAGCGCGCCGGCGTACCAGACGGCGTCGCCGGGGCGGAACAGGGTGACGTCGGGCCCGACGGCCTGGACGATGCCGGCCGCGTCCCAGCCGAGCACCTTGTCCTCACCGGCCGCCGGGGTGACGCCGGTGCGGATCTTCACATCGACCGGATTGACGGAAATGGCGCGCACCTCGACCAGCAGGTCGCGCCCCAGCGCCTGCGGCGCGGGCAGCTCGACGTCGCGCAGCGCGTCGGCGTCGGTGATGGGCAGGTTGTGGCGGTAGGCGATCGCTTGCATGAATTTCTCCGGTTGATGTGAATGGGCGTATCATCATTTATCCGATCTTGAAGAAAAAGAAGGTCAATGCCGAAACACTTTCAAAGGAATGAGGAAAATTGCTGCGTCTGGATGATTTGACCGTGTTCGTGCGCACGGCTGAGCACGGGAGCTTTTCGGCCGCCGCGCGCGAACTGGAGATTTCACCGGCCCTGGCCAGCGCCGGCATCAAACGGTTGGAAACGGCGCTGGGGCTGCGCCTGTTCGCCCGCACCACGCGTTCGTTGCGGCTGACGGAGCAGGGCGAGCGCTACCTCACGCATGCGCGCGAGGCGCTGCGCCTGCTCAAGGAGGGCCATGAGACGCTGATCCAGGGACGCGACGAGGTGGCCGGCACGCTGAAGATCGCCTTGCCGTCCGACATAGGCCGCAATATTGTGTTGGGCTGGCTCGATGCGTTCCAGCAGCGCCATCCGCGCATCGTGTTGCAGCTGAGCGTGGGCGACCGGGTGTCCGACCTGTACCGCCAGCCGGTGGACCTGGCGATACGCTATGGCCAGCTCGACGATTCCAGCCTGGTCGCGTTGCCGTTGGCGCCGCACAACCGGCGCGTGCTGATCGCCGCGCCCGATTACGTGCGCCGCCATGGCAGGCCGGCCACGCCGGCCGCGCTGCGCGAACACAATTGCCTGCGCTTCGCCATCGACGGCGTGATCCATGACCGCTGGACTTTCGAGGGCCCGCACGGCGCCGCGCCCGTGACCGTGGTGGTGGGCGGCGACCGCAGCGCCGACGACGCGGACGTGGTGCGGCGCTGGGCGTTGGCGGGCATGGGCATCGCCTGCAAGTCGCAGCTCGACGTGATCGACGATCTGCGCAGCGGCCGGCTGGAACAGTTGCTGCCGGAATTCGCCTGCGAAGCGGCGCCGCTGACCATGGTGTGCATGCACCGCAGCCAGGTGACGCCGGCGGTGCTGCAATTGCGCGACTTCCTGCGGGCCCGGTGCGAACGGCTGCTCGCAGGTTGAGGCAAGGAAAAAATTTACCGCCGCATGCTTGCGCCGGGCGCAAATGCCCTTACCATTCGTTCAATGTTAACCGGAGATGCAACCATGACCGAATCCCAGCGCGACCTCCTGAGTGCGGGCTTTTCCCTGACCCTGATCGCGCTGGCCGCTTTCGTGATGCAGCGCTTCTTCCTGCCGCTGGTGTGGGCCGGCATCCTGTGCGTGGCCACGTGGCCGCTGTACCGCCGCGTGCTGACGCGGCTGGGCAACCGCGCCATCTTGTCGGCGGCCCTGTTGACGCTGGCGTGCGCCTGCGTGTTCGTGCTGCCCGTGCTGCTGGCCTTGACCCAGGCCGCGCGCCAGGCGCCGCAACTGGCCGCCTTCATCGCGGGCGCCAACACGGACGGCATCGCCGTGCCGGCCTTGCTGCACAATTTGCCGCTGGCCGGCGAAGCCATCGCCGACTGGTGGCAGGCCACGCTGAGCCAGCCGCATGGGCTGGCCCATTTGCTGTCGGGCAGCGGCCTGGGCAGCTTCCACACGGCCGGCGACATGCTCAAGAGCATGGGCGCGGGCTTCTTCCACCGCCTCGTCGATTTCGGTCTGGCCTTGCTGTGCCTGTTCTTCTTCTACAAGGACGGCATGGCGTTGACGCGCCAGATCACGGCCATCGGCAGCCATTGCTTCAGCGAACAGCGCTGGGGCCGTTACGCGGCCAAGATTCCCACCGCCATCCGCGCCACCGTCAACGGCCTGGTGCTGGTCGGCCTGGCCGAGGGCGTGCTGATCGGTATCGGCTACGCGCTGGCCGGCCTGGCCTCGCCGGCGCTGTGGGCGGCCGTGACCGGCATCCTGGCCATCATCCCGTTCGGCGCGCCGCTGGCCTTCGTCAGCGCGGCCGCCGTGCTGTTCGTGCAGGGCAGCGTGCCGGCCGCCATCGGCGTGGCCGCGTGGGGCGGCGTGGTGCTGTTCGTGGCCGACCACTTCGTGCGTCCGGGCATGATCGGCAATGCGACGCGGCTGCCATTCCTGGCCGTGCTGTTCGGCATCCTGGGCGGCGTGGAGACAATGGGCCTGGTCGGCCTGTTCATCGGTCCCGTCGTCATGGTGCTGTTCGTGACGCTGTGGTACGAGGCGGACGTGTTCGAGAACCGCGCAGCGTCCGTGGCGGCCGACCGCAGCGTGTGAGCGCGGCCCGCCACTGTGGCCGGCATCAGTGCGCTTTCGACAGGATCAGCAGCCAGCGGCGCAGCAACAGCACTTCCAGATGGCCCGCTTCAACGCCCGTGTCCAGTTCGATGACGGGGTTGACGGCGTAGTAGCGTTTGCGGAAGTCACGGCACACCAGCATTTCGCGCTTGCCCATGCGGAGCAGGAACGACATCGGTGCGTATTGCAGACCAAAACGGGAACCAAAGGTGCTATTCAGTGTTGTCATGACAATTCCTTGGAAGGGAGATGTGTTGAACGAGTCATCAGAATAGCACAACTACTGTATGAATCCACAGGTACTGTATAAATATTCAGTAAAGTGACGGAGCTGTGGTTTTTTCACCAACGCCCGGCCGTGCGCGTGTTCGCGCTCACAACCAGTACGCCATGATGCGCGCCAGCCACTCGCGCAGGCGCTCGCCGAGCGGGCGCGCGCGCCAGGCCTGGGGCGTGATCTCGATCGAGTCGCGCAAGTCTTCGCGGAACGCGCTCTCCATTTCCGCGCCGAAGCTGTCGCCTAGCACCACCACGTTCAGTTCGCTGTTGTGCAGGAAGCTGCGGGTGTCGATGTTGGTCGATCCCACGGTGGACCAGTTGCCGTCGATGACGGCCGTCTTGGCGTGCAGGATGGCCAGCTGCATCGCATGGATGTGGACGCCCGCCGCCAGCAGTTCGTCGTAGCTGGCGCGGCCGGCGTAGAACACCAGGCCCTGATCCGATTTGCCCGGCACCACGATGCGCACCTCCACCCCGCGCCGGGCCGCCGCCGTCAGCGCGGCCACCGTTTGCGGATCGGGCACGAAATAGGCGGACGTCAGATGGATGCTGCGGCGCGCCTGCTGGATCGCCAGGCTGTAGGCCTTGTAGATCTCGAACTGGCCGCCGGGGTCGCTGGCCAGCACGCGCACGATCTTGTCGCCGGCGCGCACCGGCGGCGGAAAGTAATGGGCGTCGGGCAGGTCGGCCGCGTCCTGGCCGGTCCAGGTGCGCAGGAACACCCACTGGAAAGCGGCCACGGCCGGACCTTCGACCATCACTTCGGTGTCGCGCCAGCCCAGTTGCGCGGCGTTGGCCGGCGGGCTGCGCGAGCGGAACAGCGAGCTGCGCGCATAGGTGCCGCTGATGTTCAGCCCGCCCGTGAACGCCACCTTGCCGTCCACGATCAGCAGCTTGCGGTGGTCGCGGTTGTTGATGCGCCAGTCGTCGCCGTGCAGGCGGGCCGGATTGACGGGGTTGAACGCGACCAGGTGGATGCCGGCCGCGCGCATGCGATCGAAGAACGCCTGCGGCACGTCGAGCGTGCCCACGCTGTCGTAGAGGATGTTGACGGTGATGCCCTGGCGCTGGCGTTCGATCAGCAGGTCGGCGAACTGGCGGCCCAGCGCGTCCTGTTCGAAGATGTAGGTTTCGAGGTTGATGTGGTCGGTGGCGGCGGCGATCGCGGCCGACATGGCCGCCATCGTTTGCGGGCCGTCGTACAGCAGCGTGCATTTGTTGCCGGCGATCAGGGGCACGCCGGTGGCCGCTTCTTCCAGCGCGGCGGTGGCCTGCAAGTCCAGCGTGTTCCTGGACCAGCGCTTGCGCAGCAGGCCCAGCGCGCGCTCATTGCTGAGCGGGCCGTGGACGCCGCTGACGGTGGGCGCGGGCGCCGGCGCCAGCGTGCTGCCCAGTTGCCGCACGTCGGGCAGCGAGGCGCAGCTGCCGACCGACCAGCACAGCAGTGCCATGGCCAGCCAGGCCGCCGCGCGCCGCCCGTTCATCTGGCGGCCTTGGCGGGCGGGCCGTCGGAGCGGGCCGGCTCGCGCGCGCCGACCAGCATGGCCAGCGGCCGCGGCAGGAACTTCCCGCCCAGCACCCGCAGCAGGCGCCCGCCGTGGCGCAGGCGGACCTGGCGCGCGCGCAGCGCCACCCACAGCGCCAGCCCGAAGCTGACCACCAGGTTGACCGCGCCGATGCCCAGGAAGCCGAGCACCGAGCGCACGGTCAACTGCCAGCCGACCTGGTAGTCCAGGCCGACCAGGGCGGTGGCGAAGTTGGCCGACGAGAACGTGACGTGGCGGATGTCCAGCGGCAGCCCCAGCAGGAAACCCAGCGTGCCGATGGTGCCCAGCAGGATGCCGAAGTAGAAGTTCCCCATCAGACCGCCCAGGTTGTCCTCCAGGTACAGCCCCAGGCGCGCCAGGCGTGGCTGGCCGATCAGCCGCCCCAGGCCGCGGCGCTGGGCGATCCGCTGGGCCCAGCGCGTGTACAGGGCCTGGTTGTCGTAGTAGCCGGAGATGAGGCCGGCAAGGAACAGGCAGACGCCGGCGATCATCGCGTAGAACAGGGCCGGGCTGCCGAGCGGGTCCATGTCGTGCAGCAGGTGCATGGCCTTGTCCGGCGTGACCAGGTGGCGCCCCGTGGCGGCCTGGTAGCCGACGGCGATCAGCCAGGCGGTGGGGATGGCCGTGGCCAGGTTGCCCAGCACGGCGGTGAGCTGGGTGCGGAACACTTTGCCGATCAGCTCGGCCATGCTGTCGAGGTCGATGTTGCGGCCGTCCTGGCTGTGCAGGCCGGCGGCGATGCGCGAGGCCGTCATGGCCGGCTGCTTGGTCGCCACCGTGAAGTGCAGCAGGTGGATGAACATGAAGCCCAGCGAGTAATTCATGCTGTAGAGGAAGGCCTCAACCAGCGGCGCGGCGCGCAGGTAGGACATCAGGATCTTGAACAGGGCCATGAAGCCGACCACCAGCCCGGCGCCGGACGAGGACAGGAACATGGCCGTCAACTGCTTGCGGTCGTCGGCCACGTAGTGCTCGCCGGTGCGGCTGGCGTTCTCCGTGACGTTGCGGGCCAGCAGGTCGATATTGTCGGCCAGCAGGTCGCGCACCGTGTACTTGTTGTTGTGCGCTTCGATCAGCTCCAGCGCCAGCGCCAAGGCGGCCGCCTGGCGCGCGGTGGGCGCGGCCGGCGCCGCGCCGTCCGGGGCGGCGTCGTCCGCCGTGGCGGGCGATTCGCCGCCCGCGTCGACCAGGAACAGCAGCTTGCGCAGCCGGTCCGTGCTCTGGGTGAGCGACACCAGCAGGTAGGTGAGGGCGATGCTGGTGCCCTGGCTCAACGCCTTCTTGCGGATCTTGGCCACCACGGCGTCGCACTGGTCGAGCATCACCAGCAGGTGGCGCGCGTCCTCCCTCGTGTCCGCGGCGCCGGCCAGCAGGCGCTGGTGGCCGGCGAGGTAGGCGGCCACCTCCACGTTCTGTTCGACGAACGGCGAATCGTAGGTTTCCACCTCGGTGTGGAAGTTGGTCAGGCGCGGCTCGAGCCCCAGCGCGCACACGCGGTAGGACAGGGTGCGGATCGCCTCCAGCAGACCGGGCAGGATCAGGCGCCGGCCATCGTCCGGGCCGCCGCCGGCGCGGACCACCACGTCCAGCAGGGCCAGCCAGTCGGCGGCCGGCACGGCGGCGATCCACAGGTGGTCGCTGCGCCGGTGCAGCAGTTGGTCGAGCGCGTCGCTCAGGTAGTCGTCGCCCAGGGCGGGCGGCAGGACGCGGTAGGCCAGGCGGCGTTTGAGTTCGGTGAAGAAGCCGTCGTTCGACAGCACGCCGACCTCGGTGTACAGGCTGGCGTGGCGGCGCGCGGCCAGCAGCCGGCAGGCGTAGGCCCGCAGCGCGGCGGCGTGCGCGGGATTGCCCTTGAGCAGCTGGCACAGGGTGCGCACGTTGGCCGCGGCCCTTGCGCCGTCGGTGGCGCGCCGCGGGCGCAGGGCGGCGAAGAGCTCGACCATCAGGCCGATATCGCTGCTCTCTGCGGTGATGCGTTCGAGAATGGCGAGCATGCGGGGAGCGGACTGGCCGCACTGACGAAAAACGACAGTATGCCATTTTTCGCCGGCCGGCGTCCCGTGCGCCGGCGTGCGCGGCCGGCGGCGCCTGGGGGGCGCGCCGTCAGCGCGGCGGCGTCAGCAGAGCAGCATCTTGCTGGCGGCGGCCCGCAGCTCGGCCCGGAAGTCCGGGTGGGCGATGGCGATCAGCGCCTCGGCCCGCTGCTTGGCGGACTTGCCGCGCAGCTGCGCCACGCCGTACTCGGTGACCACGTAGTTCACATCGTTCTTGCTGGTGGTGACGTGGGTGCCGGGCGTGAGGGTGGGCATGATGCGCGAGATGGTGCCATCCTTGGCCGTCGACGGCAGCACGATGAAGGACTTGCCGCCGCGCGAGCGGTTGGCCGCGCGCACGAAGTCGGCCTGGCCGCCGGTGCCCGAGTAGGGCAGGTGGCCCATGCTTTCGGAACCGCACTGGCCGAGGAAATCGACCTGCAGGCTGGCGTTGATGCTGATCAGCTTGTCGTTCTGGCCGGCGATGTAGGGGTCGTTGGTGAAATTGACCGGATGCATCTCCAGCATCGCGTTGTGGTGCATGAAGTCGTACAGGCGCTTGGAGCCGAGCGCGAAGGTGGCCACCATCTTGCCCGGCAACAGCGTCTTGCGGCGGTTGGTGATGGCGCCCGCTTCGACCAGCGTCATGATGCCGTCGCCGATCATCTCGGTGTGGATGCCGAGGTCGTTCTTGTTGGTCAGCTGCATCACGACGGCGTCGGGGATGCCGCCGTAGCCGATCTGCAGCGTGGAACCGTCGTCGATCATGTCGGCCACATACTTGCCGATCGCTTCCTGCACCGGGCCGATCTTGGGCAAGCCCACTTCCATCACCGGCTCGTTGCTCTCCACCACGGCCGCCACCTGCGACACGTGCACATGGCACTGGCCGTGCGCGAACGGCACGTTGGGATTGACCTCCAGCATGATCACGCGGGCCTTGGCCACGGCCGCCATCGTGTAGTCGGCGCCAAGGCTGAGCGAGAAGAAGCCGTGCTCGTCCATCGGCGAGGCCATCGCGAACACCACGTCGGCGGCGATCTGGCCCCGTTCGATCAGGCTGGGCAGCTCGGAGAAATAGGCGGGGATGAAATCGGCCCAGCCGGCCTGGCCGGCCGCGCGCGAGGCGCCGCCGAAGAACAGGGCCACGTGGCGTACGTGCTCGACCGTCTCGGGATCGAAGTAGGCGTATTTGCGCATGGCCAGGATTTGCGCCACCTTGATGTCGCGGAACTGGCGACGCTGCTCGGACAGGGCCGTGAGCAGGGTGGGCGGTTCGCCGACACCGGACGGGACGATGATGGTGTCTCCGTCGCGCAGCAGGCGCAGGGCGTCGTTGGCGGTGCCGCGTTTGCTGTCGTAGAGGGCGGATGCGGATGGGCGTTGCATGGTTTGTCGGCCTTTCTTTATAGTTGTCTCGTATTACTTTTTTTTTCACTATAAACCAGCAAGCCGCGAGCGCAATGGCCGGGAAAGTTAATTTCTGATTTTGTTGCAGGAAGCGTCACAACCGGCCGTTTCGTCAGGCGGCCGTAAGGCGGATCGGCTTTCATACAGGGTGGCGCGCCGGCCGTCGTCAGCGTTGAGGCTGCGCGCAGGCGGGCGCCAGCCAGCGTCCGTTGGTGTCCACCGCCATCTGTTCCGGCGTGCCGCGCGCGCTGGTCGTCACGTTCATGTGCATGGTGAATTCCGTGTCGCCGCGAAAGCGCACCTGCCCCTGCCCGCTCGACGGCGGATTGGTGCAGCTGAAGCTGACGTCCATCCCGCCGCTCACTTGCTGCGTATGACTGCTGCATTGGCCTTGCTGGCCGGTGGGCAGTTCGTGGCGGGCCGCCATCTCGGGCGTGATGCAAGCGCGCATGGCCACGCCGCCGTCGCCGGCCAGGCGCGGCATGGTGGCGCCGTTCTTGGCCATCATCTGTTCCATCTGCTGGCGTTGGGCGGGCGGCAGGTTGTTCAGTTGCTGCAGCGCCGCCGACATGGCCTGGTCCACTTCCGGATTGGCGCTTTTCATCTTGCTACTGATTTCCCACTGTCCGGGCCGGATGGTTTGGGCGCCCGCGTGGGCGGCGGCGAGGACCAGCAGGAGGGCGGGCAGGCGGGACATGGCAGCTCCGATCGTTGAGGAGGAGCTTGCAGGATATACCGAACGGGGCGGGGAGGCGAGTGGCGCGCGCCGGGGAAGGGGCGCGCGCCACGGCGGGGTCAGACGCCCCGCCCGCTGATCAGGCGCAGCAGCACCATGACGATGGCGACCACCAGCAGGATGTGGATGAAGCCCCCGATGGTGTAGGAACTGACTACCCCCAGCAGCCAGAGAACGAGCAGGATGACGGCAATGGTATAGAGCATGATGGAATCCTTCGCGTTGGGTGAGGGCCGGACGCAAGCCGGCCCGCCGGATGGCGTGGCCATTTGCTGTCACCGGCCACGCCCTGTATGACCTGGATTCTCACCGTGGTGCCGCCCGTGGTCTGTACGGTGCCGTACACGGGCCCGGGCCCGTCAGCGGTCCGCGCGCAGGGTGCCGTGGACGATGCGCACCGGGTCGCCGGTGCGCCAGTTCTGCAGCGATTTCAGGTGCACGGTGCGGCTGCGGCCATCGTCCATGCGCACCACCACGTTGTAGCTGCGGGTCGACTTCATGTTGCCCTCGATCTGGTTGCCGGCCACGGCGCCGCCGACGGCGCCGGCGATGGTCGCCAGCTGGCGGCCATGGCCGCCGCCCACCTGGTTGCCCAGCAGGCCGCCCAGCACGGCGCCGCCGGCCGCGCCCAGGCCGCTGCCCTGGCCGCGCGTGTGGACTTCATGGATGGCGGCGATCACGCCGCAGTTGCCGCAATGCGGCGCCGG
Organism: Rugamonas sp. GW822-FHT03B10; assembly: GCF_058801745.1. Taxonomy (NCBI): domain Bacteria; kingdom Pseudomonadati; phylum Pseudomonadota; class Betaproteobacteria; order Burkholderiales; family Oxalobacteraceae; genus Rugamonas; species Rugamonas sp. GW822-FHT03B10. Next base: position 268,350 of record NZ_JBXANP010000006.1, on the reverse strand, counting down.
CGCCACGGCGGGCGGCGCCGCCTGCGCGGCAGGCTGCGGGCCCGGTTCGGCAGGCTGGACCGCGGCCAGCATGGTCGGCGCGGCCGCCTGCCGGGCCAGCATCGGATCCTCTCCGGCCTGGCTGGATGGGGCGGGCGCCGGCGGCGCCGGCGGTGCGGGTTGGGGCAGCGCGGCCGGCGCCACGTGCTGGATGGCCGGCACCGGCTGGTAGCCGCTGCCCGAGGAGGACGGCAACCAGCCCAGGATGGCGGCCGTGCCGACACTGCAGAACAGCACGACGGCCACGGCGGCGATGATGAGAATGGGATGGGTGACCTGCTGGGCCGAGGCTTCGTGAATGTGCATAACGCTTCCTGGGTGGATAAGTGGCGGCTTGCACGCCGCTATCGGGATGCAAGGATTTTCCTCCGTTGACAGTCCCGCTTCTGTGCGTCAGCGTACATACATGGCCAATTACCGGCGTTATGGCGGGGCGGGCGTGACCGGCCGCCCCGCGTCGTTACTGCTGGCTTACTGCAGATGTGCTACTGCTGGTGTGGCGTGCGGCGACCGGCTAGTGGTGCTTGTCGATCTGGTTGCCGATCACACCGCCGACGGCGGCGCCGCCCACCGTGCCGACCGAGCTGCCGTTGGTCAGCACCGAGCCGGCCACGGCGCCGACACCGGCCCCGACGGCCGTGTTGCGGTCGCGCGTGGACATGCCCGAGCAAGCGCTCAGGCCTATCGTGCCGATCAGGACCGCTGTGCCGGCGATCAGTTTTGCTGTGCTAGCCATGATGTCCTCCTTGAAGCGGGCTGGCGCCCTCCTGTGACGATGGTTGCAGGCTACGGCGGATCGGGCCGGCAGTCCGTACGCCAGCACACATAGGTGGCCGGCCCCGCTGGCCGGCCTCAGTGGCGGGCCGGCGCCAGCAGCGGCGCGCAGCCGCTGACGGCCGCGCCGCCGGGACCGGCGTTCACCAGCGGCAGGATGGCGGCCGCCGGCGCCACCGCCGCCAGCGCCAGCGCGCCGCCCGCGCGCAGCGCCAGCACGCCCTTGTCCACGCTCACGTCCGGTTGCTTGAAGGTGCCGCGCACGTAGATCGGCGCGCGCAGCGAGAACACGCGCAAGCCTTTGCTGTCGGGCTTGAGCGTCAGGTCCAGTTTTTCCTGCGCCAGGCTGACGGTGCCGGTGACGTTGATGGTGGCGTCCTCGGTGTCGACGATGAACTGGCGCGTGTGCATCAGGCCGTCGCGCACGCTGAAGTCGGTCAGCATGCAGTTGAGCTTCACCTGTTTGTCGCCGAACAGTTTGGCCAGCACCACGTTGCCGATGTTCAGGCCCATCTCCTCCAGCAACAGCTTGCTCACGCTGCCCTGGTTGATCACGGTGCGCAGCTCGCCGTCGGCCGTGGCCAGCAGGCCGGCCACGGAGTCGCCGGAGGCGGCCAGGCTGGCGTCGCCGTTCAGTTCGCCCATGCTGGTCTGACGGGCGGCCAGCGCCGGGAACAATTGCTGCAGTTGCAGATGGCGCGCGCTGGCCTTGAGCGCGCCTTGCAGCGCGTGCGGCGTGCGCTTGCCGCTGCCGTCGAGCCGGATGTCGGAACTGAGCTTGCCGCCGGCCACGTCGAAGGTCAGCGGCGCCAGCGTCAGCACGCCGTCGCGCAGGCGCAGCGCCGTGTCGAGGTTGTGGATCGGCAGCTCGCGCGTGCGCACGATGCGCTGGGCCTGGAAGCGCACGTCGGCGTCGATGCTGGTCCAGCGCTCGGTCTTGAACGTCTCGACCGGCAGCACCTTGTCGCCCGGCTGCACCGGCGCCACGCCGCGCGCGCGCTTGCTGGCGTTGGAGTCGGCGCCGATCAGCGGCCCCAGGTCGGAGAACTGCAGCAGGGTGGAGCGCACGGCGCCCGTCAGCAGCGGCCGCGCGCCGCCGGTGCGGAACGCCAGGTCGCCGCCGATGTCGCTGGCGCCCACCTTGCCCGTGAACTGGTCGTAATGCCAGTCGCTGGCCTGCGGGCCGAGGCTGGCGCGCAGATGGCCGGCCGTGCGGAACGCCGGCGTCTCGGGCAGCAGCACGCCGGTCAGGCCGTACAGCCGCGCCATGCTGGCGCCGGCCACCTGCAGGCGCAGGTCGAGCGCGGCCAGCTCGGTGGGCTTGGTCAGGGTGCCGGTGATGCTGATGTCGGTGGCGCCCACCGTCAGGCGCGCCGTGAGCGGGTAGGGCCGCAATTGCTGCTGCAGCGATAGCACGGCGCCGGCCTTGCCGCTGCCCTGCACCGGCTGGCCGTTCCACTGGCCGCGCACGCGCCACGCCACACCGTACAGCGGATCGCCGGCCAGCGTGTCGACCTCGGCGGTGGCGTCGGCCTTGGCCAGCGCGTCCACGTAGCGCACCGTGCCCTTGGAGAACACCACCTGCCGCAATTGCAGCCGCCACGGCGAGGGCCGCTCGGCCGGCTTGAAGGTCCAGTTCTCGTGGCCCTGCGCGTCGCGCCGCAGCAGCACGGCCGGCGTGTCGAAGCGCAGCACGGGGATCACGATGCGGTGCTCGAGCAAGGGCAGCAGCTCCAGCGTGAACGCGAACCGGCGCACGCTGGCCATGTCGTCCTGCGCCGCCGCCGGCATGGAGGCGGGGTTGCCCAGGTGGACATCGTCGGCCACCAGGTGGGGCAGGGGCAGGTAGTCGCGCCACGTGGTGTCGGCCGCCGTGTGGCCCTGGCGTTCCCAGGTCAGCCGCAGATCGCCGCGGATGGCGAACGGACGGCCCAGCGCCTCGCCCACGCGCGCGCCCAGCCACGGGCGGGCGCGGTTCCAGTCCATGTTGAGCAACACGGCCACGGCCAGCGCCGGCACGGCGATGGCCACGGCGGCGACGGTCACGGTGATACGGGCGGGACGGGACAGGGACATGCGCAGCCTTCATGGTGGTTGAGCGCGCGAGGATAACGTGTTTGGCCCGGTTTGGAAATGTCTGCGACTGGGCGGCGGGCCGGCCCGGCGGGCGCGCGCCGGGGCCCACGGTGCACAGCCTACACCCGCGCGCGCGCCGGCGGCGCGGCATTGGCGGCGGCGGGAACTATGTGCGTCAACGTACTGAATCCGGCTCGGCATGGGCCTATAAGGGTAGGCATTGTGGCCGCGCCGACGCGGGCGGCCCTTCACGTGATAAGGAGAACGACATGCGTACAAGCGAATCCGACAAGCGGCGCTGGCCGCGACTGGCGGGCGCGGTCCTGGTGGCCGCCTGCGCCGGCTGCGCCAGCCAGAAGACGCCGGCCACGGCCGACGTGGCCGCCTCGCGCGCGGCCGTCGACAGCGCGGCCATCGCGGGCGCCGGTGAACTGGCGCCGGACGAGATGCAGGCGGCGCGCGACAAGCTGCTGCGCGCCAACCAGGCGCTGGCGGCCAAGGACTACCGCACGGCCGAGAACCTGGCCGTGCAGGCCCAGGCCGACGCCAACCTGGCGCAAAGCAAGGCCAGCGCCGGCAAGGCCAGCACGGCCGCCGCCCAGCTGCAGGACAGCATCCGCGCGCTGCGCGACGAGATCGAACGCAACCGCAGCACCCAGCAACAGTGACGCGCGGCGCCAGCGCTGGCGCCGGCCAAGGAGACCATCATGAAAAAAATCATCATGCACCAGACCTATTGCGTGCCGGCCGCGTTCGCGCTGTCGGTGCTGATGGCGGCATGCGGCACCACGCCCACCACCACCAGCCTGCTCGACCAGGCGCGCGGCGACTACATGGCCGCCCAATCGAACCCGGCCGTGGCGCGCGACGCGCCGGCCGAGCTGCAGAAGGCGACCGAGGCGCTCGACCGCGCCAACGCGGCCGCCGCCCGCCGCGACAGCCTGAACACCATCGACAGCCTGGCCTACGCGGCCAAGCAGCGCATCGCGGCGGCGCAGGAGGTGGCGCGCCGGAAGGCGGCCGAGCGCCAGGTGCAGGACGCCAGCCGCCAGCGCGACCAGGTGCTGGTGCAGGAGCGCACGCAGGAGGCCGACCAGCAGCGCCAGAAGGCCCAGCAAGCCCAGGCCCAGGCGCAAAGCGCGAATGCCCAGGCCCAGGCCGCCAACGCCCAGGCCAGCGCGCTGCAGCAGGAACTGGCCGACCTCAAGGCCAAGCAGACCGACCGCGGCCTCGTGATCACGTTCGGCGACGTGCTGTTCAACGTCGACCAGGCGCAGCTGAGTCCGCAGGGCATGCGCACCGCCGGGCGGCTGGCCGACGTGCTGCGCCAGCAGCCGGGCAGCAACGTGCTGGTCGAGGGCTTCACCGACAGCACCGGCAGCGCGGCCCACAACCTCGAATTGTCGCAGCGGCGCGCCGAGGCCGTGCGCAACGCGCTGGCCGGCATGGGCATCGCGCCCGATCGCATCGCCACCCGTGGCTATGGCGAGGCCTATCCGGTGGCCAGCAACGACAACGCGGGCAACCGCCAACTGAACCGGCGGGTCGAGATCGTGTTGTCGCAGAACGGCGCGCCGATCGCCAACCGCCATTGAACCCACCATCAGGAAAGGATGATCATGGATGACATACAGCCCACGCCGCGCAGCGGCATCGACAAGGTGGCCATCCGCGCCGCCGCCTCGCACCTGGAGGACGGCCCCGTCACGGCCGGCTACCAGGGCGACCGCGCGGCCGTGGTGGAACTGCTCAACGACGCGCTGGCCACCGAGCTGGTGTGCGTGGCGCGCTACCGGCGCCACTACTACACGGTGACGGGGCGGGAGAACGGCCCCATCAAGGCCGAGTTCCTGGAGCACGCGCAGCAGGAGCAGGAACACGCCGACTGGCTGGCCGAACGCATCATCCAGCTCAACGGCCAACCGGATTTCAATCCAGCAACGTTGCTCGCACGTAGCCATGCCGAGTATGATGAGTCTGTCGACGTGCAAGCCATGGTGCGGGCCAACCTGATCGCCGAGCGGGTGGCGATCGAATCGTACCGCCAAATGATAGAACGGCTGGGCACGGCCGACCCGACCACCACCCATTTGCTGATCAAGATCATGGCGGTGGAAGAAGAACATGCGGACGATATGCGCGATTTGCTCGATTGAGTCCGAAACGCGGTAAGGTAGGGCAGGCAAGGTCTTTCACTCACATTACAGGAGCCTCATCATGCTGGAAAACAATATCAGTACCGTGAACAACGACGTCAAGACCCTGGTCAAGGATGCGCAGGCGCTGTTTACCGCGGCCACCGCGCTGACGGGGGAAAAGGCCGAGGAGCTGCGCGGACGCGGCATGCGCGCGCTGGACACGGCGCTGGCCAAGGCCCACGAGGCCCAGCAGAGCGCGCTCGAAGCGAGCAAGGAAATGGCCAAGTCGGCCGACGTGTATGTGAAGGAAAATCCGTGGCGCTCGATCGCGCTGGCGGCCGGCGTGGGCCTGCTGGTGGGCGTCATCCTCGGCCGCAAGTAAGCCGCCGTGGCCCAGACGGATCCGATGGACAAGGGGGCGGTGCCGCCGCCGGGGTTGCTGGCCTCGCTGGCGACCGTGGCGCGCAGCATCCTCGGCCTGGCGCTGTCGCGGCTGGAACTGGCCGCGCTGGAGCTGGGCGAGGTGCGCAACCACCTGCTGCGGCTGGTGGTGGTGTTCGCGCTGGCCGTGGTGGCCGGCTGCTTCGCGCTGGCCTACGGCACCGTCACCATCGTCTACCTGGCGTGGGATGCGCTGGGCTGGAAAATCCTGTTGATCATGACGGGCGCCTTCGTGCTGGCGGCGCTGGGCCTGGTCCGGTATGCGCGCCGCATGATACGCGAGGGCAAACTGTCGCTGACGGCGACCATGGCCGAACTGAAGTCCGACCGTGACATGTTGCTGTAGCCGGGGGAAGCATGACGACTGAGATGGAACAGGCGGCGCTGGCGGCCGCCAAGGAGCGCCTGATACGGGAAGGCGAATTGCACCGCGTGAAGGTGGCCCATGCGAAGGCCCAGCTCGGCATGGCCATGCGGCCCGAAGCGTTGTTGCACAGCGCCGTGGACCAGGCCACCGAACTGGCCCAGGCCCGGCTCGGCGTGCTGCTGTCGCCGGGCGGGCTGAACGCGGCCACCCTCAAGCGCATGCTGCCGATCGCCTTGACGGTCGGTTCCTTCATCATGCGCAAGCGCCTGCTCAAGCCGGCGCTCGGCGTGGGCGCCGCGGTGGCGCTCGGCGTGGCCTGGCTGGCGCGCCGCAAGCGCCCGGAAGCCGCCGGCGACTAATCAACTGAAATAGCCGGGGGCAGGTCCAGCATTCATGCCTGCGCTCGGGTATGCATGTGGGACCCGACTCCGCTCAATTTACCGCTGAACTGACGATGAAAATGGAAAACCAGGCAGTGCACGTGCCGCAGCGGCCGTTGAATCCATCCGGCATGCGCGTGGTGCTGGTGTTGCAGGGCGGCGGCGCCCTCGGCGCCTACCAGGCGGGCGTGTTCCAGGCCTTGCACGAGAGCGGACTGGCGCCGGACTGGATCGTGGGCACCTCGATCGGCGCCATCAACGCGGCCATTTTGGCGGGCAATGCGCCCGAGGTGCGGCTCGAGCGCCTGCGCGCGTTCTGGCACGGCATCGCCCACCGCGACACGGTCGACATGCGCGGCATCCCCGACAGCCTGCGCCGCACCAACATCCTGCTGCAGACCTGGGATACGCTGCTGCGCGGCGTGCCCGGCTTTTTCAAGCCGCGCGGCTTCAACCTGTTCCCGTCCGGCCTGGCCGTGGACCCCGAGCAGGCCAGCTTTTACGACACGGGCGAGCTGGCCCGCACGCTGGGCGAGCTGGTCGATTTCGACTACCTGAACGCGCCCGGCGGCACCCGGCTCACCGTCAACGCGCTGGGCGTCACCAGCGGCAACCTGCGCCGCTTTGACAACCGCGACATGACCATCCACGCCGACCACATCCGCGCCAGCGGCGCGCTGCCGCCCGGCTTCCCGGCCGTGCGCATCGACGGCGACCTGTACTGGGATGGCGGCCTGTATTCGAACACGCCGCTGGAAACCGTGCTGGAGGACGCCGGCGCCACCGACACGCTGTGCTTCATGGTCGACCTGTGGAACGCGGAAGGGCCGGAGCCGACCACGCTGGACGAGGTGCAGACGCGGCAGAAGGACGTGACGTTCGCGTCGCGTTCGCGGCGCCATCTGGACGACTACGTGAAAACCCAGCGCATGCGCCAGAAGCTGCGCGAGCTGTATCTGGCGCTGCCGCCGCAGGCCCACACGGCGCAGACGGCCGGCGAACTGGCCGCGCTCGGTTGCGACACCACCTTGCACGTCGTGCGTCTGCCCTACGGCGGGCGCGACTGGCACATGGCGGCCAAGGACATCAATTTCTCGCGCGGCTCGATCGACTGGCGCTGGGACCAGGGTTACGCGGACGGCATGCGCGCCGTCGGCGCGGCCGCCTGGCTGTCGTTCGTCAGCGAAGACACGCCGCTGGTCGTGCACGAGTTGCCGCCGGCCTGATACTCCCACACGTACCGCACGCAGCACGCGCAGCCGGCCGCAGCTAGCGGCAGCAGGCGCAGCTAGCGACAACCGGCCGCAGCTTGCAACAGCAGGCCGCACCCGGCCGCTCAGGCTGCCTTCCCTTATTCGAGCCGGTTGTTCTCATCGCGTATCGCCTTGGCGTTGACCATGTCATGCTGATAGGTGCTGCGCGCCTCCTTCAGGCAGGCGTTGCGCTCGGCCGCCGGTTCGCGCTTGCACGCCAGCGTGGCTTCCTGCAGCGCGGCGGCGATCTCCTTGCGCACGGTGCGCAGCTGGTCGGCCGCCGTGCTGTCGTGCCGATACCAGCGGCCGGGGTCGCCATGGGCGATCTCCTTCTTCTGCTGCTGGGCCACGGCCGGCGGGGTGACGCCGGGCGTGCTGTCCTGCACGGCGGGCGCGGCGCTGGCGTCGGTGGTGGCGGCCGGCGAGGCCGGCTGCCCGGTCTGCGCGGTCGCCGCCGCGCACAGCATGGCGCCCAACAACAGCGGCGCCAGGCGCAGGGTGGGGTGTGCGATGTCGTTCCTCATGATACCTCCCATATCAGGCCGCATGCGGCCAATCAGAGTCTGCCGGTGAGCAACATAACGAGCAGGATCAGCACCACCAGCCCCGTCACGCCGCTGGGCGCGTAGCCCCAGTTGCGGCTGTGGGGCCAGGCGGGCAGGGCGCCGACCAGGATCAGCACCAGGATCAGCAGGATCAGGGTTCCCATGGCGCCCTCCGGCCGTCAATAACGGTACAGGTGGCCGTCGGCCAGGCGCACCCGGGTGCCGACCTGCATGCCGGCGATGTCGTCCTGCTGCAGCACGCGGTAGTCGCCGTTATCCATGCGCACGCTGATCTGGTAGGTCTCGCGCGGCTGGTTGCGGTCGTTCTCCACCTTGTTGCCGACCAGCGCGCCACCGACGGCGCCGGCCACGGTGGCGGCCGTGCGGCCGGCGCCCGAACCGATCTGGTTGCCCACCAGGGCGCCCACCAGGCCGCCCGTGACGGCGCCCGCGCCGCTGGTGCCGCCGCCCGTGCGCACCACCTGGATGCTGTCGATCGTGCCATAGGTGGACGCCACCGGGGCCGACGTCGGGGCCGTGTAGGTCACGGCGGCCGGCTGCGTGTTGCTGGCGCAGCCACCGAGCAGGGCAGCCGAAGCGGCGACCAGGGTGACGGCGCCCATGTAGGTGCTGTGTCTCATGTTGTCCTCCCGAAAAGTGTGGTTTCAGCTTAGCCAGCGCACGCGCTGCGGTCTGTACGCTGCCGCACCCTGTGTTCTGTGTACGGCAACGTACGGATGACTGGTCCTTTTGCGCGTACAACGTGACTGTCGGCGCGCTGCCACGCGCACTGGCTGGCTCGCTCCGGGCATTTCGTTGGACCACATCCACCAAGGAGACTTACCATGAAATCCGCACATTACATCGCGACGGCCTGCCTGTCCGCCGCCCTGCTGGCCGTCACCGGTTGCGCTTCCACCCCCAAGCAGGAAGGGACGGGCGAATATGTCGACGACAGCCTGATCACCACCAAGGTCAAGGCAGAAATCTTCAATGAACCGACCCTGAAATCGACGGAGATCAACGTCGAGACCTTCAAGGGCAAGGTGCAGTTGAGCGGCTTTGTCGCCAATGCGGCCGACATCGCCAAGGCCGCCGAGATCGCCCGCAACGTCAAGGGCGTGAAGGAAGTGAAGAACGACATCCGGGTCAAGTAACGGCGGCGGCGCCGCCGGCGTTTGCTTGCGCCCTCCGCATGGGAAAGCGGGAACCAAGCGCGCCGGCGGCGATCCAACCCTGACGGCCCAACCATGCGGCCCGGTGTGGCGACCCGGCCCCGCGCGGTGCGCCGCGCCCCCCCGATGATGCATTTGGATACAAATTGAATACTTTATATGTTCGTTGCCGCACAGACCGAAAAATCGCGTCCCGGCAATCTGATGACTGATGCACAACGCTAGGCGTTGCCCTTGCATCATTTGTCCCGGGAATTGTTTTAAGGAGTGAAAAATGCATGCATACAGACAAACTGAACATCTCGACATCAGCCCAGCCCGGGGCCAGGGCTGTCCCGAGATGCCGGCCCTGCCGGCGCGTGACGCCGCCGCCCGGCCGGCCAAGTTGACGCTGGTGGAGCGGGCCGCCCCGCCGCTGGACCGCAAACCGGCCCTGTCGATGGCCTCGATCGAGCGCGTGCGCTCGACCTCGGCCACCCTGCGCCGCATCGAGAACATGCAAAAGCTGATCGGCGAACTGTCCATGCACGAGATGCTGGCCGACGAGATCGCCTGGTTCCTCAAGTTTTCGCCGTCCGGCGCCCGCAAATACATCCGCGACCTGCGCGAGGCCGGCGTGATCGAACTGGCGCGCTACATCGAGGGCACGGCCACCTATCTGGGCAAGGCCGTGTACCAGATCACGCCCGATCCCGAGCGGGTGCGGGCCTTCCTGGCCGCCATCGTCCAGCCCAAGCGCGAAGGCGCGCCGCCGCGCAAGGAGCGCCCCGGCGCGCGCGAGCTGGCCATGGCCGGCAATGGCCGCCACTTCCACATCCTGGCCGACGACACCCATTACGCGATCCGCGTCAACCGCGGCCCCGTGATGCGCGATCCGCTGGTGGCCGCGCTGTTCGGTTCGCCGGGCTCGCAACAGAAGGCCGAGTGACGCCGCTGGCGTGCGCCCAAGAAAAGTGATTGAATTGACGGCAACCCGCCCCACTTGGGGTGGGGTGGCCGGGCATCCCGTCGCGGCCGACAGACATGGGTGCGCATGGACGCTTTGCTTTGGGTAGGCTTGACGGTGCTGGCGCTGGTGTTGCCCTGGCAGATACCGCGCTGGCGCTTGCGGCGCGCGCTGGCGCGGCCGTTGCCGGCCAGCGCGGTGGCCGTGCTGGAACGCCAGATCCCCCCTTACCGCAACATGGGACCGGACCTGCAGGCCCAGCTGCGGCGCCTCGTGGCGCAATTCCTCCATCAGAAGAAGTTCATCGGCTGCGAAGGGCTGGTGGTGGACGACGACATGGCCGTCACCATCGCCGGCCAGGCTTGCCTGTTGCTGCTGAACCGCCCCAGCAAGGTGTATCCGGCCCTGCACACCATCCTCGTCTACCCGACCGCCTTCGTGGCGCGGCGCGACGAGGTGGGGCCGGGCGGGGTGGTCACGCCGGGCCGCCAGAGCATGCTCGGCGAATCGTGGGACGATGGCCGCGTGGTGCTGTCGTGGGACGACGTGCAGCGCGGCGCGGCCGACTGGACCGACGGCCACAACGTGGTGCTGCACGAGTTCGCCCACCAGCTCGACAGTGAATCGGGCCGCGCCAACGGCGCGCCCTACCTGGGCCACCACGCCAAGTACCGCGACTGGTCGGAGGTGCTGGCGCGCGACTTCCACGCGCTGCGCTGGCAAGCCATGTACCGCCAGCACAGCGTGATCGACCACTACGGCGCCACCAGCCCGGCCGAGTTCTTCGCCGTGGCGACGGAGACCTTCTTTGAAAAGCCGTGGCAGATGGCCGGGCACCACACGGAACTGTACGACGAATTCTGCAAGTACTACCGCGTCGATCCGCGCGCCTGGCAGGCGCCGCCGCCGGCGCCGCCGGCGCCCGGGCCGGACGGCCCGCACGGGCCGCAGCTGGCTTGGCACGCCCGTTGGTGAAATGTGCGCAAAGCAATTGTAAAATCAGGCATAATTGAAGCGAGCCGCGTATGCCCGTGCGCCGCTTCCAGCGCGTCCATCGCCACGCAGTGTCTGCCGCGAGACTATCGTCATGCAATTCGAAGAGTTCGAATTCTTTTCCACCGACGCTCCCACCCGTGCCCCGGCGGCCGAGGCGGCTTCACCGCTGGTGCGCCTGCAATACCTGGTCGATAACACACCGGCCATCATCTACAGCACCGTGCCCAGCGGCGACTTCAAGATGACCTTCGTCAGCAACAACGCCTACCACGTGCTGGGCTACCGGCCCGAGCAGATGCTGGCCGACCCCAATTTCTGGTTCGACCACATCCATCCCGATGACGCGCCCAACATCTTCTCGAGCCTGGCGCAGGTGTTCACCGAGGGCGAGCGCGCCTACGAGTACCGCTTCCGCATCGCCGACGGCAGCTACCTGTGGATGCACGACACGCTGCGCCTGATCCGCGACGAGCATGGCGTGCCGCTGGAGGTGATCGGCGCGCTGACCGACATCACGGCCCGCAAGCGCATGGAGCAGGCCTTGCAGGCCAAGGGCGTGGAGCAGCAGCAGCTGATCGGCAAGCTGCGCGACGCCCACCAGCAACTGCTGCAATCGGAGAAGATGGCCTCGATCGGCCAGCTGGCGGCCGGCATCGCGCACGAGATCAACAACCCGGTGGGCTTCGTCAATTCCAACATGGGTGCGCTGCAAGGCTATGTCGGCACGCTGCTCGGCGTGATCGACCAGTATGAGCGGGCAGCGGCCGGCGACGCGGCGCTGGGCGCGCGCATGGCGGCCGTGCGCGAACAGGCCGACCTGGCCTTCCTGCGCGAGGACGTGGGCGAGCTGGTGCGTGAATCGATGGACGGGCTCAAACGGGTCAAGGACATCGTGCAGTCGCTCAAGGATTTTTCCCACGTGGGCGAGACGGAGTGGCAGATCGCCGACCTGCACAAGGGCCTGGACAGCACGCTCAACATCGTCGCCAACGAGCTCAAATACAAGGCCACCATCGTCAAGCACTACGGCCAGCTGCCGCCCATCCGCTGCCTGGCGTCGCAGCTGAACCAGGTGTTCATGAACCTGCTCGTGAACGCCGGCCACGCCATCAAGGACAAGGGCGAGATCACGATCAGCACGGGCACGGCCAACGGCTGGGTGTGGGTGGAGGTGGCCGACACCGGCGTGGGCATCGCGCCTGAACATCTGAACCGCATCTTCGAACCGTTCTTCACCACCAAGCCGGTGGGCAGCGGCACGGGCCTCGGTCTGTCGCTGTCGTACGGCATCGTGCACAAGCATGGCGGCAAGATCGACGTGGCGTCCGAAGTGGGCAAGGGCACGCGCTTCGTCGTGCGCCTGCCGGCCGCGCCGGCCACCTGAAGCGGCGAGCGGGCAACGACCGCTGCGCGCAGTCAAGACTCCATTCTCCCGGTAATTTGTATTTTTGCAACGATCGCGTTCGGGCCGACCCGCCGCGCCGATTCTGTGGGAAGATCGCCTGGCGTTGATGGTGCGGTGCATCAATTTCGCCTTGAAAGGCACTGCGCACCGTCCCGTTTCCTTCCCGTTCGCTGCCCACCCCGCTTCAGGAGTCGATGATGAAATTGCCTGTCCATGCTTCCCTGCTGGCCGTCGCGCTGGCGTTTTCCCCTCTGGCGCACGGCAGCGGCAAGCTGCCGGCGCTGGGCGCCGACCACGGCGCCACGTCCGTGTCCGGCCTGTCGTCGGGCGCGTTTATGGCGGTGCAATATCAGGTCGCCTATTCGAGCTCCGTGGTGGGCGCCGGCGTGGTGGCGGGCGGGCCGTATTACTGCGCGGCCGGTTCGCTGCTGAACGCGGCCGTGTGCATGGGCCAGGTGCCGTTCCTGCCGCCCAACCCGTCGTTGTTGCTGATGTCGGCCCAGGGCTTCGCGGCCAGCGGCCAGATCGACCCGCTCACCGATTTGCAGAACGACCGCATCTACGTGTTCAGCGGCACCAAGGATACGGTGGTGTACCAGCAGGCGGTGGACGCCACCGTCACCTTCTTCAAGGATGCCGGCGTGGCCGACGCTAATCTCGTGTACGTGAACAACGTGCCGGCCGGGCACGCGCTGCTGACGCCTGCGTTCGGCAACAGTTGCGGCGCCAACGCCGCGCCCTACATCAGCAAATGCACGGTGCACCACGCGGCCTACGACCAGCCGGGCGCCATGTTCGCCCACATCTACGGCAACGCCAGGGCGCCGGCCAGCAAGCTGTCGGGCAAGATCATCACCTTCAACCAGCGCGAGTTCGCCGACGCCGGCACCGGCATGGCGGCCGACGCCTACGCCTACGTGCCGGCCAGTTGCAACGCCGGCAAGGCGTGCCGCGTGCACGTGGCGTTCCACGGCTGCAAGCAGTCGGCGGCCGTGGTGCATGATGACTTCTACGGCAAGAGCAGCTACAACAACTGGGCCGACACCAACAACATCATCGTGCTGTACCCGCAGGTGGACGCGTCCAACGTGCCGTACAACCCGCAGGGCTGCTGGGACTGGTATGGCTACACGGGCCTCAACTACGCCTTCAAGTCCGGCCCGCAGCTGATGGCCGTGCACGCGATGGTCGAGCGCCTGACCTCACCGCCGGCCAACACGGTGGCCGGCCAGTGACGGCGCGGCGGGCGCGCTACAGGATGATGGAGCCGTCCGGCGCCCGCTTCACATGCAGGATGCCCGGCTCCTCCCGCTCCAGCCGGCGCGCCTCGAGTTCCTGCGCCGTGGGCGGCGGCTGGCCGGCCCGTTCGGCTAGCAGGGCGGCGCGCTGCTGCAGCCCTTCGCGTACGGCGGACGCCAGTTCGTCCGGCTGCCACGGCTTGGCGATGAAGCGGAACACGTGGGCGTCGTTGATGGCGCTCATGGCCGTGCTGAACTCGGTCGATCCGCTCAGCATGATGCGCACCGTGTCCGGCGCCATCGCCTTCAGCGCCTGCAGCATGGCGCTGCCGTTCATGTGCGGCATGCGGTAGTCGGCGATGACGAGGTCGAAGTCGCTCAGGCAGACGCGCTCGAGCGCCGTTTGCGGATCGGCATACGCCTCGATCCGCAGTTGCGCCGGCGGCAGCAGCTGGCGCAGCGCGCGTTCGAGCGCGCGCAGCATGTTGGGGTCGTCGTCGACCAGTAAAATCGTGCTCATGGTGTTCCTTTGGCGAGGCGCACCCAGATCGCCAGCCGGCCCTCGCTCTTCGATTCGAAATCCTGCACCTGCTGGATCATGCGCGGGTCGAGCACATGCTCGGCCGGCAGCAGCATCAGGCCGTCGCGGCTGATCAGGTCGCGCGCCAGCACCATGCCCGGCTGCAGCTCGCCCGACAGCACCTCGACCCCGGCGCCCGGATCCTCGACCGTGTAGTCGATGATCTGGCGGAACGCGGCCACCACGGCCGGGTCGTAGCGCTTGCCGGCCGCGTCCATGATCAGCGACTTGGCTTCCTCGGGCCGCAGGTGGCGTTGCACCATGGCGCCCTGTTGCAGGTTGAAATAATCGGCCGCCAGCGCCAGGATGCGCGCGCCGATGGGAATGGCCAGCCCCGAGATCCCGAGCGGGAAACCGTTGCCGTCGAAGCGTTCGAGCTGGGCCCGCAGGATGGCGGCGCTGCCGCGCAAATCCGGCAGCGGCATCAACAGTTGCTCGGCCCGCAGCGGATGCTTGCGGTACTGGCCCAGCGCTTCGCCGTTGAGCAGCGTGAGCGGGGTGGCCAGCATCTCGTCGGTGAAGCCGATCTTGCCGATGTCCTGCAGCAGGGCGGCGATGAACACGTCCTGCGTCTCGCGCACGTCGAGCTTGAGGGCCACGGCCAGCTTGCGGGCCAGGTCGGCCACCTGGCGCGCGTGCCCGGTGAGCTGGCCGCCGCGCAGTTCGACCAGGCTCGACAGCAGCTTGATGGTGGTGATGAAATTGGCCTTGAGCTTGTCGTTGGCGGCCACCGCCGCGTCATGGGCCACCTTGAGCTGGCGCGTGCGCGCCTCGACCTTGGCCTCCAGGTTCTGGTTGAGCGCCTTCAGTTCCTCGTTCTGGCGCAGGGTCAGCTGTTCCAGCCTTTCCTTCTCCAGCTCCAGTTCGCGCCGTTCGAGCGCGTGGCGCACCACCAGCACGATGTCGTTGTCGTCCCACGGCTTGGTGATGTAGCGGTAGATCTCGCCGCAGTTGATGGCGTCCTGGATCGACTGGATGTCCGAATAGCCGGTCAGCAGCAGGCGCAGCACGCCGGGCCAGCGCTGGCGCACCTGGGCCAGGAAGCGGGCGCCGTCCATTTCCGGCATGCGCATGTCGGAGATCACCAGGTCGACCGGCTCCTGCGCCAGCACCTCCAGTCCCTCGGCGCCGCTCTCGGCCGTCAGCACGCGGTAGCCGCGCGGGCGGAACAGCCGGCGCAGCGAGGACAGGATGTTCGGTTCGTCGTCCACGAACAGCAGGGTGGCGCCGGCCGTCTGCATGACGGGCGGACTGTGCGGCAGTGCGGCAGGGGTCATAGGCTCGCTTCCTTGGCTTCCTGGTTTTCCTTGGCGTCGGCGGGGTGGCGGACGGGCAGCGTGACGCGGAAGCAGGTCCCTTTGCCCAGCTCCGTGCTGACCTCGATCTTGCCCTTGTGTTTTTGCACGATACCATAAGCGAGCGACAGGCCCAGCCCTGTTCCCTTGCCGACCGCCTTGGTGGTGAAGAACGGGTCGAAGATGCGCGACAGCGTCTCGGGCGCGATGCCGCTGCCGTTGTCGGCCACCTCCAGCCACACCTGCTCGTCGCCGGTGCCGGTGCGCACCGTGATCCTGCCGCGCTCGGGGCCGATGGCGTGGGCCGCGTTGACCACCAGGTTCATCACCACCTGGTTGATCTGCAGCGGCAGGCATTCGATGTCGGGGATGGCGCCGTACTCCTTGACCACGTCGGCCTTGTACTTGACCTCGTTGCTGACGATGTTGAGCGTCGAGTCGATGCCCTGGTGCAGGTCGGCCCACACCCATTCCTGGTTGGCGTCCACCCGCGAGAAGTCCTTCAGGTCCTGCACGATGTGGCGCACGCGCACGATGCCCTCCTTCGACTCGTCCATCAGCGACGGGATGTCCTCGCGCAGGAAGTCGAGGTCGATCTGCTCGCGCATGGCGCGCACGCGGGCCGCCACCTCGGGCGCCGCGATGCTGGCCTCGGCGTCCTGGTAGGCGGCCAGCATCTCGAACAGCTGGTCCAGATAGCCTTGCAGCGTGCCGAAGTTGGAGAAGATGTAGCCGATCGGGTTGTTGATCTCGTGCGCCACGCCGGCCGCCAGCTGGCCGATCGAGGCCAGCTTTTCCGACTGCACCAGCTGCTGCTGGGCCATCGACAATTGCTCGTTCAGTTGTTCCAGCTCCACGTTGCGCCGACGCAGCTCGGCGTCGGCCAGCTGGCGCTGGCGGATGTCGTCCTCGAGCCGCTCGTTGACCTCGGCCAGCTGGGCGGTGCGCTTCTCGACCACGTTCTCGAGGTTGTCGTGGGCCTTGCGCAGCGCGTTCTCGGCCACCCGGCGCTCGGTCACGTCGCGCAGGGTCTCGATCGCGCCCACCACCTTGCCCTGGCGGTCGCGCAGCGGGGCGGCCGTGAAGTGCAGCCAGTGGCCGCTCTCGCCGATGTTGGGGAAGAAATCCTCGCTCTCGAAGGCGCCTGGGATCAGCGTCGAGCGCTTGTGCTTGCCCAGGTAGTGGCGGTCGATCTCGTCCTCCTCGCCCGAGATGATGAGGTCGGCCAGCAGCGGGCGCTGCTTCGGATAGAACGCCTGCCAGTGGTTCTGCGTGCCCACCATCTCGGCCTTGCTCCAGCCCAGCAGCTGTTCGCAGGCCTTGTTCCAGTGCGTGACCACGTGGTCGGTGTCGATGGCGAAGGTGGCCACCGGGTGGCCGTCGAAGAATTCGGACAGTTCGATGCCGGCGTGGGCCGCGTCGCCGCTGCCGGGTTGCGTATCGAAGTGGGCGTTCATGGTTCTGGGACTCCGTCAGTGGACCAGGATCTGGCACAGATCCTGGAACGTCGATTCCGTCTCCGCGAAAATGGCGAAGCAGGCGGCGTCGCTCAACGCCAGCATACGCCAGGTCGGCAGCGACAGGGGGGGCACCTGGTCGTCCTCCTCGCCGGCCAGGTCGAGCGCGTGGGTCAGCGTGTCGGCCACGTGGATCAGCAGGCCCAGCGACACGGTCGCGCCGGCGTCGGTGTGGTGGTGGCCGGCCACCGCGTCCTGGATCTGGCGCGGGAATTTCCAGTGCGCCGCCAGCGCGCTGCCGACGCGCGCATGGTCGAGGCCGAAGATGGCCTGCTCGGCCACGCCGACGCCGCAGTCGTGCTGGCGGCGGTAGGCCTCCACCGCGTCGTACTCGCGCGGGTAGCCGGTGGCCAGCACCAGCGTGCCCAGGTCGTGCAGCAGGCCGGCCGTGAACGCCGTCTCGGGACTCAGGCGCACCTGGCGGGCCAGCGCGCGCGCGCACACGGCCGTGCCGATGGCGTGGCGCCAGAACGGCTCGAACGCGAAACGGTGGCCCGGGCCGCCCGGCCCCGGCGCGAAGGCGCCCGTGACCGAGCACGCGGTGACCAGCGTGCGGATGCTGTGGAAACCGAGCACGGTGATCGCCTGGCCGATGGTGGTCACCTTGGTCGGCATGCCGTAGAACGAGGAATTGGCCAGCCGCAGCGTCTTGGCCGTGAGCGACTGGTCGAGCGCGATCGTGTCGGCCAGCGCGTGCGGGTCGACGTCGTCCTGCTCGACGGCGGTGAGCAGTTCGGTCACCACGGCCGGCAGCGAGGGCAGGTCGTGCACGCGCTTGATGATCTCGTCCATGGTGGGCATGCTCACTCCCGGTTGCGGTAGTCGGTCAGCAGTTGCAGCAGCGTGGCGTTGGCTTCCTGGCCGCCGCTGTGGCGGAACAGGTGGCGCAGCCGCGCCAGCTGGCGTTCGCGCAGTGCGGCCTGTGCCTCCGGCGCCGCGCCGCCGTCGCCGTCCGCGCCGTCGGCATGCCCGGGCGCGGCCGCCTGCACGACGGTGCAGTGCGCGACGCCGCGCCGGCGCAGGCTGGCCAGCGTGGCGTCCGTGAGGATGGCGCCTTGCGGCAGCAGCACCTTGCCCTGGCCATCGAGCAGGTCGTCGGCCAGCACCATGCCGGCGCCGGCCTGGTCGATGGCGATGCGCGCGTGGGCCGGTCGCGTCATCATGGCGCCTCGCTGCGGCTGAGCGTGATCAGGCTGCCGCGCGACGCCGACAGTTCGCCCATCGGGTACACCACCACGTCGTAGCGCTGGCCGTCGATCACGGTGCGGTGGGCCGGCGCGCCGGCGGCGCCGGCGTCGGGGAACAGCTCCGGCAGCACCACGCCGGCCTCGTTGCCGAGCAGGGCGCCGCTGTGCTGGAACAGGCCGGCGGCGGCGCCGTTGACGAAGGCGATCATGCCGGCGTCGTCCATGCCGATCACGGGCAGCGGCAGGTGCTGCAGCACCTCGTGGGCCACGTTCAGGCTGATCTCGTCGCGGCTGATCTGGCGCTGCTTGAGCAGCAGCAGCTCCTCCATGCGGCGGTTGGCGGCGGCCAGCTCGTGGTTGGCGGTGCGCACCTCCAGGTGCAGGCGCGCGTTGTCGTCGGCGATCTCCTTGATCTGGAACGCCTGCGCGATGTGGCCGCGCAGCAGCTCATCCTCCCACGGCTTGGTGAGGAATTTGTAGATCGCCCCCTCGTTGACGGCGTCCGTGACCGATTGCAGTTCCGTGTAACCGGACAGCATGATGCGTATCGTGTCCGGATACAGCAGCTTGGCCTTGCGCAGGAAGTCGGCGCCCAGCATGCCCGGCATGCGCTGGTCGGACACGATCACGTCCACCGCGTGCTGGGCCAGCAGGTCCAGCCCTTCCTGGCCGCTGTTGGCCGTGTAGATCTGGTAATCGTCGCGGCGCAGCAGGCGCTTGAGCGACGACACGATGTTCTGCTCGTCGTCCACCAGCAGCAGGCTGCGCTTTTGCTTCTGGATGCGCAGCAGGTGCGGCGGCAGCGCGCGCCCCTCGGCCCGCATGGCCAGCAGCGCCTCGGCGGTGACGGGCGGCGCGAAGAAGTGGCCCTGGATCAGGTCGCACATATTGCGGCGCAGGAAGTCGCACTGGGCCTCCGTCTCCACGCCCTCGGCCACCACCTCGATGCCCAGGTGGTGGGCCATGGAGATGATGGTGCGGGCCAGCGAGGCGTCGTCGCTGTCGGTGACGATGTCGCGGATGAACTGGCCTTCGATCTTGACGGCGTCGAACGGGTAGCGCTTCAGATTGCTCAGCGAGGCGTAGCCGGTGCCGAAGTCGTCCAGCGCGAGCCGCACGCCCAGCGCCTTGAGCCGGGCCAGGCTGGCGGCGCCGGCGCCGCTGTCCTGCATCAGGCACGCCTCCGTGATCTCCAGCGTCAGCGACTGCGCCGGCAGGCCGTGCTCGTTGAGGGCGGCGGCCACGGTGCCGGCCAGCAGGTGGTCGCGGAACTGGCGCGGCGAGACGTTGATGGCCACCGGCAGCGGCGCCAGTTGCAGCGCGTGCCAGGCGGCCAGGTCGCGGCAGGCCTGGCGCAGCACCCAGTCGCCGATGGCGTCGGCCAGGCCGGCCCGCTCGGCCACGGGGATGAAGTAGGCCGCCGCCAGCAAGCCCTGGGTCGGATGCTGCCAGCGCACCAGCGCCTCCACGCTGACGATGGCGCCGCTGCGCAGGTCCACCAGCGGCTGGTACAGCAGGCGCAGCTCGTCGCGCGCGATGGCCAGCCGCAGGGCCGACTCCATGCCGATGCGTTCCTGCGTGCGCTGGTTCATTTCCTCGGCGAAGAACTGGTACCTGGCGCCGCCGTGCTCGCGCGCGCGCGACAGCGCCAGGTCGGCGTAGCGCGTCAGGGTGGCGCTGTCGGCCCCGTCCTGCGGGTACAGCGCGATGCCGATGCTGGCGCTCACGTGCACGGGCTGGCCGGCCAGCATGAACGGCTGCGCCAGCGCGACGAACATGTGCTCGCCCACCGGCGTCACGTCGCCGGCGCCGTCCACGGCGCCCAGGATGGCGAGGAACTCATGGTCGCCGAGGCGGGCCAGCGTGTCGTGCTCGCCCATGCATTGCTGCAGGCGCTGGGCGGCGATGGTCAGCATCTGGTCGCCGGCCGCGTGGCCCAGGCTTTCGTTGACCAGCTCGAAGTTGTCCAGCCCCACGCACAGCAGCGCCACCGCGCCCTCGCGCCGGCCCGCTTGCAGCATCGCCTGCTGCAGCCGTTCGTTGAACAGCGCGCGGTTGGGCAGGCCCGTCAGTTCGTCGTGGGTGGACTGGTAGGTGAGGCGTTCCTCTTTTTCCTTGAGCAGGGTGATGTCGTTGAGGATGCCCACGTAATGGGTGACGACGCCATGCTCGTCGGGCACGGGCGCGATCAGCAGGTCGTTCCAGAACAGCGTGCCATCCTTGCGGTAGTTGCGCAGCAGCACGTGGGCATCCTTGCGCTGGCCCAGCGCGTGGCGCAGCGCGGCCAGGCCGGGCTGGTCGCGGTCGCCGTTCTGCAGCAGGCGGCAGTTGCGGCCCATGATGTCCATCGGCGTGTAGCCCGTCATCGCGTAGAAGGCGGGATTGGCGTACATGATGGGGTGGTCGGGCTCGCTGGCGCTGGCGATCAGCACGCCGTTCGAGCAGGCCGCCAGCGCGCGGTTCGACAGTTGCAGCATGTCCTTGAGTTGGCGCCGCTGGGTGATGTCGCTGACCCACCACACCTGGCCGGCCGGCGCGCCGGCGGCGCCGGCCACGTTGTAGCGCGTCACGTGGGTCCACAACAGGGTGTCGCCGTCGGCGCGCCAGCGGACCTCGTTCTTCTGCGCCACGCCGGGCGTGGCCAGCAGCGCGGCCTGGCCGGCCGCGATCAGCTGGTGGTCGGCCTCGGCCAGGAAGTGGCTGTAGTGGCGGCCCTGCAGCGCATCGGCCGTCAGGCCCAGCATCCGGCACAGGTGGGCGTTGACGCGCACGATCACGCCGTCGCGGTCGAGGTAGACGATGCCGACCGGCGCCTGCTCGACCGCCCATTGCAGCTGCGCGCCGGCGCCGTCCGGCGGCGGCGCGTCCAGTGGCGAGGTGGCGGGCTGGTCGTGCAAATCCATCAGGCGTACCTATCGTAATGAAAGCCCTGTAGACAAAAACTTAATGAACGGGCGCAATCGATTATAAGGCCAAGGCCGGCGCGGACGGTGGGCGGGCGGGAAGTTTTTTCGCCCGGACTGAACGGCGCGCGGTGTTGTTGTGGTTGGTGATAATTTGCGGTGACGCTGGTAATTTCCCGCTTGATAGTTGCTACAATCAAACTGCCACATGCCATCCGGCGCGTCCGCCACCGGGCCTGGAGCAGAGCTACATCATGGCCGTGCCGCGCAGGACAGGCATGATTTGCCAGCAGGTTGCTAACGAGTGTGAAAGGGAACATCTCTATGACACAGGCATGGGTAGAGCTAACGCGGCCCGACGGGCGCGACGTGACGGCCCCCACCGAGGCGCAGCTGGTGGCCGCGCTGGCCGACGTCTACAGTGGCAAGACGGCCGGGCCGGACGGTGGGCCGGGCACGGCCGTGCTGCGCTTTGGCTACGACGACGGCTTGATGTATGCGCTGGAGGTGGCCTGCGGCGGCGACGTGCGGTTCGAGGAATGGTCGGACCGCGACTGCGAGATCGCGCTGGCCAACCCGCGCCACATGCGGGCCTTGCCCCAGTCCGACGCTTTGCAGCTGTGGCGCTGGCTGGCCCTGCGCCAGGTGGCCAAGATCCGCAGCCAGCCGTGGTTGTCGGACGGCTAGCGGCCGCGCCGCCCCATGCGCGGCAGGTTTGATCTGGCGCAAGACGGCGTTCGCGCACCCTCCTAGACTGGTGCATTTATAACAACACCAGGAGGGGAGCATGGAGCGCAAGCGCGTGGCCGTCGTGACGGGCGGCATGGGGGGATTGGGGACGGCCGTGTGCCACCGGCTGTACCGGGCCGGCTACGCCGTGGCCGCCACTTATTCGCCGGGCAACCGCGACTTCCAGCGCTGGATCGAGGAGCGCAAGGACGAAGGCCTGCGCTGCCGCGCCTACCAGGTGGACGTGGCCGATTTCGACGATTGCGCGCGCGCCGTGGCCCGCATCGGCGCGGAGCTGGGCGGGGTCGATGTGCTGGTCAACAACGCCGGCATCACGCGCGACCAGAGTTTGCGCAAGATGAGCCAGGAGGACTGGCACGCCGTGCTGCGCACCAATCTCGACAGCGTGTTCAACATGAGCAAGCAGGTGCTCGACGGCATGCTCGAGCGGCGCTGGGGCCGCATCATCAATATTTCCTCCGTCAACGGCCAGCAGGGCGCCTTCGGCCAGTGCAACTACGCGGCGTCCAAGGCCGGTGTGCACGGGCTGACCAAGGCGCTGGCGCTGGAGGTGGCGCGCCACGGCGTCACCGTCAACACGGTCGCGCCCGGCTACCTGCGCACGCGCATGGTGGAGGCCGTGCCGGCCGAGGTGATGGAACAGAAGATCCTGCCGCGCATCCCCGTCGCCCGCTTGGGCGAGCCGGACGAGGTGGCGGCCCTGGTCGCCTATCTGGCGTCGGACGAGGCGGCGTTCATGACGGGGGCGGAGATCGCCATCAACGGCGGCCAGCACATGCGCTAGTTCGTTTCGATCAGCCTGTGGCGTCGCGCTAGCGGTGCGGCTTTTCCTCGCGCGTCTGGCAGGCGATGCACAGGCGCGCTTCCGGGCGCGCGTTCAGGCGCGAGTAGCCGATCGGTTCGCCGCACGTCTCGCACAAGCCGTAGCTGCCATCGTTGAACTTGGCCAGCGCGTGGCGCACCACCTGCAAATGGCGGGCCGTGTGTTCGGCCGCCTCGTGCACCAGCTCATTGAGCGTGCGGTTGCTGGCGTTGTCGGCCGGCGACGCTTCCACTTCCAGCACGGGCGGGGCCAGCACGTCGGCGCCGGGATCGAGGTCGTCGGCCAGCTGGCCCAGCAGGTCCAGCCGGGCTTGTTCAAGCCGCGCTTGCAGGGCCGCGTATTGTTCCTGTTCCAGACCGTTCATGACCGCCTCGCTGGCTGATGGACAAAGGCGCGCCTGCGCTGGTCGCGCGGGTTCGCGTCCGATCCATTGTACTGCAATCGCCGCGGTGCGGTGGCCCCGGTTCCCGCCGCGCGCGCGGTGTCAGACCGGCGGCGCGGCGGGCGGTTGGTGCAGGTCGGCCAGGTGCTGCCTGATCTTCTCCATCGGCGCGGCCAGATGTTCGGGCGCGCCGCTGGCGACGGCCGCGCCCAGTTGCAGCAGCTCGGCGGCCAGGTCGATCAGGTCGCGCAGGCGGTCCAGCGTGCGGATGCGCTCGGCCGCCTGCGTCGTCAACGCCAACAGTTGCTGCTGGGCGCCGGCCAGGCCGGCGGCCGCCAGCACGGCCGCGTCCAGATACAAGCCGTTGGCGCGCTGGCGCAATGCCACCTCATTTTCGAACAGCGCCTGCGCCGCTCCTTGCGACAAACCGTGGTCGATCGATGGCCCGCGTGCGGGCGGCGCGGTGGCCGGGCCCGGTGTGGTGGACGTGGCGGACGTGGCGGCACGGATGGCTTTCATCAGGCGCGCGTGCAGCGCGTCGGCGCAAGCCGACAGTTGCTCGGCCAGTGCTTCGATGTCGCGCGCGCCGGGCGGCGGGGGAAGAACGGTGGACATGGGGACTCCTTGCGCGTGGGAGGGTGGTGGGCATGGTGGGCGTAGGGGAATGATGGGCGCGGACGGCGGCGCACCGGGGGCGGACGGCCGGGCGCCTGCAGGCTCAGGGCGCCGGCGTGGCTGGCGCTGGCAGGGCGGGCGCCGCCGCGTCGTCCAACGGCTGGCTGGCGCGCGGCGCTGCGCTGGCCTGTGCCGGGCTGGGGGCGGCCGCCTCGCCGGGCAGTTCGAACCGGGCCAGCAGCATCTTGTGACCGGCCGCGATCGCGTCGATGTCGCGGGCCGTGAGCGCCAGCCGGCGGCCGATCAACCGGTATTCGCTGCGCAGCGCGCGCAGCTGCACTGTGGCCAGCGTGGCCAGCAGGCGCTGGTCGGGCGTGTTGCGGTATGGGATGTTCACTTCCAGCAGGCCCGTGACGATGGCTTGCTCGTTGTCATTGCTGCCGGCATAGGCGCGCAGCAGGATGCGCATGGCGTCCAGCAGGTCCTGCAGCGGCGCGTCGCCCGCCTGCACCAGCTCGCGCACGGCCCGCTCCTGGTAGCGGCTGCCGACGGCGTGCGCCAGCAGCCGGGTCAGCCCGGCATAGGCGTTCACGTGGCGGTCGTCCAGCCCGCTGTCGGGCCAGGCCTTGATGGCCGTGCCGGCCGACTTGACCTGGTCTTCCAGGTCGTACTGGTTGTCGCCGGCCAGCGTGCCCAGCGTCTGCAGGTACAGCTGCACGCCGCGGCCGATGCGCAGGAAGTCGGCGCTGGCGGCGCGCCGGGCCGCATCCTGCGCGCGCGCGCGGACGTCCGCCTCCGGGCTCAGGTACGGTTGCTCGCGCGCGTAGGTGTCGCGGTAGCGTTCGGTCAGGTCGTGCCACGCGCCCAGCTTGGCCGACGCGGCCGCCAGGTCGCGCACTTGCGCCATGCGCGCCGTGCTGCTGGCGCAGCCGCCCAGCGTGGCGGCCAGCGACAGTGCCAGCATCAAATGGGACCAGCGGGACAGGTGGGACAGGCTGAGCAGGCGGAGCAGGCGGAGCAGGCGGAACAGGCTGAGCAGGCGGAACAGGCCGGCGGGCAGGGGCGGGCGCAGCGGTTTCATATGGTCCTTTCGCGGGGAGCGTCGGGACTATTGTTGTGCTACAACTGGCGCACGATATTGCGGAGACGCAAGTTCAAGCTCAGGCCGTGAGGGCGGCGCGCCAGTCCAGGCCGGCGGCGGTGTCGCCCAGCGGCACGTATTCGCAGCCGATCCAGCCCCGGTAGCCCAGCTCGTCGAGCAGGCGGAACAGGAAGCGGTAGTTGATCTCGCCCGTGCCCGGCTCGTGGCGGCCCGGCGTGTCGGCCAGTTGCATGTGGCCGATCAGTCGCAGGTTGGCGCGGATGGTGTTGGCCAGTTCGCCCTCCATGCGCTGCATGTGGTAGATGTCGTATTGCAGGAAGATGTTGTCGCAACCGCTGGCGGCGATCAGTTCGCGCGCCTGCCAGCTGTGGTTGAGGAAATAGCCGGGGATGTCGAAATGGTTGATCGGCTCGATCATCAGCGCGATGCGGCGCTGGCGGCACTGGGCCGATGCGTAGCGCAAATTGTCCAGGTAGGTGTCGCGCGCGCGGGCCGGGTCCAGATCGGGCGGGACGATGCCGGCCATGCAGTGCAGGCGCGGCGTGCCCAGTTTGGTCGCGTAGTCCAGGCCCAGCGCCACGCCGGCGCGGAATTCCTCGATGCGGCGCGGATCGCAGGCCATGCCACGGTCGCCGGCCGCCCAGTCGCCCGGCGGCAGGTTGTGCAGCACCAGTTGCAGCTGATGGCGGCGCAGGCGCTCGGCGATCTGCTGCGCGTCGAACGCATAGGGGAACAGGAACTCGACACCGTCGAAGCCGGCCTCGCGGGCCAGCGCGAAGCGGTCCAGGAATGGCGCTTCGGTGAACAACATGGACAGGTTGGCGGCGAACTGGGGCATAAGGACTTCCGTATAAAAAAAACCGGGGTCAGGTCCGGTGGACCTGACCCCGGTGGGGACAGTTAGCGGCCGCGGCCGCCGGAGCGGTGCTGGGCGGCCGAGCGCGAGGCGCCCGGACGGCCACCACCACCGCCGGCACCGGCACCGCCGCCGGCGCCGCGCGGCTTGGCGCCGCCGCCGGTCTTGACGCGGACCACCTGGCCGCCGCCACCGCCGCCGCCGCCGCTGCGCTGGCCGCCACCGCTGCGCTGGCCGCCGTTGCGGTGGCCGGGGCCGCCGCTGCGCAGCTGGATCGGCTGCGCGCGCGCGTTCGGATCAGGCTCGAAGCCGGGGATCACGGCGCGCGGCAGGGTTTGCTTGATGAGCTTCTCGATGTCCTTCAGCATGTCGTGCTCGTCCACGCACACCAGCGACACGGCTTCGCCCGTGGCGCCGGCGCGGCCGGTGCGGCCGATGCGGTGCACATAGTCTTCCGGAATGTTGGGCAGGTCGTAGTTGACCACGTGCGGCAACTGGTCGATGTCGATGCCGCGCGCGGCGATGTCGGTCGCCACCAGCACCTGCAGCTTGTTGTCCTTGAAATCGGACAGCGCCTTGGTGCGCGCCGACTGGCTCTTGTTGCCGTGGATGGCCATGGCGCCGATGCCGTCGCCGCCCAGCTGTTCGACCAGCTTGTTGGCGCCGTGCTTGGTGCGCGTGAACACCAGCACCTGGTGCCAGTTGTTGCTCTTGATCAGGTGGGCCAGCATCGGGTGCTTCTTGTCGCGGTCGACCGGGTGGATCTTCTGCGCGATCACTTCCACCGTCGAATTGCGGCGCGCCACCTCGATGGTGGCCGGCTTGTTCAGCAGGCCGTCGGCCAGCGCCTTGATCTCGTCGGAGAAGGTGGCCGAGAACAGCAGGTTCTGGCGCTTGGACGGCAGCGCGGCCAGCACCTTGCGGATGTCGCGGATGAAGCCCATGTCGAGCATGCGGTCGGCCTCGTCGAGGATCAGGATCTCGATCTTCGACAGGTCGACCGTGCGCTGCTCCATGTGGTCGAGCAGGCGGCCCGGGGTGGCCACCAGGATGTCGACGCCGTGCTTCAGTTGCTTGATCTGCGGGTTGATGCCCACGCCGCCGAAGATCACGGTGGAGTTGAGCTTGGTGTACTTGCCGTACACGCGCACGCTTTCCTCGACCTGGGCCGCCAGTTCGCGGGTCGGGGTCAGGATCAGCGCGCGGATCGGACGTTGCGACGTGTTGCCGGTCATGGCCGCGCCGTTGGCGTCGGTCGACAGGCGGTGCAGCACGGGCAGGGTGAAGCCGGCCGTCTTGCCGGTGCCGGTCTGGGCGCCGGCCAGCAGGTCGCCGCCGTTCAATACGGCAGGGATCGCCTGCGCCTGGATCGGGGTCGGGGTGGTGTAACCCGCTTCGGTTACTGCGCGGACGATAGCGTCGGACAAACCGAGTTTGGAAAAGGACATGGTAACGCTTTATATAAGGATCGGCCTGTCGCCATGGATGGCGCCAGTCGCAGGCAATCGGATTAGGTCAGACAGCGGCAGAGGACTGGTCAGGGCGCCGCTGGCCGGAGTATAACAGCATCCTTCGCCGATTGTTTCGCCACGGAAACGAAAAAGGGAGCAAATGCTCCCTTTTTTTTGTAACAAAACTTCTAATTTCCGGCCGGGAGGCCGTCAGCTCAGATAAACGGGGTCAGCAGACCGACCATCTGGCCGAAGATCTTCGGGCTGGCGGCGATGATGTCGCCCTTGTACAGGTAGTCCGATTCGCCGCTGAACTCGCCAACGATGCCGCCGGCCTCCGTCACCATCAGCGCGCCGGCCGCGATGTCCCACGGCTTTAGGCCCTTCTCATAGAAGCCGTCGAGGCGGCCGGCGGCCACGTAGGCCAGGTCCAGCGCGGCGCTGCCGGGGCGGCGCACGCCGTGGCAGCGCTCGGCCATGATGGCGTACATCTTCAGGTATTCGTCGAGCGCCTTGGCCGAGCCGGCCACGTAGCCGGTCGACAGCAGGGCGTTGGCCAGGCGGTCGAGCTTGGTGACGCGGATGCGCTTGTCGTTCAGGTAGGCGCCGGCGCCCTTGGTGGCCGTGAACAGGTCGTTGCGCACCGGGTCGTAGATGACGGCCTGGGTGATCACGCCGCGCTGCGACAGCGCGATCGAGATCGAGTACTGGGGGAAGCCGTGCATGAAGTTGGTGGTGCCATCGAGCGGGTCGATGATCCAGGTGAATTCACTCTCGTCGTTGGCGTTCTTGGACGGGCCCGATTCCTCGGCCAGGAAGGCGTGGTCGGGATAGGCTTTCGACAGCACTTCAATGATGGCCTGTTCGGCGGCCTGGTCGACATCGGTGACGAAATCGTTATGTTGTTTCTCGGTCACAGTGACGCGATCGAGGTCGAAGGAGGCGCGGTTGATGACGGCGGCGCCGCGGCGGGCGGCCTTGATCGCCGTGTTGAGCATTGGGTGCATGTAAGCTTTTCCGTTAAAAGAACGCCACCGCCCGCCCGGACTACACGGTTCCGGCGGCACGATGGGGTACAAGAATGAATTAAAGAGCGAAGCGGCGGCGACAGGGTAAAATCCGGGGTTGCGGGCCGCCTTGGTGGCAAGCTTGCAAGATTGAATTTTTTGTATCGGAACCGCGCGATAGCGCTATTTTAAATGAACCTGCCCGAAATCAACACGACTCTTTTTCACCGGCTGCGATTTATTCTTGTCCAGACCAGCCGGGCGGGCAATATCGGGGCCGTGGCCCGGGCCATGAAGACCATGGGCTTCACCGAGCTGGTGCTGGTGGCGCCCCGTTTCGAGGGCATGCTGGAGGACCCGGAGGCGGTCGCCTTCGCCAGCGGCGCGCTCGACATCCTGCAGGGCGCGCGCGTGGTGGCCACCATGGCCGAGGCGCTGGACGGCATCAACTTCGCGGCCGCCGTGTCGGCCCGGCTGCGTGAATATTCGCCGCCCGTGCTCACGCCGCGCGAGCTGGCCGGCCAGCTGGTGGCCAACGGCGAGCTGCGCGCGGCCGTTATTTTCGGCAATGAACGTTTCGGCCTGCCCAACGAGGTGGTGGCCCAGTGCAATGCGCTGATCAATATCCCGGCCAATCCCGACTACTCCTCGCTCAACCTGTCGCAGGCGGCCCAGGTGCTGGCCTACGAATGCCGGATGGCGGCGCTGGACGGCCAGCGCGCGGCCACCGAGGTGGGCTTCCAGGGCGAGGCGGCCAGCCTGGCCCAGATCGAGGGCATGTACAGCCATCTCGAACAGGCGCTGGTGGAGATCGGCTTCCTCGACGCCGGCAACCCGCGCAAGCTGATGCCGCGCCTGAAGCGGCTGTTCTCGCGGGCCGGACTGGAAACGGAGGAGGTCAACATCCTGCGCGGCATCGCCCGCCGGATGGCGGACGTGGCCCAGGGCAAGGGCGCGCGCCGGCGCTGATGCGCCACCAAACCGGGGTCAGGTCATGCCATCAAGCATTTTTGCGCGCAAAAATGCTTGATGGCATGACCTGACCCCGGTTTATCGCGGCTCAAAAATGCTTGATGGCATGACCTGACCCCGGTTTATCGCGGCTTGGGCTAGGCCACGTCGAACGGCGCGCCCGTTCCGGCGTAGATCTGCTCCATCGCCCGCCGTTCTCGGCCGACGATGGTCGTGACGAACTGTTCGGCCTGCTTCATGCGCTTGAAGGCCGTGAAGCCGCGTTCCAGAAACTGCTGCAGGTCGCCCAGCCCGGCCAGCTTGGCCGGCCCGCGCATCATGTGCAGCGTGGCGTTCAGGAATGGCACGCGCACCAGCTCGCACAGCGACAGGCCCAGCGCCTGCACCAGCGCCAGCTGGCGTGTGCGGTCGGGCGCCGTGGTGCAGGCGCGGTAGGCGGCCACGTAGTCGTCGAGGCCGAACCGCGGCCCCAGCTGGCGCGCCATGGCCGTGTCCAGCCGCTCCGACAGGGCGTCGAGCACGATCGCTTCCGTGATGGTCTGCAAGGCGTTCACCGGCAACAGCCGTTGCATGGTGGGGATGATGCGCTCAAGGTCGGCGTCGCGCTGGCTCAGGTCGTGCGCGCCGTACAGCTCCTCCAGGAAGAACAGCGCGGCCTCGCGCGAATTGGGCGCGGCCAGCAGGTCGGCGTGGGTGGTGGCCAGCCGCTGCGACTGGAATTGCTTGAGCGCCGTGCGGGCCGCCAGCAGGCCCGGATCGCGCCTGGCGCCTTGCCGCTCGGCCTGCACGGCATGCAGTTGTTGCTGCAAGGTTTGGACCAATTCTTCTTTCTTCATGACACCGTTTTACCAGAAGCGGGTAGACGCGGCACTCTATTTTTCCCTTCAAAATCAAGCTTGCCTTTGACGTACACTAGAAAAATAGGCCATCAGCCACATTAAAAAACCAGAACTGGATGGAGACAATGACCACTTCCCGCAGATCGTTCCTGAAGATCGGCATCATCGGCGCGGTGACGCTGGCCGCCGGCGGCGCGCTGTACCGCGCCATGCAGGGGCCGGCCCGGCCGCGCGCGTTCGCGCTCGACGACAACGCGCGCGCCGTGCTGACGGCGATCATCCCGTCGATGGTGGGCCCGGTGTTGCCGGAGGCGCCGGCCGCGCGCGCCGCCGCCATCGCCGGCACGGTCGAGCGCGTGGCCGGCGCCGTGCATGGCTTGCCGCTGGCCACCCAGAAGGAGGTGCAGGACCTGTTCGGCCTGCTGTCGCTGGGACCGGCGCGCCGCTTCCTGGCCGGCGTGCCGGCCAGCTGGAACGAGGCCACCACGGCCCAGGTCGACGCCTTCCTGCAAAGCTGGCAGCACCACCGCATCGCCATGCTGGTCACGGCCTACCAGGCCCTGCATGACCTGATCGCCGGTGCCTGGTATTCCGATCCCGCGCACTGGGATGCGATCGGCTATCCCGGCCCGATCAAGGAATTGAGCTGAACCGTCCGCCACCTTTCTGGAAGTCGCAATGATCAAAACGAACATCCCCCTGACGCCCGCCACGGGCCCGATTCCCGATCCCATCCAGGCCGGCCTGGCCGCCGGCTGGGACGTCACCGATTGCGCCCAGCTCGACGCCGACCGCACGCTGGAGGCCGACGTGGTCATCGTCGGCAGCGGCGCCGGCGGCGGTGTCACGGCCGAGATCCTCACGCTGGCCGGCCTCAAGGTGCTGATCGTGGAGGAGGGCGCGCTCAAGTCGTCGCGCGACTTCAAGATGCGCGAGTCGGACGCCTATCCGGCGCTGTACCAGGAGTCGGGCGCGCGCAAGACGCGCGACAAGGGCATCAACATCCTGCAGGGGCGCACGGTGGGCGGCACCACGGTCGTCAACTGGACCACCAGCTTCCGCACCCCGCCCGGCACGCTCAATTACTGGACCGAGCATTTCGGCCTCAAGAGCTACACGCCCGAGGCGCTGGCGCCGTGGTTCGCCATGATGGAGGAGCGGCTCAGCATCCACGAATGGGGCACGGCGCCCAACGCCAACAACGACCTGCTGCGCCAGGGCGCGGCCAAGCTGGGCATCCCCACGGCCACCATCCACCGCAACGTCAACGGTTGCTGGAACCTCGGCTACTGCGGCATGGGCTGCCCCACCAACGCCAAGCAGTCGATGCTGGTGACGACCCTGCCGTCGGCGCTCAAGCGCGGCGCCGTGCTGCTCACGCGCGTGCGCGCCGAGCGCTTCCAGTTCAAGGGCGGGCGCGTCGAGCAGCTCGACTGCGTGGCGCTGGACGCGGCGGGCCTGGCGCCCACCGGCCGCAAACTGACGCTGCGCGCCAAGCACTTCGTGCTGGCCGGCGGCGCCATCAATTCTCCGGCCCTGCTGATGCGCTCGGCCGCGCCCGATCCGCACGGCCTGCTGGGCAAACGCACCTTCCTGCACCCGACCATCATCTCGGCCGGCCTGTTCGAGCAGCGCGTCGACGGCTACGCGGGCGCGCCGCAGTCCGTGTATTCGGACCACTTCCTGCACACGGGCCCCATCGACGGTCCGGTCGGCTACAAGCTGGAGGCGCCGCCGCTGCATCCGGTGCTGCTGTCGTCCACCATGCCCGGCTTCGGCGCGCGCCACGCCGACATGATGCGCCAGTTCCCGCACCTGCAAGGCATGCTGGCGCTGCTGCGCGACGGTTTCCATCCCGAATCGGTGGGCGGCGCCGTCATGCTCAACAGCGATGGCTCGCCCGTGCTCGATTATCCGATCACCGATTTCCTGTGGGACGGCGTGCGCCGCTCGCTGCTCACCATGGCCGAGGTCCAGTTCGCGGCCGGGGCCAAGCGCGTCGCGCCCGTGCACGAGCTGGCCGGCAGCTACACCAGCTGGGACGCGGCCAAGCAGGCCATCAACAACCTGCCGTACAAGGTGTTGCAGGCCAAGGTGGTGTCGGCCCACGTGATGGGCGGCTGCACGCTGTCGGACGACGAGCGGCTGGGCGTGGTGGGGGCCGATGGCCGCTACCATGGCGTGAGCAACCTGTCGGTGCACGACGGCTCGCTGTTCCCGACCTCGATCGGCGCCAATCCGCAGTTGTCGATCTACGGCATCACGGCGCGGCTGGCCAGCGCGCTGGCGCAGCAGCTGACGGGCAAGCCGGCGCCGCGCGCCAGCGCGTGAGCGAACGGCGCGCCGCCCTATGCATAGGGTCTGACCCCGTGGGGTCACGTGAGCGAACGGCGCGCCGCCCTATGCATAGGGTCTGACCCCGTGGGGTCAGACCCTGGTTTTCCTGGCTGCGCGGAATGGCGGAGAATGAAACCAGGGTCAGACCCAAGGGTCAGACCCTCTGCTGCGCTCCGCTGCTGATGTTGCTCTACCACCCCGGCCGTTCATGAGGACGATGGCATGCTGAAACGTATCCTGATCGTGTTGTTGCTGGTGCAGGCCGCCGCCGCGCTGGGCGTGGCGCTGGCCGCGCGGCGCGCGTGGGGGCTGGGCCCGGGGCCGGCGCTGGCCGTCGGCGTGGGCGCCGTGCTGGCGCTGCGGCTGCTGATCTCGCTCCATAACTTCTACCTGAGCTGGCGCGCCGGCAGTTCCGTGCCGCCGGCGTTCCGGCTGTCGCCGCTGGCCTGGCTGCGTCTCGTGCTGTATGAATTCCATGCATCCCTGGCCGCTTCTTCTATCCATATGCTGCATAGTACGGCGCCCCATGTGGCCGCCGGCGGGGCCCAGCCGCCCGTGCTGCTGCTGCATGGCTACGCCTGCAACAGCGGCTACTGGACCCAGCTGAGCACCCAGTTGCGCCGGTCCGGCATCAGCCATCTGGCGCCGGACCTGGAGCCGCTGGGGGCCGACATCGACCACTACGTGGCGCAGGTGCAGGCCGCCATCGAGCAATTGTGCGCGGCGGCCGGGGCGCAGCGCGTGGTGATCGTGGCCCACAGCATGGGCGGGCTGGTGGCGCGCGCCTATCTGCGCCGCCATGGCGACGCGCGGGTGGCGCGCGTGATCACGCTGGGCACGCCCCACCACGGCACGGCGCTGGCCAGCTGGGGCCTGGGCCGCAACGCGGCGCAGATGCGGCGCGGCAGCGCGTGGCTGCGCGTGCTGGACGCGGCTGACGCAAATTCGCAACGTGGCCTGATTACTTCCATTTATTCTCATCACGACAACATTGTTGCGCCGCAGGACTCCAGCCTGCTGGACGGCGCCCGCCACGTGGCGGTGGGCGCCATCGGCCATGTGGCGCTGGGCCGCCATCCCGTCATCGTGCGCCACGTGCTGGCTGAAATCGCCGCCGTTCCGGTTGCCGCGCGGCGCGTGGACAGTCCCGGCCAGCTTCGATAGACTGTTGTTGGCGCGTAGGCAAAGTCACAGTTGATGTGACTGGCCGGGCTTTACGGCGGGCGCGTGATTTTCTGTGAGATTTTCGCTTGTGCGTTGCTGTATGGTTATTCCTAAGCAGCGCGGCACGCCCGTCGCAGGCCGCGAATTGACCCCCTCCAAGGCGCGACGATGGCAATAGACTTCGGTACCTTGATCCTGAACGAAACGCCGGACGCGGTCATCCTGACCACGCCCGCGGGCGAGGTATTGTGCTGGACGCCGGGCGCGCAGGCCATTTTCGGCTACAGCGAGCGCGAGGCGCTCGGCCAGGTGTTGCACGAGCTGATAGAGCCGTCCGGGCGCGGCGGCGAGGACGCGGCCATCCTGCGCCAGACCCTGGCGGTCGGCACCGCCACCTACGAGACGGTGCGCCGGGCCAAGAACGGCACGCTGGTCTACATCGACAGTTCCAGCAAGGCCATCCGCGGCGACGACGGCGCCGTGCGCTACGTCCTGTGGACCAAGAAGGACGTCACCCACCTCAAGATCCAGCGCGACGCCAAGCTGGTCGAGGCCCGTTTCGGCGGCCTGCTCGAATCGATGCCGGACGCCATCATCATGGCCAACGCCAGCGGCCGCGTGGTGCTGGCCAACCGCCAGGCCGAGAACCTGTTCGGCTACGGGCGCGGCGAGTTGCGCGGCACCCTGCTGGAGGCGTTGATGCCGGCCCGCTTCCGTGCCGCGCACGTCGGCTACCGCAGCGACTACTTCGTCGAGCCCCAGGTGCGGCCGATGGGCTCGGGGCGCGACCTGTACGGCCTGCGCAAGGACGGCGAGGAATTCCCGGTCGAGATCAGCCTCAGTCCGATCGAGACGGAGGAGGGCATGCTGATCATGAGCGCGATCCGCGACAGCAGCGAGCGCCGCCACATCGAGCACGCGCTGCACGAGAAGAACATCGAACTGGCCAACGCCAACGCGGCCAAGGACCGTTTTTTGGCCGGCATGTCGCATGAATTGCGCACCCCGCTCAACGCGATCATCGGATTTACGGGTACTATGCTGATGAAGTTGCCCGGCCCCGTCAACGCCGAGCAGGAGCGGCAGTTGCGCACCATCCAGGGCAGCGCGCGCCACCTGCTGTCGCTGATCAACGACCTGCTGGACCTGACCAAGATCGAGTCGGGCAAGGTGGAGCTCAATTTCCTGCCCCTGCAATGCCGGCCGCTGATCGAGGAGGTGCTGCAACTGTTCCGTCAGCCGGCCCAGCAGAAGGGGCTGGCGCTGACCTTCGACTGCGCGTTGCAGGACGTGGGCCTGATGACGGACCGGCGCGCGCTGCAGCAGATCCTGATGAACCTGATCAACAACGCCATCAAGTTCACGGTGCAGGGCGAGGTGCGGGTGGGGCTGGACGTGGTGCGGCGCGCCGACGAGGCCTGGGCCGCGATCAGCGTGCGCGACACGGGGCCCGGCATCGCGCCCGAGCAGCAGGGCCGGCTGTTCCAGGCCTTCGCCCAGCTCGACGCGAGCGCCACCCGGCCGCACGAGGGCACGGGCCTGGGCCTGCACCTGAGCCAGAAGCTGGCCGGCCTGCTGCGCGGGCAGATCGAATTTGACAGTCAGTACGGCGTGGGCACGACGTTCACGCTGGTGTTGCCGCTCGACCGCGAGCGGTGCGACGATGAGGCGGGACGCGGCTGTCCCGCCCGGCAAGCGGATTAACCTGGAGCGCTAACGTGTCGGCACGCATCCTTATCATTGAAGACAATCCCACCAACATGGAGCTGATGGTGTACCTGCTGCGCGCCTTCGGCTACACCCCGCTCACGGCCGGCGATGGCGAGGCCGGCGTGGCCACGGCCCGCCAGGAGGCGCCGGACCTGATCATCTGCGACGTGCACCTGCCCAAGCTGGACGGCTACGGCGTGGTGGCCGCGCTCAAGGGCGATCCGGCGCTGCGCGCGATCCCGGCGCTGGCCGTGACGGCGCTGGCCATGGTGGGCGACCGCGAGAAACTGCTGGCGGCCGGCTTCGACGGCTACATCGGCAAGCCGATCGAGCCGGACACCTTCGTGAGCCAGATCGAGTCTTTTTTGCCGGGGGCGTCGGCCCCCGGTAAAAGCGATGTCGCCACCATCCTGATCGTGGATGACCACGTGTTGAACCGGGAATTCCTGATGACGCTGCTCGGCTACGGCGGCCACCGGCTGCTGGAGGCGTCCAATGGCGCCGAGGGCTTGAAGATGGTGCACGCCGAGCATCCCGACCTGGTGATCTCCGACATCCTGATGCCCAACATGGATGGCTACGAGTTCGTCACCCGCATGCACAGCGACCCGGCCACGGCCGACGTGCCCATCATCTTCTACACGGCCACCTACCGCGAGCGCGAGGCGATGGCCGTGGCCCAGTCGTGCGGCGTGCGCTGGGTGCTGCCCAAGCCGTCCGACCCGGACGTGATCCTGCGCACCGTGCACGAGGCGCTGGGCATGGCGCAGGAGGTCGAGACCATGCCGGCGTTCGCGCCCGAGCCGCCGTCCGAGGGCCGCTTCCACGGCATCGACCACAAGGTGGCCGAGTACCTCGACGTGCTCGAGGCCAGCAGCCAGCAGATCACCGAGCTGGCCAACCACGGCGACGGCGAGCAGCAGGCGCCCGAGCACCTGTCGCTGATGACGGCGCGGCTGTCGAGTTCGCTCTCGAGCCTGCAGGCCGTCAGCCTGCGCCTGACGGCCCTGATCGAGCTCGGCATCGAGCTGGGCGCCGAGCGCGACCCGCAGGCGCTGGTCGAGATCGGCTGCCGCGTGGCGCAGAACATCTGCGTGTCCAAGTACGCCTGCATCGGCGTGCTCGACAATGGCGCCGCCGAGCTCAGTTATTTCGCCGCCTGCGGCACCGGCCAGCAGGTGCGGGTGGTGACGGGCGCGCCGCGCGCGGGCGTGCTGCGCGGGCTGCTCGAACAGCGGCTGCCGGTGCGCATCCACAATGTCGACGGCGATCCGGCCCGCATCGGCTTGCCGGCCGGCCATCCGCCCGTCCATTCCTTCCTCGGCGTGCCGATCGCCTCGCGCGAGCGCACCCATGGCTGGCTGTACCTGGTCGACAAGCTGGGCGCCGACGAGTTCTCCGAGGTCGACGAGCGGGTGGCGGCCACGGTGGCGGCCCAGATCGCCGTGGCCTACGAGAACCTGCTGCTGTACGAGCAGATCAAGCGCCACCACGCCCAGCTGACCTCGGACATGAACGCGCGCATCCGGCTCGACGAGGACCTGCGCCGCTTCCGGCTGGCCATGGACGCGACGGCCGACGCCATCTTCCTGGTGGACCGGGCCGGCATGTGCTTCGTGGACGTGAACGTGACGGCCTGCCGCATGCTCGGCTACAAGCGCGAGGATTTCCTCGAGGTGGGGCCGGACAAGAAGGCGGAGGGCGAGCTGAGCCGGCTGGAGGATCTGTACGACAAGCTGCTGGCCGGCGACCAGAGCGGCGCCATGACCGAGCTGCAGCTGACGCGCCACGACGGCTCGCCGCTGTCGGTCGAGGTGCAGCGGCGCACGCTGCGCTCGGGCCAGAGCTGGATCCTGGTGGCGGTGGCGCGCGACATCACCGAGCGCAAGGAGGCCGAGCAGCGCCTGCTCAAGCTGGCCCACTTCGACACGCTCACCGGCCTGCCCAACCGCAGCCAGTTCTACGAGTCGCTGACCCATTCGCTGCACCAGGCCGGGGAGCACAAGTGGGCGCTGGCCGTGCTGTTCCTGGACGTGGACCGCTTCAAGAACGTCAACGACACGCTGGGCCACACCATCGGCGACGAATTGCTGCGCCAGTTCTCGAACCGGCTGGTCGACTGCCTGCGCGTGCGCGACACCATCGGCCGCTTCGGCGGCGACGAGTTCGCGGCCATCCTGATGCTGCCCGAGGGCGCGCAGAACGCCATCGCCGTGGTCGACAAGATCCGCGAGGCGATGCGCCGCCCGTTCGACCTCAAGGGCCACGAGGTGACCGTCACGGCCAGCATCGGCATCTCCGTGTTCCCCGACGACGGCACCGACGCCGACACCCTGATCCAGTACGCCGACACGGCCATGTACCGCGCCAAGGAGGCCGGGCGCGACGCGTTCCGCTTCTTCACGGCCGAGATGAACGCGCAGTCGCTGGCGCGGCTGGACCTGGAGAACGCGCTGCGCCGGGCCATCGAGAACGACGAGTTCGTGCTGTACTTCCAGCCCAAGGTCGACATCGGCTCGGGCCGCATCAGCGGCGCCGAGGCGCTGATCCGCTGGCGCCGGCCCGGCCACGGCATGGTGTCGCCGGCGCTGTTCATCCCCATCCTCGAGGAGACGGGGCTGATCGTGCGGGTCGGCACCTGGGTGCTCAACGAGGCCTGCCGCAAGATCGCCGAGTGGAGCCGCAGCAACATCGGCCCCGTGCACCTGTCGGTCAACGTGTCGGGCATCCAGTTCTTCGTGGGCGGGCTGGAGGAGGAGGTGATGAAGGTGATCAAGCAGCACGACATCGCGCCCGAGCTGCTCGAGCTGGAGCTGACGGAGAGTTCGCTGATGTCGAACGCGGAGGACACCATCACCGTGCTGCAGAACCTGAAGGCGCTGGGGATCCAGATCTCGATCGACGACTTCGGCACCGGCTATTCGAGCCTGGCCTACCTGAAGCGCTTCCCGATCGACAAGCTGAAGATCGACATCGCCTTCGTGCGCGAGGTGACGAGCAATCCCGACGATGCGGCCATCGTGCTGGCCATCATCAACATGGCGCACAGCATGAAGCTGGAAGTGATCGCCGAGGGCGTGGAGAAGGATGCGCAGCTGGCCTATCTGCGCCGCCACGGTTGCGATGAGATGCAGGGCTACTATTTCAGCCGCCCGCTGCCGGAAGAGGAGTTCGTGCAAATGCTCAGCGAAGGAAAATCCCTGCAGACGCCGGCCGACGAGACCGTGCTCGAACAGCAGACCCTGCTCATCGTCGACGACGACGCGTTCATGCTCGACGTGCTGACCGACTTCCTGGCCCAGGATGGCTACCGCATCCTGACGGCGCAGACGGCGGCCGAGGGCTTCGACGTGCTGGCGCGGCACCGGGTGCAGGTGATCCTGTGCGACCAGTGCATGCCGCTGATGAGCGGAACGGAGTTCATGGAGCGGGTCAAGAACCTGGCGCCCGACACGTTCCGCATCATGCTGTCGGCCTACGCGGACCTGACGCCGATCATGGCGGCCATCAACCACGGCGCCATCGACCGCTTCTACACCAAGCCGTGGAAGGGCGCCGTGCTGCGCGAGAACATCCGCGAAGGCTTCCGGCTGCACGCCCAGTTGCACGGCCCCAGCGCCGTGCTCAGCGGCTGAGCGGTGGGCGGGATCCGGCCCTGCCCGCCGGGAGCGCCTGCGGTCCAGGGCGGGGCGGGGACGGGAGAAATCAGGCGAGCAGGACGACGTCCGGCAGGTTGGCCAGCACCTGGTCGTAGGTGGCATGGGCTTCCAGCGCGTGGATGACGACGGGCAGCGGCTCGGCCCAGATCTCCGGCAGATCGCGCTCCAGGGGCGGGTGCACGGCGAAGGCCAGCGCCTCCGTCGGCGGCGAGAAACGGGCGGCCACGCCGGGCTTGTTGCCGCGCGCGTCGATGCGGTACCAGCCGAACTGGGGCAGGTGGACGGCGTTCAAGCCGTGCAGGCAAAACGGCGCCCCCTCGGCGCCCACGCTCAGGCGCTGGTAGCACAGCCCGGCCGGGATGCCGTTGGCGCGCAGCAGCGCGGCCAGCAGGTGACTCTTGGCGTAGCAATAGCCGGTGCCGTGCCGCAGCACGTCGGACGCCTTGCAGGTGACGGGGTTCAGCTTGTAGTCGACGCTGTGGCGGATCTCGTCGCGCACGAACTCGAAGCAGCGCCGCGCCACCTCCAGCGGCGTGGCCGCGCCCGCGGCGAGCGCGGCGGCTTTGGCGGCCACGTCCGGATGGTGGAAGTCGATGTAGGTGCTGGCGGCGAGATAGTTGTGCATGCGATCGGTCGTCGGGAAAATAGCTGCGGAACAGTTGGGCTCAGGTCCAACAATGATACATGGGCTGGTGTCGGATTGTTGGACCTGACCCCGGCTTGGCATTTATACTGGCGGCCCCTCCCTCACTGTTCTGTTGTCGCCCCGCGCCCGAACCGACGATCATGACCAAAGCCGCCACCGCCACCGCTATCGAGCCAGCCGCGCCCGCGCCCGCGTCTGCGGCGCCAGCGCGTGCGCGCGCGACGCGCGCGGGGAGCGGCTCGGACCGGGGCGGGCGCACGCGCGATCAGATTCTGCGCGCGACGCTGGAGATCATCGCCGCCCACGGCTTGTCGGGCGTGAGCCACCGCGCCATCGCGGCCAGGGCGGACGTGCGTTTGTCGCTCACCAGCTACCACTTCGGCACGCTGGAGGATTTGCTGGAGGCGGCGTTCGACGCCTACCACGCCCACACGGAACAGCGCCGCACGGCGCTGGTGGCCACCGTCGATCAGCAGATGGGACAGTTGCCCGCCAGGCTGACGCCGCCCGTGCTGACGGCCATCGCCGACACCATGTCCGGCACGCTGGCCGCCTACATCCACGCCGGCGTGCGCGAGCACCGCACCGACCTGGCCGTCGAGTGCAGTTTCCTGTTCGCGTGGAACCTGTCGCCCACTTTGCGCCAGAAGGTCGATCAGCACAGCAAGGGTCTGGTGCAACTGGCCGCCCGCGTGTTCGCCCAGCTGGGCAGCCGCGCGCCGGAGGCCGATAGCTCGGTGCTGCTGGCCACCATCCGCCAGCTTGAATTCACCCAGGTGTCCACCGGCGTGGTCAGCCCCGTGGCCGACATCAAACTGCCGCTGTTCCGCCTGCTGCTGGGCTTGCTGATGGCGCGCGCCGTGACGCCGCCCGGCACCCCGGCCTGATTCTTCCCCTGAGTTGTTTTGACAACAGTCTTGTTGACACTGGTTTTAAACAATGTGAATATTGGACGACTGTCCAATTTTGATGTTGTTCAAGACCGGAGCGCGGATGCGGAATCGAAAGTCAATCATGGCGCTGGCCTGCATGGCGGCGGCGCTGGCCGGCCTGCCGGGCCGGTCGG
Organism: Rugamonas sp. GW822-FHT03B10; assembly: GCF_058801745.1. NCBI lineage: Bacteria > Pseudomonadati > Pseudomonadota > Betaproteobacteria > Burkholderiales > Oxalobacteraceae > Rugamonas > Rugamonas sp. GW822-FHT03B10. The sequence goes on along the minus strand of NZ_JBXANP010000006.1, from coordinate 227,716 downwards.
ACGCGGCGGCGCTGAGCGCGCGCCAAGCCCAGCTGCTGGCCAACAACTGCCTGCAATGCCACGCGCGCGCCGGCGTGGGCGCGCCGCAGGCCGGCGACGCGCAGGCGTGGAAGCCTTACATCGCCAAGGGCGAGCCGGCCATGCTGGTCAACGCGGTGCAGGGCACGGGCGGCATGCCGCCGCTCGGCTATTGCAGCGCGTGCACCGAGGATGACTTCCGCGCCCTGATCCGCTTCATGGCCAGGCTGGCGCCGCCCGCCACGGCCGGCAGCGCCAGCGCGCAGGGAGCGGCGAAATGAAGCGCCGTGTTTTTCTGCGGGCGGCGGCCGGCGCGGGCGCGGTCGCGACGACGGGCGTGACGGGATTGCTGGCCGGCTGCGGCCGCGGCGAGGCCGTGCCGCAAAGTCCCGTGGCATTCGTCCCCGGCCGCGCCATGCCGTGGATGAACTGGTCCGGCAACCAGAGCTGCACGCCGGCCTGGCGGGCGGCGCCGGCCAGCGAGGCGGAGCTGGTCGACGTGCTGGCCCGGGCCCGGGGTGTGGTGCGCGCCGTGGGCGCCAGCCATTCATTCAGCGCCGTGGTGCCGACCGACGGCACGCTGGTCGCCACCGATCTGCTGAGCGGGCTGGTGTCGCACGATCCGGCCACATTGCGGGCGGAGATCCTGGCCGGCACGCGCATGCACGCGCTGGGGCCGCTGCTGCACGGCGTGGGCCAGTCGGTGCCGAACATGCCGGACATGGATTACCCGGCCATGGGGGGCGCCATCGTCAATTCCGTGCACGGCACCGGCCAGCGCTTCGGTTCCATGTCCTCGTGCGTGACGGGGCTGACGCTGGCCACGCCGTCCGGCCAGTTGATCGACTGCTCGGCCGAGCGCCACGCGGACGTGTTCCACGCGGCCCGCACGTCGGTCGGCGCGCTCGGCATCATCTCGCGCATGACGTTGCAGAACGTGGCGCCGTTCCGGCTGGTGGAGACGACGCGCGTCGAGACCACCGAGGACGTGCTGGCCGAGATCAGCAAGCGCTGCGCCATGCACCGCAATTTCGAATTCATGCCGCTGCCCCATTCGTCGCTGTGCGTGACCATCGCCACCGACGAGGCGGGCCCGCGCGACACCCCCGCCGGCGAGGACGATCCGCAAGCCGTCAAGTCGCTGCGCACGCTGTGGCAGGCCGTGGGCTGGATGCCGGGCATGGGCGAGGCGGCCTACGACAAACTGCTCACCACCTTCATGGCGGGCGAGGGTTCGCAGGTGCGCGTGGGCCAGTCGTACGAGGTGTTCCCGCACGTGCGCGTGGTGCGCTTCCGCGAGATGGAGTACACGGTGCCGGCCGACGCCGGCCCGGCCTGCGTGCGCGAGATACTGCGCACCATCCGCGAACGGCGCCTGCCGATCGCGTTCCCGCTCGAATACCGCTACGTGAAGGCGGACGACATCTGGCTGTCGATGTTCGAAGGCCGCGACGGGTGCTCGATCTCCGTGCACCAGTACGGCGACACCGACCATCGCGCCTATTTCGCCGAGATCGAGCCGATCTTCTGGAAGTACGGCGGCCGCCCGCACTGGGGCAAGATCCACACGCTGGACGCGGCGCGGCTGGCGGCGCTTTATCCGCGCCACTGGAAGGATTTCCACGAAGTGCGGCGCAGCCTCGATCCGCAGGGCCGCATGCTGAACCCCCACCTCAAACACATCTTCGGAGCCTGACATGGTCACACGCCGCACCTTTCTCGTGGCCGGTGGCGCCGCCGCCGTCGCCGCCGCCGCCATCGCCAGGCCGCACGATGAAGGCGGCCCCTATCCGGCCTATTTCGCCGCCATGAACCGCACGCTGCGCGCGCAGCGCATCGACCGTCCGGTGCTGGTGATCGACCTGGACCGGCTGGACCGCAACATCGCCCGCGTGCGCCAGTCGGCGGCCGTGGCGCCGGCCAAGACCTACCGCATCGTCGTCAAATCGCTCCCCAGCCCGGCGCTGATCGACTACGTGGCCAAGGCCGCCGGCACCAACGCCTTCATGGTGTTCCACCGTCCGTTCCTGAACGCCATGGCGGCCCTGCGGCCGGACGCCGACATCCTGCTCGGCAAACCGATGCCGGTCGACGCCGTGCGCCACTTCTACGCCGACCTGCAAGGGGCGTTCCAGCCCGAACGCCAGCTGCAATGGCTGATCGACACCAACGCGCGGCTGGCGCAGTACCAGCAACTGGCGCGTGAACTTGGCGTGAAGATGCGCATCAATTTCGAGCTCGACGTGGGCCTGCACCGGGGCGGCTTCGATGACCACGACGCGATGACCCAGGCGCTGGCCACCATCGCGGCCGATCCGCAGCACCTGGAATTCGCCGGCTTCATGGGCTACGACGCGCACCTGATGGGCATCCCAAGTTTCCTGGCCGAGCGCGAATTCCCCAAGGTGCGCGCGCGCTACCAGGGCTTTCTCGATCTGCTCAAGGCCAGCCAGCCGGCCATGGCGGCCAGGCCGCTATGCCTGAACGGGGCGGGCAGCCCGACCTTCCGGCTGTATGAGGGCGACGCGCTGCTGAACGACATTTCGGCCGGCACCTGCCTGATGAAGCCCAGTCACTACGACTTGCCGACGCTGGCCGAATACGAACCGTCCGCCTTCATCGCCACGCCCGTGCTCAAGCGGCTGGCGCACACCCGGCTGCCGACGCTCGAATGGACGGCGCCCTTGCTGGAAGGGTGGAATCCGAACCTGGCCCAGACCTATTTCATCTACAGCGGCAACTGGCTGGCCGAGCCGGAGGCGCCGCCGGGACTGCATCCGCATTTCGCCTACGTGAGCTCGAACCAGCAGGGCTTGAACGGCTCGGCCAAGGTGCCGCTGGAGGTGGATGACTTTGTGTTCCTGCGTCCGCAGCAGAGCGAGGCCGTGCTGCTGCAGTTTGGCGATCTGCTGGCGCTGCGTGGCGATAAGGTGGCCGCGCGCTGGCCTGTGCTGAGCGCTGCATTGTAGCGAGGGATGGGTGTGCAACAGCCGCCGGATCGAGAGCGGCGATCTTGACCACAACAACGACAACAACGACGGAGACTAGCAAATGCAGAATCGAGACCCCTGGGCCGCGGCCCGTTCCCCATCGTCCGCCGCGCGCGCGCGTCCGCTGGCGCTGGCTATCCGGCGCGCGCTGCTGGGTGGCGCGTTCGCGGCCGGCGCCTTGCTGGACCCGGCCGTGGCGGCCGAAGCCGCAGGGGCTGCCCAGGCGCAGCCGGCCACGCCGGCCGGGCAGGGCGAGGACGCCGCCATCGGCATCGTCACCATCACCGCGCAAAGCCGCAGCCAGGCCGCGCAGGCGGTGCCGATCGCCATGCAGCTGATCAGCGCCGACCAGATCGGCAAGCTGGCCGCGCCCAACCTGTCGGCCATGAACGGCTACATCCCCGGCCTGGCCGTGGACGCGGAGCAGCCCACCCAGCCCAAGTACGCGATGCGCGGCATCGGCACCAGCGACTTCGGCATCGGCACCGATTCGCCGGTGGGCGTGTACGTGGACGGCGTCTACACCGGCAAGACGGGCGGCGCGCTGATGAACTTCAACGACACCCAGCGCGTCGAGGTGCTGAAAGGGCCGCAGGGCACGCTGTTCGGCCGCAACAGCGCGGGCGGCGCCATCTCCGTCATCACGCGCGAGCCATCGCAGGAGCGCGCGGGCGAGGTGCATCTGCGCGCCGGCAACCACGGCCTCGCCTACATGGACGGCCTGCTCAACGTGCCGCTCAACGATACGATGGCGCTGCGCATGACGGTGGTGGACCAGTACAGCAAGGGCTGGCTGCGCGACGCCGCCACGGGCGAGCACCTGAACGGCAACAGCGACTGGGGCGCGCGCGCCACGCTGCGCTGGAACGCGCCGCAGCAGACCCGCGTGCTGCTGTCGTGGGAACACGAGAAGCTGGACCAGAAGGCGCGTCCCGCCATCGGTCTGGTGGCTTTGCCGGCCGCACCCGGCGTGCCAACTGTGCCCGTCAATCCGCAAGCCTATCTTGATCCGCGCACGGCGCCCGTCTACAACGACGCGATCGGCAACGCCGAGGCGCGCGATTTCGATGGCGTGACCTTGCGCATCGAGCGGCCGTTGGGCTGGGGTACCTTCAATTCCACCACGGCCTACCGCCACTTCACCTCGCGCAACCTGGAGGACAGCGACGGCACCAACCGCATCAACACCCACCTCGACACCATCAACTACGAGAGCAACGGCAGCTGGCAGCAGGAGTTCAAGCTGTCCGGCAAGACGGCGCTGGTGGACTGGGTGGGCGGCGCCAGCTACTTCTACGAGAACGCGCACCAGACCAGCCAGATCGGCATGAACACGGACACGCTCGACACCGTGTTCGGCAACCTGGCCGGTATGCCCGTCTACACCATGCTGGACGGCGCGGCGCAGCAGTTCGGCATCCCGGCCAAATTCTTCGGCAACGGCTGGCAGGAGAGCATGATCAACCGTGGCCAGTCCAAGGCCTACGCGCTGTTCGCCGACACCATCTGGCACGTGGCGCCGAAGACCAACCTGACGGCCGGCGTGCGGCTGACGCACGACGACAAGCGCTTCTCGTGGTACAGCCCGAACCGCGATGCGCCGGGACTGGATGCCACGCTGGCGGCCCTGAACGCGCAGGGCTTCTTCCCCGGCCTGGTGCAGGCCGGCGCGCTGACGCCCGATCAATTGCAGCAGGTGATGGGCGCGCTGACGCAGAACATCGAGTTCAACAACCCGTCGGCGGCCACGTCGGCCGTCAGCGCCCACAAGGGCTGGACCGACGTGAGCCCGCGCTTAGTGCTCGACTACAAACTGACGCCGGCCGTGATGGTGTACGGCTCCGTCACCAAGGGCTACCAGGCGGGCGGCTTCAACGCGCTGGCCGTGGCGGGCAAGTACGAGCCGGAGACGATCCGCAATTACGAGGCCGGCGTGAAGAGCTATTTCCGCGAGCAGCATTTGCTGGTCAACGCTTCGGTGTTCCACTACAAATTCTCCAACCTGCAGTCGCTCAGCCTGATCGGCAACACGGGTTCCGCCATCCCCAGCTACCAGGTCAGCAGCAGCAACCAGGTGGCCACCGGCCTCGATGCGGAAGCGCGCTGGCAGGCCACGCGTGATCTGCGGCTCACGTTCTCGTCCGAGTACATCAACCAGAAGTACCAGCATTTTGTTACGGGGGATGGGGTGGATCTGAGCGACCAGCCGGTGGGCGCGCCCTTGTGGTCGGCGGCCGCCGGCGTCGACTACACGTGGCGCAACGCGATGGGTGGCACGGTCAACGTCAGTGCGCAGCATGCCTACACGGGCGCCACGCGCTGCAACGCCGACGCGCTGCAGGGCGCCTGCCTGCGCACGCCCGCGTTCACGGTGGGTGCGGCGCGCCAGCATAGCGACCTGCGGCTGGGTTGGGAGGCCGATAGCGGCAACTGGGGCGTGGCGCTGTTCGTCAACAACGTGTTCGACAAACGCTATGTGAACCGGATCGACAACACCTCGGCCGGCATCATGGGAACGCCGTTCGCGACCGTGTCCGAACCGCGCCGCATCGGCGTCGAGCTGCGCGCCAGCCTGTAGCAATAAAAAAACCGGGGTCAGGTCATGCCATCACGCATCTTGCGTGACGGCATGACCTGACCCCGGTTTTTTGCGTTGGCTTAGAAGTGCACGCCGCGCAGCAGCTGCTGCATGGCGATCTGCTCGGACGACAGTTGCGGCGCCTTCTTGCCGTCGGCGCCCTTGGCCGCGTCGGAGTCGGGGAACATGCGGAACGTGGTGTTAAGCACGATCTGTGCCACGCGCGGCATCAGCGCGTGCAGCACCTGGCCGAAGATGCCGACCCGGGTCGCGATGCGCACCGGCTTGTAGACGATGGCCTGGCCGATCATGTCGGCCGCTTCCTCCGGCGACAGCGTCGGCACGTTCTGGTAGATCTTGGTCGGCGCGATCATCGGCGTGCGCACCAGCGGCATGTTGATGGTGGTGAACTTGATGCCCACGTCCGACAGCTCGGACGAGGCGCAGCGGGTCCACGCTTCCAGCGCCGCCTTGGAGGCCACGTAGGCCGAGAAGCGCGGGGCGTTGGTCAGCACGCCGATCGACGAGATGTTGATGATGTGGCCGCGCTTGTTGGCGATCATGGTCGGCAGCAGGCCCATGGTCAGGCGCAGGCAGCCGAAGTAGTTGAGCTGCATGGTGCGCTCGAAGTCGTGGAAGCGGTCGTAGCTCGATTCGATGGCGCGCCGGATCGAGCGGCCGGCGTTGTTGACCAGCACGTCCACGCCGCCGTGGTTCTCGATCAGCAGTTGCACGAAGCGGTCGCAGTCGGCCATGTCGGCCACGTCGGCCTGGTAGGTGATCAGTGCATAGCCGCGTGCCTCCACCTCGGCCTTGGCCTCGGCCAGCTTGTCGAGGTCGCGGCCGCAGATGATGGTGATGGCGCCCGCTTCGGCCAGCTTGTGGGCGGCGGCCAGGCCGATGCCCGACGAGCCGCCCGTCACCAGCACCACCTTGCCGGCCACCTGGCCGCGCAGCGTGTGGTCGATCTTCAGGGCCGGGTCCAGGTTGCGTTCCCAGTAGTCCCAGATCTTGGCCGCGTAGCTGTCCAGCGGCGGGCACTTGATGCCGCTGCCCTTGAGCGCGGCGGCCGCGTCGCGGTTGTCGAAACGGGTAGGGTAGTTGACAAAGCGCATCAGGTCGTCCGGCAAGCCCAGGTCCTTCATGATGGCTTCGCGCAGGCGGCGCACGGGCGTTAGCGCAAACACGCCCTTGCGGATCGATTTGGGGATGAAGCCGAACAGCGCGGCGTTGATGCGCAGGCTCATGGTGGGCGCGTGGGCCGCGCGGCACAGGGTGTTGAGCACTTCGCCCACGCGCATCGGGTCGGGGTCGGTCAGGTGGAAGGCGCGGCCGTCGAGCTTGGGCAGGTGGGAGATGTGGTCCATCGCGGTGATCACGTAGTCGACGGGGACGATGTTGATGCGCCCGCCTTCGATGCCGATGGTGGGCATCCACGGCGGCAGCATCTGGCGGATGCGCTGGATCAGCTTGAAGAAGTAGTAGGGGCCGTCGATCTTGTCCATCTCGCCCGTCTTGGAGTCGCCCACCACCATGCCGGGGCGGTACACGCGCCATGGGGTCTTGCATTCCTGGCGCACGATTTTTTCCGATTCATGCTTGGAGGCGAAGTAGGGGTGGTCCAGGCCTTCGGCTTCGTCGAACATGTCTTCGCGGAAGATGCCTTCGAACATGCCGGCGGCGGCGATCGAGCTCACGTGGTGGAAGGTGCCGGCCTGGATCGCGTTGGCGAACTCGACCGTGTTGCGGGTGCCGCCGATGTTGGTGGCCATTTCCTCCTCGGGATCGGCCGCCATGTCGTAGATCGCCGCCAGATGATAGAAGTGGTCGATTTTTTTCGTCAGGTTCTTGATTTCATCCTTGGAAACACCCAGCTTCGGTTTGCGCAGATCACCATATACTGGGATGACACGGGTCTTGGTCGTGCCCCAGTATTCGAGCAAAGCGGGCAGCTTGTCGCGGCTGCTTTCCCGCATCAGGAAATAGACGACACTGCCTTTGCGTGCCAGCAGTTTTTTTACCAACCGTTTGCCGATGAATCCAGTTGCCCCTGTAACAAAATACTGCATTCGACTTCTCCTTTTGTGTTTTTGGTAATCCGCTGCTGCATCATTACAGGCCCGCTTATGATTGGCAAGTGTCGTGTTTTAAGGGCGAGACACATTAGAACGGCGGCTCTATCGCATTAGAATCACGTCTCTAGTTTTGCTGTCTAAAATGAAATTATGTAAATCCGAATCAATGAAAAACAAACAGGAGCGCACCATGGTAAAGAAACTGAAGACTCTGGCAAAAGACGACGATAAACAACTGGCCAACGCCGTGCGTAATTCGGCCCAGCAAATCTGGCAGGCCGGCCTGGGCGCGTTCGCCAAGGCGCAGGAGGAAGGTGGCCGTGTGTTCGCCAAGCTGGTCAAGGAAGGCACCGAGTTGCAGAAACGCACCCGCAGCCTGGCCGAGGAAAAAGTCTCGGACGTGCGCGACACCGTCAGCGGCCTGGCCGATGGCATGGGCAAGCAGGCGGCCGGTTCGTGGGACAAGCTGGAGCAGGTGTTCGAAGAGCGCGTGGCCCGCGCCCTGAGCTCGATCGGCGTGCCCACCCACAAGGACGTGCAGACGCTGAGCAAGCGCGTGGAACAACTGAGCAAGGCCGTTGAGCAGCTGACTGGCAAGAAACTGCCAGCCGCCAAGGCCGAGCCGAAAGCGGCCGCCGCCAAGAAGCCTGCCGCCAAAGCCACCACCAAAGCCGCCGCCAAGCCAGCCGCCAAAGCCGCCGCCAAGCCGGCTGCCAAAGCTGCACCGAAAGCGGCCGCCAAGCCAGCCGTCAAGGCCGCGGCGAAGCCAGCGGCCAAAGCTGCGGCCAAGCCTGCCGCCAAGGCCGCCGCCAAACCGGCCGCGAAAGCCAAGCCAGCCGCCAAACCCGCCGCCAAGGCCGCCATCAGCTTCCCGACCGTCGCTTCCGTGAAAGCGGCGGCCGAGGCGAAGAAGCCGGCCGTTGCCGTCAACGCCGCTGCCACGACGGAAACGCCGGCAGCCTGAGCGAGCGATCGCGGCGCCGATTCCCCTCGGTCCTCACCCCGGCCTGTGCACGGGCCGGGTCCGGGGGGAACGCAGCGTGAGTAATATCTGGGCTTGTGCGGCGCGCAGGCCTTTTTTTTGTACAGTATCGTCCTCACTGTTGTGGCATGGAAACACGCCACCAGCACGTATTGCCGGTAACACCTGAAGAGCTGTAGTACTGCCATGCCCAAGATTGCCGCTTCACCCAGCAAGTCCGCCCGCCGCGCTGGCGCCACCGCGCCGCGCCGGGCGTCCCGCGCGACGCCGTCCAAGCCCCGTATCGGCCTGGCGCTGGCCGGCGGCGGGCCATTGGCCGCCGTGTATGAAATCGGCGCGCTGGCCGCGCTGGAGGAGGCGGTCGAGGGGCTGGACCTGAACGACGCGAAAATCTATGTGGGCGTGAGCGCGGGCGGCATCATCGCCGCCGGCCTGGCCAATGGCGTCACGCCGCACCAGATGTGCCGGCTGTTCATCGAAAGCGATGTGGAGGCGATGGACGGCGCCATCCTGTTCAAGCCGGAGACGCTGCTGCGCCCGGCCCTGAAGGAATTCGGCAAGCGCGTCAGCGCCGCGCCCGGCCTGTTCGCCGACGCGCTGTTCCATTACGTGAGCCGGCGCGGCACGCTGGCCGCGTCGTTCGAGCGCATGAAGGAATTGCTGCCGGCCGGCTTCTTCTCGGGCGACGCCATCGGCGATTTCCTGTCCGCCACGTTCTCCCAGGCCGGCCGCAGCAACGACTTCCGCAAACTGCGCCGCAAGCTCGTGATCGTGGCCACCGACCTCGACACGGGCAAGGCCGTGCGCTTCGGCACGCCGGGCTGGGACAAGACGCCGATCTCGGTGGCCGTGCAAGCCAGCTCGGCCGTGCCCGGCCTGTTCCCGCCGGTGGAGGTCGATGGCCACCATTTCGTCGACGGCGCCCTGCGCAAGACCATGCACGCCTCGATCGCGCTGGAGGAGGGCGTCGACCTGTTGCTGTGCGTGAATCCCATCGTGCCGTACAACGCGCGCTTCCAGGCCGGCGCGCGCAAGCTGGCCAACGGCGGCTTGCTCGACGTGCTGTCGCAGACGCTGCGCTCGATCCTGCATTCGCGGCTGGAAACGGGGCTGGCCAGCTACCAGATCAGCCATCCCGAGGTCGACATCGTGTTGTTCCAGCCCAGCGAGGATGACGCGGAGTTGTTCTTCACCAACATCTTCAGCTACAACAACCGGCGCCGGATGTGCGAGCAGGCCTATCAGAACACCCGCATGATGCTGTGGGAACAGCGCGAACAGCTGGCGCCCAAGCTGGCGCGCCACGGCATGCGCCTCAAGTTGTCCGTGCTCAGCGACACCAGCCTGACCCTGGTGAGCCAGAAGCCGGCCCGCAAGGCCACCACGCGGCTGGACAATGTGCTCAATGACCTCGAACGGTATTTAAAAGTAGTCCATGGCCATCCAACGCACGGCAGTTTCTAAACTGGCAGCTTCGGTGTTATGCTTGCAGGAGAATAAAGAGAGATCGCCTGCTATGCTACAAAAAGCTCCCCGCCGCACCCGAGAACGCATTCTGGAATTATCCCTGCGCTTATTTAACGAATTTGGCGAGCCGAATATCACGACCACCGTGATAGCCGAGGAGATGAATATCTCGCCAGGGAATCTGTACTACCACTTCCGCAACAAGGACGACATCGTCAATTCGATCTTCTCGCAATTCGAGGCGGAGATCGAACGCATCCTGACCGTGCCCGACGGCCGCCGCTCGAATATCGAGGACGTGTGGCTGTATTTGCACCTGATGTTCGAATTGATCTGGCGTTACCGCTTCTTTTACCGCGACCTGAACGACCTGTTGTCGCGCAACCGCAAGCTGGAACTGCATTTCAAGCAAATCCTGGCGCACAAGATCAAGGTCGCCAAGCAGCTGTGCGAGGACTTGCGCACCGAGCAGTCGATGGAGGCCAGCGACGTGGCCATCGACGCCATGGCCACCAATATGGTGGTGGTGGCCACCTATTGGCTGTCGTACGAATATGTGCGCAACCCGCGCAAATACACGGAGCAGCAATCGATGGCGGACGCGCTGGCGCGCGGCTGCTACCAGGTGCTGTCGCAGATCGGCCCCTACCTGCGCGGTGAAACCAGCGTGCTGTTCCAGAAATTGTCTGAAGAATATTTGAAGAAGTTGAAATAAAAAATCCAAATCACCCTCGGAGAAAACTATGGCATGGAGTAAATTCCCGCATCCTGACGATGCTTATGTGTACACGGCGGCCAGCCTGAAAAAGAACTGGGCCCGTTTGCACGTGGGCGATGCGGAACCGTTCCCGAAGGACGCGCGCCTGGTCGAGGCGTGGATCGCCTTCCATGCCGGCGATTTCGAGCGCGCCACCCATATCGGGCTGGACGTGGGTGTGGACGGTTACTCGGTGGCGCACAAGGCCACCTGCATGTACGCCACCTACCTGGAAAAGAGCGAGAAGAAAAAGATCGCCACCTTCGAGGAAGTGGCCGAGCGCTGCGAGCGCCAGCAGCAGGAGCAGCCCGACAACGCGGCCGGCTACTACTGGCACGCCTACGCGCTGGGCCGCTATGCCCAGGGCATCTCGGTGGTCAAGGCGCTGGCCCAGGGCGTGGGCGCCAAGGTCAAGCACAGCCTGGACATGACGCTCAAGCTGGCCCCCAAGCACGCCGACGCCCACATCGCCATGGGCGCCTACCACAGCGAGATCATCGACAAGGTGGGCGCCATGATCGGCGGCCTGACCTACGGCGTGAAGAAGGAAGAGGGCTACAAGCACTTCAAGAAGGCGCTCGAACTCAATCCCGACTCGGCCATCGCCCGCATCGAGTACGCGAACGCGCTCGTCATGCTCGACGGCAAAAAGAAGATGGATGAAGCCGTCGGCCTGTACGAGGCGGCGGCCGGCTGCGAACCGCGCGATGCGATGGAGCGGCTGGACGTGGAACTGGCGAAAGCGGAACTTGAGGATTAAGCGGCTGTGACAAAAGCGATCTGTGTGTACTGCGGCGCCAACCCCGGCGCCAGTCCCCGTTATGCGGAGGCCGCCCGCGCCCTGGGCCGCGCGCTGGTCGAGGACAATATCGCGCTGGTGTACGGCGGCGGCAATGTGGGCCTGATGGGCATCATCGCCGACGAGGTGCTGCGCCTGGGCGGCGACGTGACCGGCGTGATCCCGAACGCGTTGATGGAGCGCGAGGTGGGCCACATGGGCTTGACGCGCCAGTTCATCGTCAAGGACATGCACGAACGCAAGGCCATGATGGCCAAGCTGGCCGACGGCTTCATCGCCATGCCCGGCGGCATGGGCACGCTGGAGGAGTTGTTCGAGATGTTGACGTGGTCGCAGCTGGGCATCCATGCCAAGCCGGTCGGCCTGCTCAACGTCGATGGTTTCTACGATGGTCTGATGGGCTTCATCGGCCACGCCAGCGGCGAGGGCTTCATCCGCCCGCAGCACGCGGCCCTGATGATGGTGGAGTCCGATCCGCGAGCGCTGGTGCAACGCCTGCGGGCGCCGGCGGCCTGATCCCCGGGAGCGGCGCCCGTGTCGTGTCCGGCCTGACGCCGCCAAGCCGGCTGCGCGCGGCGCTGCCCTTGCGGCCGGATCGCGTGTAGACTGGTGTCATCGTGGTCAGCGCGAGCGGCGCTGTTGTCGCCGTCCGCCGTCCACCCACCGGCGAGGGAGCAGCGCGCAGACATGGATATCGCCGTAAAATGCAGTGTCCGCGATGCCGCGCGCCACGACTGCCCGTCGGTGCTCGTCATCGACGATGATCCCTTCATTCGCCAGCTGGCGCGCTGCCACCTGGAGCAGCTGGGCATGCAGGTCGCCGAGGCGGTGGACGGGCCCGCTGGACTGGCCGCGCTCGGCCAGCTGACGCCGGACTTGATCCTGCTCGACGTCATGATGCCGGACATGGATGGTTACGAGGTGTGCCGCCGGGTGCGCAGCCTGCCCGGGGGCGCCCTGTGCTCCATCGTCGTGCTGACGGCGCTGGATGACGTGGACGCCGTCAACCAGGCCTACGAGGCGGGCGCCACCGATTTCATCAGCAAGCCCATCAATTGGACGCTGTTGCAGCACCGCGTGCGTTTCATCCTCAAGTCGGCAAGTTTGCTGCTATCGGTGGCCAAGCGCGACGCCCAGCTGGCGCACGCCCAGCGCCTGTCGGCCGTGGGCAGCTGGGAATGGCGACTCGACACCGGCCGCGTGGTCTGGTCGGACGAAATGTATCGTCTTTGCGGCGGCCGGGCGGCCATCTCCGCGCCCGGCTACCGGGCCTTTCTGCCGCTGGTCCATCCCGACGACCGCGCGCGCGTGGCGCAGGCCGTGCAGGCCGCGCTGGCGAACCGCGAGCCGTACGACCTGGAACACCGGCTGTTGCTGCCCGATGGCTGCGAGCGCATCGTACAGAGCAAGGCCGACATCGTGTTCGGCGAGCACGGCCTGGCCGTGGCCATGAGCGGCACCATGCAGGACATCACCCAGCGCCGTCAGGCCGAGCAGCGCATCGCTTACCTGGCCAATTACGATGCGCTGACCGACCTGCCCAACCGCAACCTGTTGGAGGACCGGCTGGCCCAGGCGCGGGCGCTGGCGCGGCGCCGCAGCCAGCCGCTGGCCGTGATGTGCCTGGACCTGGACGGCTTCAAGTTCGTCAACGACAGTTACGGCCACGCTGTCGGCGACCTGTTGCTGCAGGCCGTGGCGCGCCGCCTGCGCTCGGCCGTGCGCGCCAGCGACACGGTGGCGCGGCTGGGCGGCGACGAGTTCGTGCTGGTCCTGCCGGGCTTGACCGATGGTGGCGAGGCGACAGCCATGGCCCAAAAGTTGCTGGATTTGTTAGGCCAGCCGTTCCTGTTGGGCGCCCATGAATTGCGGGTCTCGGTCAGCATCGGCATTTGCCTGGCCCCCGATGGCGATGGCGACGGCCTGCTCAAGAGCGCCGACGTGGCCATGTATGCGGCCAAGGAGGGGGGGCGCAACGGCTACCGTTATTACGCGCGCGAAATGAGCCAGCGGGTCGAGCAGCGCGTGGTGCTCGAACTCGCTTTACGGGTGGCCGTCGAGCGCTGCCAGTTCGAGGTCTATTACCAGCCCAAGATCGACCTGCGCAGCGGCCGGGTGATGGGGGTGGAGGCGCTGCTGCGCTGGAACCGGCCCGGGCATGGCATGGTGCTGCCGGACCGCTTCATCGGGCTGGCCGAGGAGACGCGCCTGATCGTGCCGATCGGTGAATGGGTGCTGCGTTGCGCCTGCCGGCAGGCGCGCGCCTGGCAGGCCATGGGGCATGAGGACGTGTCGGTGGCCGTCAACCTGTCGGCGCGCCAGTTCGACGGGCGCAACCTGCCGTTGCTGCTGCAACAGGTGTTGGCCGACACTGGGTTGGCGCCGCGTCTGCTGGAGGTGGAACTGACCGAGAGCGTGCTGATGAGCGACAGCGACACCATGCTGACAGCCCTGCGCGAGATCAAGGCCTTGGGCGTGCGGTTGACGCTAGACGATTTCGGCACCGGCTATTCCAGCCTGGCCTACCTGAAACGCTTCCCCATCGACGTGCTCAAGATCGACCGTAGCTTCGTGCGCAACGTGACCACGGACGCGGACGACGCGGCGCTGGCCCGCACCATCATCGTGCTGGCCCAGTTGCTGAAGATGAAGACGGTGGCCGAGGGGGTGGAGACGCCGGGCCAGTTGCAATTTCTGGCCGGGCTGTCATGCGACATGGTGCAGGGCTATTATTTCAGCCCGCCCGTCGACGCGGCGGCGCTGACGGCGCTGCTGGGCACGCCGTCCCTGCTGCCGTCGTTGCCGCCACGGGCGCGCGAACACACCTTGCTGCTGCTCGACGACGAGCCGAGCGTGCTGAACGGGCTCACGCGCCTGCTGCGCCGCGATGGTTACCGCATCCTGCGCGCCGGCTCCGCCGGGGAGGCGTTCGAGCTGCTGGCCACCAACGCGGTGCAGGTGGTCGTCAGCGACCAGCGCATGCCGGGCATGACCGGAACGGCCTTCCTCTCCCAGGTCAAACAGCTCTACCCGGACACCATCCGCATCATCCTGTCCGGCTACACGGAACTGAACGCCGTGATGGACGCCGTCAACCAGGGTGCCGTCTATCGTTTCCTGACCAAGCCGTGGGACGACGCTTGCCTGCGCGAACAGTTGCGCGACGCGTTCGCGCTGCACGATCTGATCCAGGGCCGTGCCGACGGCGCCCCGTTGGCGGGGGGCGGCGTGGTGGGCGGCCGTGCCGTGTCCGGGACGGCGCTATGACCACAGCCGCTGGCCGGCCGTGTCGAGCTGGGTCAGGTACAGCCGCAGGTCGAACTCGTACTGGTGGTAGTTCGGCTCCATGTAGGTGCACAGCTTGTAGAACGCCTTGTCGTGCTGTTTTTCCTTCACGTGCGCCAGTTCGTGGACGGCGATCATGCGCAGGAATTCCAGCGGCACTTCCTTGAACACGGTGGCCACGCGGATCTCGTGCTTGGCCTTGAGCTTGCCGCCCTGCACGCGCGAGATCGACGTGTGCAGGCCCAGCGCGTGATTGATCACGTGGATCTTGCTGTCGAATTCCACCTTGTTGATCGGCTCCGCGTTGCGCAAGTGTTCAGTTTTCAATTCCTGCACGTATAGGTACAGCGCCTTGTCGGTGCGGATGTCGTGCGGCTTCGGATAACGCTTGAGCAACACCTCGCCCAGCCGGTTCTGCGCGATCAGTTGCGACACTTGCTGCTGGGTTTGTTCGGAATAAGCGCTGAGGTACTTGAGGGCGGACATGATGAGGGGCACGGGCGGGGGAGGCGGCAATATACCACAGCCGTCCGAAACGCCTGCCCAGTGACAGTCGCGAAAGCTTGTTGCATGGCGGGATAAAACGGCGTATTTTGTTACATGTAACACCAAGGGGGCAATATGGCAGATGTGAATTCGCGCGTCCAAAAACGCCGGGAGGCACTGAGAACGGCCGGGCTGCGTCCGGTGCAGATCTGGGTGCCCGATACGCGGCGGCCGGAATTTGCGGAGGAATGTCGCCGCCAGTCCCGCCTTGCCGCGCAGTCGGACATGGCCGACACGGATGTGCAGAAGTTCCTGGATGAAGCGTTGGCGGACCTGGACGGTTGGGAAGAATGACGCGCGGCGATCTGGTGACGATCGCCATGCAAGGCGACCTCGGCAAACCACGGCCCGCCCTGGTCATTCAAGCCGACCAGTTTAACGAGACTGCCTTTGTGACGGTGCTGCCAGTGTCGAGCACATTAATCGCCGCACCATTGTTGCGCGTGACATTACATCCGAATGCCGCGAATGGTTTGCAGAAGCTATCGCAGGTGATGGTGGATAAGACCATGACGGTGAAGCGGGACAAAGTCGGACCGGTATTTGGACGTATTGATGCCGATGCGTTGGTGGCCGTGGAGCGTTGTCTGGCAGTGTTCCTGGGCATAGCCAAGTAGCCGGAAATATTTGTTGGCCGAAGATTTTTTCACCATGCGTACCCACGTCAATTCCCTGGGCTTGCTGATCCACGGCGATCCCGTCATCCCTTTTGTTTATCCCGACCACATCGACCGCGCCAGCCTCGATGCTTTGCCGTCCCAGCCCGGCATTTACATTTTCCGCGATGACGATGGCGAGGCGCTCTACGTTGGCAAGAGCGTCAACATCCGGCAGCGCGTGCTCAGCCACTTGCGTACGGCCGAGGAAGGCAAGATGCTGCAGTGTAGCCGGCGCGTGGATTTTGAATGTACGGGCGGCGAGATCGGCGCGCTGCTGCGCGAATCGCAACTGATCAAGCAGTTGCAGCCGCCGTTCAACCAGAAACTGCGCGGCGTGCGTGAGATGTGCGCGCTGCGCATGGCGGGCGATCTGCCCGAGGTCGTGTTTTCCAGCGAGATGGATTTCGCGCGCACACCAGGGTTGTACGGCCTGTTCGGCACCCGTGCGGCTGCCATGGAGACGCTGCGCAACGTGGCCGACCAGGCCGGCCTGTGCTGCGCCACGCTGGGGCTGGAAAAAGTGGCGCGGGGCCGGCCGTGCTTCGCGCGGCAACTGCGGCGCTGCGCCGGCGTGTGCGTGGGCGCCGAGAGCGCCCAAGCGCATGGCGCGCGGGTGCGGGCGGCGCTGGAACCCTTGCACATCGCGCCGTGGCCGTTCGCGGGCGCCGTCGGCATCGTCGAGCAAGCGGACGGCGTGCGCCAGGTGCACGTGGTCGACCACTGGTGCTACCTGGGGCCGCGCGGCAAGGGACGGCGCCGCGGCAAGGCGGCGCCGCAATTCGACTTCGACGTT
This sequence comes from Rugamonas sp. GW822-FHT03B10, assembly GCF_058801745.1. Classification (NCBI taxonomy): domain Bacteria; kingdom Pseudomonadati; phylum Pseudomonadota; class Betaproteobacteria; order Burkholderiales; family Oxalobacteraceae; genus Rugamonas; species Rugamonas sp. GW822-FHT03B10. The sequence goes on along the minus strand of NZ_JBXANP010000006.1, from coordinate 210,767 downwards.
TATCAGATCCTCGTCAGGCCGCTGTCGCAGGGCGGCCTGACGCTCGAGCTACCCTAGCTCGCGCGCCCGCTCGAAGCTGGCGCGGGTGGTGTCCTCGTCGCGGTGGCCGAACGCGTAGTGGGCTTCCAGCCACATGACGTTGATGATGGCGGCCGACAGCGCCAGCCCGAGGCCCAGTATCCAGGTGAAATACCACATGATGTCGTCCTTTCAGTATGCAGTGTGTTCGTTGTCGCGGATGTGTTCGAGCGTGACCTTGCCGCGCACCACGCGGTAGACCCAGGCCGTGTAGCTGAGCACGATGGGCAGCATGATCACCACCACCCAGAACATCACGGCCAGGCTCTTGTGGCTGGCCACGGCGTCCCAGGCCGTCAGGCTGCTGCCCGGCGCCAGCGACGAGGGCAGCACGAACGGGAACATGGCCGCGCCCGCCGTGAGGATGATGGCCGCCACGGTCAGGCCGCTGGCCAGGAAGGCCGCCACGGTCCGACGTAGCAGGCTCAGCACGATGACCAGCACCGCGCCGGCGAAGGCGGCGACGGGGAAGGCGCGCGTGAGCGGCCAGCGGTCGTAGTTGTCCAGCCAGGCGCCGGTGGCCCGCGTCACCGTCTTGGCGATGGGCATGAAGGCGCTGTTGGCATCGGGCATGCTCGCGATGCGGTAGCCTTCGATGCCATGCGCCACCCACAGGCCGCCGGCCGCGAACAGCGCCATCGTCACCACGGCGGCCGCGATGGCCAGCGCGCGCGCGCGGCGCGCGATGGCGCCGTCCGTCTTCTGCTGCAGGAAGGTGGCGCCGTGCATGGCCAGCATGGCCACGCTGAGCACGCCCGCCAGCAGGCCGAAGGGATTGAGCAGCTGGAAGAAGTTGCCCGTGTAGGTCATGCGCATGGTGTTGTCGTATTCGAACGGCACGCCTTGCAGCAGGTTGCCGAAGGCCACGCCGAAGATCAGCGGCGGCACGATGCCGCCCGCGAACAGGCCCCAGTCCCAGGCGTTGCGCCAGCGCGGGTCGGCCAGCTTGCTGCGGTAGTCGAAGCCCACCGGACGGAAGAACAGCGCGAACAGGCACAGCATGAGGGCGATGTAGAAGCCCGAGAACGCGGCCGCGTACAACAGCGGCCAGGCCGCGAACACGGCGCCGCCGGCGGTGATGAACCAGGTCTGGTTGCCTTCCCAGGTGGGGCCGATGGTGTTGATGATGACGCGCCGTTCGCCGTCATCGCGGCCCAGGAAGGGCAGCGACATGCCGACACCGAAGTCGAAGCCGTCCGTCAGCGCGAAGCCCAGCAGCAGCACGCCGACGAAGCACCACCAGATGATCTTGTAGGTTTGATAGTCGAATAACATGGTCGCTCCTTAGTGCGCGGGCGCGTGGCCCGCTGGTGTTGCCTGTTCCCAGTGGTACTGGCCCGTGTGCAGGCTGCTCGGTCCGAGGCGGGCGAACTTGAACATCAATCCCATCTCGATCACCAGCAGCAGCGTGTAGAAGCCGATGAAGCCGGCCAGACTGAAGTACAGGCTGCCCGCCGACAGCGTGGAGGCCGACAGGTGGGTGGGCAGGATGCCGGCGATGGTCCACGGCTGGCGGCCATATTCGGCCACCACCCAGCCCAGCTCGGCGGCTACCCACGGCAGGGGAATGGCGCACACGGCCAGCCGCAACAACCAGCGCTGGGGCGCCAGGCGCTTGCGCACCAGGAAGTAGAAGGACGCGCTGAAAATGAACAGGAACAGCAGGCCCAGCCCCACCATGGCGCGGAACGACCAGAACAACGGCGCCACCTTGGGGATGGTGTCGTTGACGGCCAGCCGGATCTGTTCGTCGGTGGCGTCCGTCACATTGGGCGTGTATTTCTTCAGCAGCAAGCCGTAGCCGAGGTCGGCCTTGACGGCGTCGAACGCGGCGCGCGCGGCCGGCGAGGTGTCGCCGCCCTTGAGCTTCTCCAGCGCCGCGTAGGCCGTCATGCCGCGCCGGATGCGGGCCGCGTGTTCCAGCTTCAGTTGCTTGATGCCGGTCACTTGCTTGTCGGCCGAGCGGGTGGCGATCAGGCCCAGCACGTAGGGGATCTTGACGGCGTAATCGGTGCGTTCGGCCGCGTCGTCGGGCAGGCCGACGAGGGTGATGCCGGCCGGGGCCGGTTCCGTTTCCCATTCCGCCTCGATGGCGGCCAGCTTGACCTTGTTCACTTCGCCGGCCGTGTAACCGGATTCATCACCGAGCACGATCACCGACAGCGACGAGGCCAGGCCGAAGCCGGCCGCGATGGCGAACGAGCGCAGCGCGAACGGGATGTCGCGCGCCTTGAGCAGGTAGAACGCGGAGATGCCGAGCACAAACATGGAGGCGGTCACATAGCCGGCCGCCACCGTGTGCACGAACTTCACCTGCGCCACCGGGTTGAAGATCACGTCGACGATGCTGACCAGCTCCATGCGCATGGTGTCGTAATTGAATTCGGCGCCGACCGGGTAGTTCATCCAGCCGTTGGCGATCAATATCCACAGGGCCGACAGGCTGGAGCCGAACGCGACCAGGAAGGTCACGCCCAGGTGCTGCACCTTGCCCAGCTTGTTCCAGCCGAAGAAGAACAGGCCGACGAAGGTCGATTCGAGGAAGAAGGCCATCATGCCTTCGATGGCCAGCGGGGTGCCGAAGATGTCGCCCACGTAGTGCGCGTAGTAGGCCCAGTTGGTGCCGAACTGGAATTCCAGCGTGATGCCGGTGGTCACGCCCATGGCGAAGTTGATGCCGAACAGTTTGCCCCAGAAGCGGGTCATGTCCTTGTAGATTTCCTTGCCCGTCATGACATAGACGGATTCCATGATGACCAGCAGCCAGGACAGCCCTAGCGTGAGCGGGACGAACAGGAAGTGATACATGGCCGTCGCGGCGAACTGCAGACGCGACAGGCTGACGACATCATCGAGCGGAGTCATTTTTCATCTCGGAAGTTGGGGGGAGGGAATGGATGGCGGCGCGCCTTCCAGCAAGTGCTGCTGGACTTGCGCCGTGGGCATCCGCATGTGTTTCGCTTGCGGGTGGGAAAAGAAGGCGTGCCACAGCCAGAACAGCAGCGCGCCTTTCAGCAGCAGGGCCAGGCCGATGGCGAGCGCCAGCGGCATGCCGCGCAGCCTGGTTGCGGGCGCCGGTTTCACTGCTCGTCCCGGGCGCGGGTGGTGGCCGGCTGGCCGGCGTCGTCCGCGGCCGCCGGGGCGGCGTCGGCGCGGCCGAAGCGGAATTTGTCGCGCACCGATTCGCCCACGTCGAGCAGCTTCTTGACGGTGGAGCCCATCTTCATCAGCGAGGCCAGCGTGTCGGGCGACAGGCGCTGCACGTCGTCGAACCACGCGCTCGACAATTCGATCAGGTCGTACATCTCGCGCATCCGTTGCTGGGCCACGCGGTCGGCGTCCGTGGTCGGCGTTTCCAGCAGCGCGTCGCGCAACATGGACAGCGTCGGTTCCACTTCGCGCCGGCGGCGTTCCTCCAGCAGGGCCTTGAAGATTTCCCACACGTCCTTGGGCGGCTCGAAATATTCGCGCCGGTCGTTCGGCTGGTGCAGCAGTTTGACCAGCCGCCACGATTGCAGTTCCTTCAAGCCCATCGACACGTTGGAGCGCGAGAACGACAGCGATTCGGCGATCTCGTCGGCATTCAGCGGGCGGGCGCTCACGTACAGCAGGGCGTAAATCTGGCCCACGGTGCGGTTGATGCCCCAGCGGCTGCCCATTTCGCCGAAGTGCAGGATGAAGCGTTGCGCCAGCGGAGTGAGTTGATTCATATTACATGCCTTTTTGAATTTTCAGGAATTACTGAAATTATAGAAGGTTTACGCAAAGTGCGTAGTCGACCTAGCTATTTCGATGTAGAGCGGTAAAAATCGTTGCGCTATATAATTCAGTATATTGCGGTTTTCGCCATCGTGGAGAGGGAGGTGTATGTTGCGTAAAGCGAGTGTGGTTGCGGCGTTGCTGCTCGGCGCGGCGGCGGGGACGGCCGGTGCCGCCGACATCACGGTGTCGGCCGCCGCCAGCCTGACCAATGCGTTCAAGGAGATCGCCCAGGCCTACGAACAAGCCCATGTGGGCGATAAAGTGCAACTCAATTTCGGCGGTTCCGATGCGCTGGTGCAGCAGATCGCCAAGGGCGCGCCGGTGGACGTGTTCGCCTCGGCCGACCAGGAGGCGATGGACAAGGCCGAGCACCAGAAATTGCTGCGGCTGGGCAGCCGGGCCAACTTCGCCAGCAACCGCGTGGTGCTGATCGTGCCCGCCAACGGCGGCGCCGACCTGCACGGCCTGGGCGACCTGACGCAGCCGGGCATCAAGCGCGTCACGCTGGGCAACCCGGCCAGCGTGCCCATCGGCCGCTACGCCCGGCACGCGCTGGAGCAGGCGCGGCTGTGGGCGGCGGTGGAGCCGAAGGCCATCTACGCCGCCTCGGTGCGCCAGAGCCTCGACTATGTGGCGCGCGGCGAGGCCGACGCCGGCTTCGTCTACGCCACCGACGTGGCCGTGCAAAAGGACAAGGTGAAAGTGGTGGTCAACGTGCCGACGGAAACGCCGGTCAGCTATCCGATCGCCGCCACGGCCGGCAGCGCGCAACCCGAGGCCGGCGGCCGCTTCCTGGCCTTCGTGCTGACGCCCGTCGGCCAGGCCATCCTGGCCAAATACGGCTTCGGCCGTCCCTGAGCGCGGTTCCGACGCATGGATAACCCGGCCTGGACCGCACTGGCGCTGTCGCTCAAAGTGGCGGGCTGGGCCACGGCCATCGATTTGCTGCTGGGGCTGGCGCTCGGTTATCTGCTGGCGCGCCGCCGTTTCCCCGGCCGCGAGATGCTGGACGCCGTGCTGACCTTGCCGATGGTGATGCCGCCCACCGTGCTCGGCTATTACCTGCTGGTGCTGATCGGGCGCAATGGCTGGCTGGGCGGCTGGCTGCAGCGCAGCTTCGGCATCAACCTGATCTTCACCTGGCAGGCGGCCGTGATCGCGGCCGCCGTGGTGGCGTTCCCGCTGGTGCTCAAGGCGGCCCGCTCCGCGTTCGAAACGGTGGACCGCCAGCTGGAGCAGGCCGCCCACGTGCTCGGCGTGTCGTCGTTCGGCGTGTTCCTGCGCGTGACCATGCCGCTCGCGTGGCGCGGCGTGCTGGCCGGCACCCTGCTGGCGTTCGCCCGTTCGATGGGCGAGTTCGGCGCCACGCTGATGGTGGCCGGCAGCATCCCGGGCAAGACCCAGACCCTGTCGATCGCCGTGTACGAAGCCGTGCAGGCGGGGCAGGACGACAGCGCCAACATGCTGGTGCTGATCACCTCCGTCACCTGCGTCGTGGTGCTGGTGCTGGCCAGCAAATTGACGCCCAAGCGTCCCGTCAACGACTGAACCGCCATGCAGATCCAGGTCGACATCCGTAAAACCCTGCGCTCGGGCGCGCGCACGTTCACGCTGGACGCGCAGTTCGCATCCGACAGCCAGCGCATCGTCATCTACGGCCCGTCGGGCGCCGGCAAGAGCCAGCTGATGAAAGCCGTGGCCGGCCTGATGACGCCCGACGCGGGCCGCATCGCGCTCGACGGCCGCTGCCTGTTCGACCGCGCCGGCGGCGTGGACCTGGCCCCGCAGCGGCGCCAGGTCGGCTACCTGTTCCAGGATTACGCGCTGTTCCCCCATCTGAACGTGCGGCAGAACATCGCGTTCGGCCTGGCGCGCGGCTGGTTCAATCCGCGCGCCCGGGCCGATGACGCGGCCGTGCGCCATTGGTTGCAGGCGTTCGAACTGGCGCATGTGGCGCACCAGTTTCCGCACGAATTGTCGGGCGGCCAGCGGCAGCGCGTGGCGCTGGCGCGGGCGCTGGTGCCCGATCCGCAGGCGCTGCTGCTGGACGAGCCGTTCGCCGCGCTCGACCCCAGCCTGCGCGCGCGCATGCGGGCCGAGCTGGACGCGCTGCAACGCCGGCTGGCCATCCCCATGATCCTGATCACGCACGATCCCGACGACGCGCGCGCGTTCGGCGACCACATCCTGCGCATGGAGGAGGGCAGGATCGCGCCGGTCTCCACTTTTGAATTCCCGGAGCTGAACAATGGAACACGACAAACCAGCGCCTGACGCCGTGCCGCCGCTGGCCCTGCAGGGCAATGTGTGGATGACGGTGGGCGGCGAGAAGCTCGGCGGGCAGGACCGCGTGGCGCTGCTGGCGGCCATCGCCGAGACCGGCTCCATCACCCGTGCGGCCAAGGCCGTCAAGATGAGCTACAAGGGCGCGTGGGACGCCATCGACGCCATGAACAACCTGGCCGGCGCCACGCTGGTCGAGCGCGTGGCCGGCGGCAAGGGCGGCGGCGGCACGCGGCTGACCGCGCGCGGCGCGCAGCTGGTGGCCAACTTCCGCCAGATCGCGGCCGAGCACGAGAAATTCATTGCCCACCTGAGCAGCCAGTCCCATGGCCTGGCGGACGACTTTTTACTGATCAGGAAGATGCAAATGCAAACGAGCGCACGCAACCAATTCAGCGGCACCGTGGTGGCCGTGCAGCGCGGCGCCGTCAACGATAAGGTGGAACTGGAAATCATGGGCGGCCAGCGCGTGGTGGCCACCATCACGCGCGACAGCAGCGACAGCCTGGGCGTGCAGGCCGGCGCGACCGCGTTCGCGCTGGTCAAGGCGTCGTCCGTGATCGTCGTGACGGAGGCGGCCGGCGCGCGCTTCTCGGCCCGCAACCAGTTGACGGGCACGGTGGCGCGGCTGCAGCCGGGCGCCGTCAACACCGACGTCAGCATCGCGCTGCCGGGCGGGGGCACCATCGCCGCCATCATCACACGCGACAGCGCCGAAGCGCTGGGCCTGGCCGTCGGCGCGCCCGCCACGGCCATCTTCAAAGCCTCCAGCGTCATCCTCGGCACGGCCGCCTAACACCAAAAACCGGGGTCAGGTCATGCCATCACGCATCTTGCGTGATGGCATGACCTGACCCCGGTTTTTTCAGACCTGGCCCCACGGCAGGAACTTGGCGGGCGTGGTGCCGAGGATGCGGCGGAACAGGGCGATGAAGCTGCTGACGCTGTCGTAGCCGAGGTTCATCGCCACCGTCGTCACCGATTCGCCCGCCGTCAGCAGTTCCATGCCTTTCTGCAGGCGCGCGATCTGGCGCCATTCCACCAATGACATGCCGGTTTCCGCGCGGAAGTGGCGCGTCACGCTGCGCCGCGATAATCCTATCCGCTCCGCCCAGCCGTCGAGATCGGTCTCGTCGGCCGGGTTCTCGGCGATGCTGGTCGCCATGGCCAGCAGCCGCGGATGGCGCGGCATGATCAGGCGCAGCGGGTCCGGTTCGGCGCGGCTGATCTCGTCGAGGAAGACCATCATCAGCCGGTGCTCGGCCGCGTCGGCCGGCGTGCCGCGCGGCCAGCCACGCATGCGCTCGAAGAGCGCGCTGGCCACCGGCGACAGGCGCAACACCTGCGGCTGCGCCGGCAGCGCGTCGCACAGCGATGGCGCCAGGTGCAATGTGTAGCCGGCCAGGCCGGGCCGCAGCTTGCTGCCGTGGACGCTGGCGCCGTGCGCCATCTGCGGCGGCACCCAGCCCAACCGGCCGGGCGGCAGCACGGTGCGGTTGCCGCCCGCTTCCAGCACGATCAGGCCTTGCAGGGCGATGAACATCTGGCCTTCCGGATGACGGTGGACGTGTTTGCCGCTTTCCGTCCCGGACAGGCCGGCGTGGGTGGGACTGAGCAGCATGGGGAAGTCGGCCGACAGCCGGCGTTCTTCAAAGGGAGGAGGGTGCAAATGCATATTGTGGCCCGATCGCGTTATCTCTTGTCTGGCGCCAGTTAGCCGGACGACGGCGCTGCTGGCATGCTAGGACTTTCATTTATAGCAAGGATTTAACATGACTGCAATCGATACCGAAGAGGTGCTGGCCCTGTTGCGGACCGTGGGAGCATCCTTGTGTGACACGTTCTGGCAATTGGAGCCGGTGGTGGAGCTGGATGAGATGGCGGCCGCCTTCCAGCGCATCGACGGCGAGGCGGCCACCGCGCTGCGCTGCGGTCTGGCCGAGCTGTATCCGCGCATCGGCTGGATGGAGGGGGAGTTCGAGGGCGCCGCCGGCGATGACGAGGAAGCCATCGCCTTGCTGGCGCGCGGCGAGTACTGGATCTGCGATGCGATCGACGGCGCGGCCCAGTTCCTGCGCGCGATGCCGAACTGGGCCATGTCACTGACGCTGGTGCGCGAGGGCGTGCCCGTGTTCGTGGCCGTGTTCGACGCGGCCCATGACGAGATGTTCCATGCCGTGTGGGGCGGCGGCGCGTGGTGCAACGGCGAGCCGGTGCGCGTGAGCGGGCGCGAGAGCCATTACAACGGCGTGGTGGCCACCAACCAGCCGCCGTTCGCCGTCAAGCAGCCGCGCGCCGTGGGCCGCGCCGGCCGCGCGCTGAGCGCCATGCTGCCCGACGTGGCGGCCGTGCGCAACCTCGGTTCCACGGCGCTGCAGCTGGCCTACGTGGCCTGCGGCCGCCTCGACGCGTTCTGGGAATTCGGCGAGGATGGCTTCAACTGCATGGGGCCGGCCCTGCTGGTGCGCGAGGCGGGCGGCATGGTGAGCCAGGTCGATGGCGCGCCTTACCACTTGCTGTCGGCCGACATCGCGGCCGGGCCGCCGCGCGCGCACGCGTCCATGCTGCTGCGCTTGCAGGAGGTGCTGGCCTAGACGACGGCGCTCAGCTGTCGTCCTCCTTGCCGCCCTGGCGGGCGCCGCTCTGCTCCTGCTGCTGCGAGCTGGCGGCGGCGCGCGCCTTGCCGTTCTGGCGCGCCGCCAGTTGCCGGTTCTCGCCGCCCTTGCGGCCGATCTCCGCCATGTGTTCGCGGTCGCGGCTGACGGCCTCGCCGCCTTTCTGGCCGGCGCGGCGCGCCTCCTCCGAATCGAATTCGTGCGCCGTGCCTTTCTGGTGCGCGGCCTGGCCGCCCTTGCTGGCGATTTCGCGCTGCTGCGCTTCGCTCATGGCGGCGAAGCCGCGTTTGGCCGTGCCTTTCGTCGTGCCGCCTTTGCCCTGATCGTTACCGTGATTGCTGGCCATATCGACCTCCTTAGTCATGGGAAATGATTGTTTATCGCAGGGCGGCACGCCATGTCGCCGGCGGGGCGGACAAGCCCGGACTGCCCTGCGTGGTTAGAGACGGGCCGCCGGTGGAAGTTCCATGCGGCGCGCCGCGTCGTTCAGTGCGGCAGTTGGCCCGTGTGCTCGTCCGCGTGGCCGTCGCCGCCTTGGATGCCGGCCCGCATGTGCTCGGCCGCCTGCTGCTGGCGTTCGGTGGCCTTGCCCACTTCCTCCGACGCGCGGCGCATGGTGTCCTCGGCCACGGCCGTGGCCGAGCGGCTCAGCTTGGGCAGATGGGTTTCCGTGGCCCGCGCCAGCTCGTCGCATGCCTGGGCCATGGTGTCGGCCAGCTTGCGCTGGTAGTCGCGCAGCGCGCCGTTGACGGGGTTGAATTTGCTGCCCAGCGCCGCGCCCAGTTCGGCCGCGTTGCCGCCGGCCAGCGTGCGCTGGCCGATCTGACCGAGGTCGGCCAGCATGCCGCGTGCCAGTTGCAGGTTCAGGGCGCCGATCTTGTGCAGCGTGTCGAGCAGGTGCTGGCTGACGTCGGTGGAATAGGTGATCAGGGCGTCGCAATGCGCGCGTAACGCGGGGGTGATGAGTGGTTCCATGGCGTATCCTCAAGCTGGCGGTTGGAAACGTCCGGCGGGGCCGGACGGCAAAGGCAGACTTGGGATAGACGCGGGCGGCGCGCGGAAGTTCCGCCGTCGCGTGAAGATGGGGGCGGGGCGGCGCATCGCCGCCCCGGGGAGCGCTTAGTCCTGCGCCACCTGCAGCACCAGCTTGCCGAAGTTCTTGCCTTCGAACAGCATGTTGAGCGCTTGCGGGAATTGCTCGATGCCTTGGACCACGTCTTCCTTGCTCTTGATCTTGCCTTGCTTCAGCCATTGCCCCAGCGCGGCCTCGCCCTGGTGGTAGCGGTCGGCGTAATCGAACACGACGATGCCTTCCATGCGGGCCCGGTTGACCAGCAGCGACAGGTAGTTGGCCGGCCCCTTCACGGCCTCCGTGTTGTTGTACTGCGAGATGGCGCCGCAGATCACGATGCGGGCCTTCAGGTTGATGCGGGTGAGCACGGTGTCGAGGATCTCGCCGCCAACGTTGTCGAAATACACGTCCACGCCTTGCGGGCAATGCTGCTTGATGCCGTCGCGCACGGAGCCGTGCTTGTAGTCGATGCAGGCGTCGAAGCCCAGCTCGTTGACGACGAAATCGCATTTCTCCTTGCCGCCGGCGATGCCGACCACGCGGCAACCGAGCTGCTTGGCCACCTGGCCCACGGTCTGGCCCACGGCGCCGGCCGCGCCCGACACCACCACCGTCTCGCCGGCCTTGGGCTGGCCCGATTCGAGCAGGCCGAAGTAGGCCGTCATGCCGGGCATGCCCAGCGTGTTGAGGTAGGTGGTCAGCGGCGCCAGCGCCGGATCGACCTTGTAGAACGCGCCGGCCTTGTCGTCGGCCTTGCCGATCCAGTAGCGCTGCACGCCGGTGCCGCCCGACACGTGGTCGCCGACGGCGAACTTGGGCGAGCGCGAGGCCAGCACCACGCCGATGCCGCCGGCCCGCATCACCTCGCCGATGGCCACCGGGCGGATGTAGGACTTGGCGTCGTTCATCCAGCCGCGCATGGCCGGGTCCAGCGACAGGTACAGCACCTTGACCAGGATTTCACCGTCGGCCAGTTCGCGCACCGGCTCCACCACCTGCTGCCAGTCGCTGGCCTTGACCATGCCCACGGGGCGGGCGGCGAGGCGGAATTGCAGGTTCTCCAAGACGTTCGTTGTCATTTTTCTTCCTCTGTTGGGGGTAGGTGGCGTCCACTATACCGTATAAATGCACGATCGTGCTATTTCGGAATATGTGGTGCGCGGGGATGCCGGTTTGCCCACTTTTTTACGGCAGGGGCTCCGGCATGCGACAATATCGCCCTTGTTCTGATAACCCATCATTGCCCAATAGCAGCCATGACCCACCCCGAATACATTTTGACCCTCTCCTGCCTGGACCAGCGCGGTATCGTTCATCGCGTATCGGGCTTCCTGGCCGACCACGGCTGCAACATCATCGACTCGGCCCAGTTCGGCGACGGCGAATCGCGCCTGTTCTTCATGCGCGTGCACTTCGCGCTCGAGGACAGCGCCGTGGGCGACGCGCTGCTGCGCGCCGACTTCGCGTTGCTGGCGGCCGAGATGGGCCTGAACTGGGAATTGCGCGACGCGCGCTACAAGCCGCGCGTGATGCTGATGGTGTCCAAGATCGGCCACTGCCTGAACGACCTGCTGTTCCGCTACAAGAGCGGCCTGCTGCCGGTGGAGATCCCGGCCATCGTGTCCAACCACATGGACTTCTACCAGCTGGCGGCCAGCTACAACATCCCGTTCCACCACCTGCCGCTGGCCACCGGCGCGCCCAAGGAAGCCAAGGTCGCGCAGGAAGCGAAGATCATCGAGCTGATGAACACCCACGGCATCGACCTGGTGGTGCTGGCCCGTTACATGCAGATCCTGTCGCCCGAACTGTGCGCCGCGCTCAAGGGCAAGGCGATCAACATCCACCATTCCTTCCTGCCCAGCTTCAAGGGCGCCAAGCCGTACGCGCAGGCCCACCACCGCGGCGTGAAGCTGATCGGCGCCACCGCCCACTTCGTCACCGGCGACCTGGACGAAGGCCCGATCATCGAGCAGGACGTGGAGCGGGTCGACCATTCGATGGACGCCGAGACGCTGTCGGCCATCGGCCGCGACGTGGAATGCGTGGTGCTGGCGCGCGCCGTCAAGTGGTTCGTCGAACACCGCATCCTGCAGAACGGCGAGAAGACCGTCGTATTCAAATAATCGTTTATATCATTTACAGAGTTTCACAAGATGGCCCTCAAAGCGACAATCTACAAAGCCGATCTGCAAATCGCGGATATGGACCGCAACTACTACGGCGGCGAGGTGCTGACGCTGGCGCGCCATCCGTCCGAGACGGACGAGCGCATGATGGTGCGCCTGCTGGCCTTCGCCATCCACGCCTGCGACGGGCTGACCTTCACCAAGGGCTTGTTCGACGTGGAGGAGCCCGATCTGTGGCATAAGGACCTGACGGGCGCCATCCAGCTGTGGATCGAGGTGGGCCAGCCGGACGAGAAGAAGCTGCTCAAGGCCTGCGGCCGTTCCGAGCACGTGGTGGTGTACAGCTACAGCGCCACCAGCCATATCTGGTGGAAGCAGCTGGCCAACAAGGTTGAACGGTGCAAGAACCTGACCGTGATCAACCTGCCGGCCGAGGCCGCCGAACAGCTGGAGAAGATGGCCCAGCGCACCATGCAGCTGCAGTGCACGATCCAGGATGGCCAGATCTGGCTGACGGACGGCGCGGCGACGGTGGAAATCGGCCGTGAGACGTTCAAGGCCGAGCGCTGACCTTTTCCCGAAAAGGACAGCATAAATCAAGTTCGCCGTGGCCTTCGGCGCGGCGAAAAATATGCACTCGGCTATAATCGACCCATGTTCAGGAAATCGACACGACGCACGTTGCACATCTGGATCGCATGTTTTGCGATCCTCATGAACGCGCTCGCACCATCGATTTCCCATGCCGTCGCCTTCGTGCAAGGCCAGCCGTCCAGCTGGGAAATCTGCCGCGGCACGGTGCAAGCGCAGCCGGCCGGCGACGACGCAAAACACCCGGCCACGCACCAGGCCATGTTCAGCATGGACGATTGCGGCTATTGCACGCCGCACGCGGGCAGCTATGGCCTGCTGCCCACCGTCGTTGCCGGGCTGGGCCTGTTCAGCACGCACTCGATTCAACCCTTCCTGTTCTACCGTTCGCCCGCGCCGTTGACGGCGTGGTCGGCCTCCCGCCCGCGCGGCCCGCCCGCCGCCTGATCGCGGTCGCATTGCGCGCGCCGCGCCGCTCCCGTTTCCGCTCCATCCGCTTAGCCCCGGCGCCCGATCGCGCCTGAACAGATGCCGCCTCCCGCGCGTACCGCCGCTGCGCGTCCGCCGTTGGCCGCCCCCACTTGAAGAGAGAACGAACATGAACAAGCAATTGCTGACTTTCCTCGCGTCGATGACGCTCGCCACCTGCGCCATGGCCCAGGTCACCGTGAAGGATGCGTGGATACGCGCCACCGTGCCCACCGCCAAGGCCACGGGCGCCTTCATGCAGCTGCAGTCGGCGCGTGACGCGCGCCTGGTCGAAGTGCGCTCCAGCGCGGCCGGCGTGGTCGAGATCCACGAAATGGCGATGGAAGGCCAGATGATGCGCATGCACGCCATCGCCGGCCTCGATCTGCCGGCCGGCAAACCGGTCAACCTGGCCTCCGGCGGCTACCACGTGATGCTGCTGGACCTGAAGCACCAGTTGAAGGAGGGCGACACGGTGCCGATGACGCTGGTGATCCAGAACCAGGACAAGAAGACGGAGACCGTGTCGTTGTCGGTGCCGGTCAAGGCGCTCAATTACACAGCCCCCAGACACTGAACCAACGGAGCGTGCCATGAATTCACGTATCCGTCTCAAACCACTGGTGTTGCTGCTTTCCCTGCTGGGCGCCGGCCATGCGATGGCCGACGAGGCCCAGCCGTTGACGGTGATCGCCATCAACGGCGGCCGTCCCAGCTCGCTGCCGACCCAGATCCCCACCACCATCGAAGGCATCACCGGCCCGCAGATCGAGGAGCGCGTCAACGCCCTCGACAGCGAGGACGCCCTCAAGTACCTGCCCAGCCTGAACGTGCGCAAGCGCTACGTGGGCGACTACGACCACGCCGTGCTGGCCAGCCGCGCCTCGGGCACCGGCAACAGCGCCCGCTCGATGGTGTACGCGGACGGCATCCTGCTGTCCAACCTGCTCGGCAACGGCGCCACCTACACGCCGCGCTGGGGCCTGGTCACGCCCGAGGAGATCGAGCGCGTGGACGTGCTGTACGGCCCGTTCTCGGCCGCCTACGCGGGCAACTCGGTCGGCGCCGTGGTCGATTTCATGACCCGCATGCCGACCCGCTTTGAAGCCCACTTCAAGCTGTCCGGCTTCGGCCAGGCGTTCGAGCAGTACGGCACCGACGCCCGTTACTTCGGCAAGCAGGGCAGCGCGTCGATCGGCGACCGCCAGGGCGCGTGGTCGTGGTGGCTGGACCTGTCGCGGCTGGACAGCAATGGCCAGCCGATCGCCTTCGCCAACAAACTGACCAGCAAAGGCGTGCCCGGCGCCGCCGGCCTGCCCGTGACGGGCGCGCTGGCCGACCGCAATCCCGTCAACCAGGACTGGCTGATCCTCGGTTCCACCAACCAGATCCACACCATCCAGGACCACGCCAAGGTCAAGCTGGCGTACGACGTGTCGCCCGTGCTGCGGGCCAGCTACACGCTGGGCTGGTGGAAGAACGACGCCGAGCGCCATGCCGATTCCTACCTGCGCGACGCGGCCGGCAACGCCGTCTACACGGGCGACGACAAGAACCGCATCAACTTCGGCGGCAAGACCTACACCTTGCTCGCCTCCGACTTCGCACCCAGCGTGGGCGACCTGGAACACCTGATGCACGGCTTGTCGCTCAAGCGCCATAGCAAGGGCGTGTTCGACTGGGAGGTGGCGGCCAGCCTGTACGACTACCACCGCGACCTGGTGCGCACGCCCACCGTGCTGGTGGCCGACGCGCAGAGCAACGGTCAGGGCAACATCACCGACATGGGCGGCAGCGGCTGGAACACGCTGGCGCTGAAAGGCACGTGGCGTCCTGACGGCATGGCGGGCGCCCACATCGTCGACTTCGGCGTGCAGCGCGACAGCGCCAAACTGCGCACCCACGTGTTCAGCAGCGGCGACTGGCTGCATGCGGCCGATGGCGCGCCCGTCTCCGACTTCAATGGCGACACCCGGCTGGAAAGCCTGTTCGCGCAGGATACCTGGCGCATCGCGCCAGTGTTGAAAGCCACGCTGGGGGCGCGGTTCGAGCACTGGCAAGCCTTCGATGGCCGGATCGGCGCCAAAGGCAAGCTGCTGCCATTCGCCGACCGCAGCGAGACGGCATGGTCGCCCAAGGCGGCGCTGGCATGGAGCGCCAGCGACGAATGGACGATGAAGGCGTCGACCGGCCGCGCCGTGCGCAATCCGACAGCGGCCGAACTGTTCCAGGGCGCCATCGTGGACGGCCAGATCGTGTACACGGACCCCAGCCTGAAGGCGGAAAAATCGTGGACCAGCGAGCTGACGGCCGAACGCCTGAACGCCGACTCCAGCCTGCGCGCCACGCTGTTCCACGAGGTCACGCGCGACGCGCTGTATTCGCAGCCGCTGACGCCGACCGTCAACACCGTCCAGAATGTCGGCAAGATCCGCACCACGGGTCTGGAGTTCTCGCACCAGGCCGACAATGTGCTGGTGCCGGGGCTGGCCATCACGGACAGCCTGACCTATGCCGATTCGCGCATCGTGGCCAACGACGCGTTCCCGGCCAGCGTGGGCAAGCTGCAACCGCGCGTGCCGCGCTGGCGCGCCAACTTCCTGGCCGCCTACCAGGCCAACGCGCAGTGGAGCGGAACCTACGGCGTGCGCTATAGCGGCAAGCAGTACGGCACGCTCGACAACAGCGACCCGAACGGCAACACCTACACGGGCGTGTCGAAGTTCCTGGTGATGGATGTGCGGGTGCGCTACCGGCTCGATGGGCACTGGACGGCGTCGGCCGGGGTCGACAACCTGAACAACGCGAAGTACTGGGCCTTTCATCCCTACACCCAGCGCACGCTGGTGGCGGAGTTGAAGTACGACTTGTGAGGCGGGGGAAGCCAGGGGCAGATCCCTGGCGTGAAAAACCAGGGTCAGACCCAAGGGTCAGACCCTATTGTTACCAGGGACAGACCCTCGGGGCTGTCCCTTTTGCGACGGCGGCGGGACGATCAGCGCACCACGGCGCCGCCTTTCATCACCCACTGCACGCGCTCCAGTTCCGTGATGTCCTTGAGCGGGTCGCCGTTCACGGCGATCATGTCGGCGAACTTGCCGGCCTCGATGGCGCCCACGCGGTCGCTCCAGCCCAGCAGCTGGCTGGCGTTCACGGTGCCGCTGCGGATCGCCTGCAGCGGCGTCATGCCCAGTTTGACGTAGACGGCGAACTCGCGCCCGTTCAGGCCGTGCGGATACACGGCCGCATCGGTCCCCAGCGCCACCGGCACCCCTTGCTGGATCGCGTGCGCCACGTTGCGTCGCGCGGCCGGCAGCACCACCTTGGCTTTCTCCAGCAGCGGTTTGGGCAGCTTGATCGCTTCGGCGTTCTCGATCAGCCAGTCGCCCAGGTACAGCGTGGGCACCAGCCAGGTCTTGTGCTCCTTCATCAGCTTGATGTCCTCGTCGTCGATGTAGGAGCCGTGCTCGATCGAGTCCACGCCGGCCAGCACGGCCAGCCGGATGCCGTCGCCGCCGTGGGCGTGGGCCGCCACCTTGCGGCCCAGCCGGTGCGCCTCGCCGACGATGGCCTTCATCTCCTCCAGCGTGTACTGCGAGGCGCGCGGGTCGTCGCCGAACGACAGCACGCCGCCGGTGGCGCAGATCTTGATCACGTCGGCGCCATATTTGATGACCTGGCGCGTGCGCTTGATCACTTCGTCCACGCCGTCGGCCACGCCTTCGGCCTGCAGCTTGTATTCGGGCGCGTGCATGGTGTCGTCGCAGTGGCCGCCCGTGATGCCGAGCGCGGGGCCGGAGGCGGAGATGCGCGGGCCGGGCACGTCGCCGGCGTTGATGGCGTCGCGCAGGCCGATGTCGGCGTAGCCTTCGGCGCCCACGTTGCGCACGGTGGTGAAGCCGGCGTTGAGGGTGCGCAGCGCGTTGCGCGCGCCCGTCAGCGTGGCGCGCGGCACGGAGATGGCCACGCTGGCGTAGCCGGCGTCCTCGGGGTTGCCGGTCAGGTGGGTGTGCATGTCGATCAGGCCGGGCAGCAGGGTCTTGTCGCCCAGGTCGATCACCTTGGCGCCGGCGGGAATGGCCAGTTTGCTGCCGGCGGCCGTGATGCGGTCGTCGGCGATCAGCACCACGGCCTGGTCGACCATGGCGCCGCTGCGCACGTCGAGCATGTGGGCGGCCTTGACGGCCGTGATGTGCGGGGCCGGCGCGGCATCGGCGGCCCAGGCGCCGGCGCAGGCCAGCAGCAGCGCGGGCAGCGTCAGCGCGCGGCGCAAGGAGGTGGTCGTGCGGTTCAAATAAGTCTCCCGGTGTGTTATTCGAACGGAGAGTATATAGCGCCATGTCGGCGCCACGCACGACAATTCTTTTAAACTTAAACTACTTTATTCCAGGCCGGGGAGCCGGCCGGGATCACTGGGTGCGCCCGGCCGCCATCACTGCGGCGCGGCGCCCAGCCGCCGCACATCACCCGATCCGGCCACGCTGCGGGTCAGGCGCGGGTCGCCGTAATACGCGACTTCGCCCGAGCCGGCCACGTTCACATTGAGCGTCTCCCTGGCCCAGACCCGGGCCTTGCCCGAGCCGCTCAGGCTGACTTTGACATCGCGCGCGGCCAGCTCGTCGGCCTGCACCTTGCCCGACCCGCCCACCGAGACCTGCAGCCGGTCGGCCTTGCCGGCCATGTGCAGGACGCCACTGCCGCCCAGCGAGATGGAGACGGAGCCGCCGTCCAGGTGGCTGGCCTCGATGCCGCCCGAGCCGGCCACGTCGAACGCCAGGCTGCGTCCATGCAGGCCGTCGGCGGTGATGGTGCCGGAACCGGCCACGGTCAGGTGCTCCAGCGTGCGCGCCTGCACGACGATCTTCAGCGTGCGCGGCTCCAGCTGCATGTCGCGTTTTTGCGGACGGATGCGCAGCGTGCCATTGTCGACCGACGTGTCGATCAGGGGCAGCAGGTTGTCGTCCACTTCGATGGTCACGCCCTCGGTGGCGCCCAGCCGCACTTCGACGTTGCCGGCCATGTTCAGGTCCACCCCCGTGAAATGCTCGACCTGGCGCGCCTGCCGGACGACGTTGCCGCTGCCCTGGACCCGGTCGCCGCTGAACCAGCCCAGTGGCGAGGCGCTCGCCGGCGCGGCGGGCAGGGCGGCCGTCAGCATGCCCGCCGCCAGCAGCAGGGCGCGCAGCACGGGACGATGGCGGGAGGATGGCGAAGCCGGGGATGGGATGGTGGTGGCAGCGGCGGTCGTGACTGGCATGGTGGTCTCCTGTTGGCGATGACGGATAAGCTGCATGCTAGCGGTGCGCCAGACGTGCGGACAGCGCGTTGCGACAGACTGCACAAGCGGGGGCGCAGAATGCAAGGGCGGCATGCTGGCCGGCTGCGGCGCGCCATGCGGTATCATGCCGGTATCTGCGCCGCCAACCGGCGCCACGTCACTCTGACCGGCCAGGCCGGTCAACCTCACTGGAATACCATGCTGATCATCACCATCAAACAGGGCAAGGAAAAGAGCTTGCTGGCCGGCGAACCGTGGATTTACGCGTCCGCGATCGAAAAAGTGGACGGCAAGCCGCAGGAAAAAATGAAGCCCGGTTCGACCGCCATCGTGCAAAGCTCGTCGCGCCAGTTCCTGGCGCGCGCCGCCTACAACGCCAAATCGCAGATCCGCGCGCGCGTGTGGAGCTTCCGCGAGGACGAGCCGATCGACCATGCGCTGATGAAGCGCCGCGTCAAGGCCGCCATCGCCAGGCGCGCCGCCGGCTGGCGCCAGGCCGAGGCCACGGCCCTGGTGCCGCTGGTGCTGGGCGAGGAGGATGGCTTGCCCGGCCTGCTGGTGGACAGCTACGGCGGCCCGTCCGGCTACCTGATCTGCCGCTTCCAGGCCGGCGGCGTGGACGCGTGGAAGGTGCCCATCGTGCAGGCCCTGCTCGCGGAAACGGGCTGTCCCAACGTCTACGAGCGTTGCGAGGAACTGGTGCGCAAGGGCGAGGGCCTGCCGCTGTTCTCGGGCGCCCTGGCCGGCGACATGCCGCCGGACCGGGCCACGGTGACGGACGCCGGCCAGCGCTGGCAGATGGACCTGCGCACCGGCTTCGAGTACCCGAAGACCCGCCAGCCGCGCTGACGGCGCGCCCGTGTTGCGCCCGAGTTTCAGAAAATTAATTTTCTGGTGGCAATCTTTGGCGCTGGTCTTATAATCGCCGTAGCGGTTGGAGATGGCAGGCCAACGTCGCAACGGACCCGGAGATCAGAGCAAAGATGGAACATCACTTGTCGTCGCAAATACGCACGTTGTCCTATGTGGAGAACGAAGACCATCCTGTGTTCGGCACGCTGGTCGAGCAGATCCTGCACCTGCTGAACTCCAAGCTGATCTTCAGCGACATCCTGATCCACCAGAACAGCCCCTTGCTGCTGCGCCAGCCCAAGGGCCTGGTGGCCGTGACGGATTCGCCCATCACGCGCGAGGAGCTGGAGGAATTCTTCGAGGTGGTCGAGCCCAACTGGGCCGAGCGCATCCAGGACCGCGCGTTCGACCGTTCGATCGACCTGCACACGGCCCGCATCCGCGCCAACTGCTTCACCTTCCAGGGCAAGAAGCGGCTCGGTTGCGTGATCCGGCGCTTCCCCAAGGAGCCGATGGCGCTGGGCCAGCTGGGCCTGCGCCAGGACGAGATGGACTTCGCCAAGCTCGCCAGCGGGCTGGTGCTGATCATCGGCGACACCTGCCAGGGCAAGTCGACCACCATCGCCTCCATGCTCGACGAGATCAACAAGAACCGCTCGGGCCACATCATCACGATCGAAGACCCGGTGGAGACCCTGATCCCGCAGCGCAAATGCGTGATCACCCAGCGCGAGGTCGGCTTCGACGGCGACGTGGAAAGCTTCTACCTGGGCGCGCTCGACGCGCTGCGCGAGCGGCCCGACGTGATCGTGATCGGCGAGATCCGCGACGCCCAGACGGCGCAGGAAGCGCTGGCGCTGGCCGAATCGGGCCCGCTGGTGCTGGCCTCGCTGCACGCGCGCTCGACGGAGCTTGGCTTGCAGAAGATGGTGCGCCTGCTGGGCAACACGGAGCCGCAATCGCAGGCGCTGGCCCACGCGCTGCGCGGCGTGCTGTGCCAGGCGCTGCTGCCGTCCGTCGAGGGCGAGCGCTACCACCTGGCCACCGAATGCCTGACCTCGAATCCGGAGGTGGTGCAGATGATCGCCAGCGGCAACGTGTCGTCCATCCGTGGCTGGATGGAGAGCAAATCGGCGCCCGGCTGCCATCCGATGAACGCCTCGCTGCGCGCGCTGCTGGCGGCCGGCAAGGTCAGCCCGGAGGACGCGCGCAACGCCAGCACCGATCGCATCGGCTTGGCCGGGCGTTGAAGTCCGGGGCACGCGGCTGCGCCGACGAGCGCGGGCCGGTGTTCGGCTGCGCACGCTGGCATGGGGTGACGCCATTGGTACATTGTTGCGCCGGGTGGGATGTATTTTTGAAAACTATTGTGCTAAAATTGAAAGCGTTTTCTAAATTAATGGTAATTAAGACGAAAAGAGGATGACGATGCGCAAACTGATTCTTGCCGCTTTGCTGGCAACGGCCTCGATGGCACAGGCTTCCACCCCCGTATTCACCGACAATTTCAACGGCGATACGCTCGGCTTGAACACGACCACCTTCGCTGGCGGCTGGACGGTGTCGTCCGGTACTGTCGACACCATCGGCACCGGTTTTTTTGATCTGTTCCCAGGCAACGGTCATTACATCGACCTGGACGGTTCCACTTCGCAGGCAGGCATTTTCTCGAAGACACTGAGCCTGACGAATGGCGTCACCTACACCGCCACCTTCGACCTGGGTGGCAATAAGCGCGGCTATGCCAACGACACGGTTGACGTCAGTTTCGGCACCGCTAACGGCAGCTATACGCTGGCCTCCGCCGATCCCTTCGGCAACCATGGGCTGACCTTCACGGCCGGCGCCAGTGGCCTGTACACGCTGAGCTTCCATAACCACGGTGGCGACAACGTCGGCGCGGTACTCGACAACGTCAACGTGACGGCCGTGCCGGAGCCGGCCACCTACGGCATGTTGCTGGCTGGCCTGGCCTTCGTCGGCTTCGTGGCACGTCGCCGTCAAGGTTAAGTCCCGTCATTGTCCGGTGCAAGCCCGCTCAGGCGGGCTTTTTTGCGTGCGCGCCTCCCGCCGATCGGGGCTGGAGGTGCCGGCGCGAACGCGGGCACTCGCCGCAGGGCGCTAGTCCAGCGGCACGTTGCGGTAGCGGTTCACGTCCTGCCCCGTGACGGGCGGGGCGTTGTTGCCCCACGCGCTGCGCAGGTAGGACACCACGGCCGCCACCTCCACATCGCTGAGCACATGGCCGAACGGCGGCATGCCGTACGGACGCGGATTGCCGGCCGTGCCGGGCGCGAAGCCGCCATTGAGCACGACGCGGATCGGGTTGACGGCTTCCTCCATCGTCAGCGCGCGGTTGCCGGCCAGCGGCGGCACGCCGGGCGGCAAGCCCTTGCCGTTGGCGCCGTGGCAGTCCACGCAATGCTGGTGGTAGAGGCGCGCGCCGGCCTGCAGGAATTCCTTGGCCTCGGCCGACGTGTCGCGTTCAAATTCCGTTTTCTCCGCCTTGCCCGGTAGTGCCCGCAGATAGACCGTCATGGCATGGATGTCGGCGTCGTTCAGGTGCTGCAGGCTTTGCCGCACCACCTCGGCCATCGGGCCGAACACGGTGGCGCGCGGCGACACGCCCGTCTTCAGCAGCGCCGCCACATGCTCCGGCTGCCAGCCGCCCAGGCCCGCTTCCGCGTCGGCCGTCAGCGACGGCGCATACCAGCCCAGCACGGGGATCATGCCGCCCGACAGCGTGTCGCTGGTGGCGCCCAGCGCGTTGCGCTCGCTGTGGCAGGCCGCGCAATGGCCCAGCCCTTCGACCAGGTAGGCGCCCCGGTTCCAGTCCGCCGATTGCGCGGCCTGGGGCCGGAACACGGCGGGCTTGAAATACAGCGTGCGCCACAGGGCCAGCATGACTTGCTGGTTGTACGGGAAGCGCAGCTGGTGCGGGCGGTTGGGCTGGCGCGCGGCCGGCACGCTCTGGAAGTAGGCGTACAGCGCGTCGGCGTCGTCGCGCGTGATCTTCGTGTAGTTCGTGTACGGGAAGGCCGGATACAGCAGCCGGCCATCCTTCGATTTGCCGTTGTGGAGCGCGCGCCAGAAGTCGTCCGCGCTCCAGGCGCCGATGCCCGTTTCGCGGTCGGACGTGATGTTGGGCGTGACCATGGTGCCGAACGGCGTGGGCAGCGCGCGCCCGCCCGCGTAAGGCGCGCCGCCGCGCGTGGTGTGGCAGGCCATGCAGTCGCCGGCGCGGGCCAGGTAGGCGCCGCGCGCCACGCGTTCGGACGGGGCCAGCGCGGCCGTGGCGGCCGGCGCCGGGCCGGCGTCGTCGGTCGGCCACAGGGCGATGGCGAGCACGGTGGCCAGCAGCGCGCCGGCGCCGGCCAGGATGGGAGTGAGTTTCTTCATACGGTCACGGGGCCGGCACGCTGCCGCAGGTGAGCGGCATCGGCATGGCGATGGTGGTGGCGGGGCGGATGGCCGCATCGGCGCGCTGGCTGGACAGCCAGGACGAGACGGCGGCCACGTCGGCGTCCGACAGGCGGCTGGTGATCTCGGCCATGCAATCGGGCGCGGCGGCGCGCCGCACCTTGTTGCGCCATGCGCCGAACTGGGCGTTGATGTAGTCGTGCGGCAGGCCGACCAGGCCGGGGATGGCCGGCGCCACGCCCGTCAACTGCTCGCCGTGGCAGGCCACGCAGGCCGGAATCTTTTTCGCGGGATCGCCATGGCGCACCAGCGTGCGGCCCCGTTCCAGCGTGCCGGCGCTGGCCGTGCTGGCGGCGGGCGGCGGGTAGGGCGGGTGCTGTTCGGAGAAGTACTGCGCGATCTCGCGCAGGTAGGCGTCCGGCAGATGCTCGACCATGTAGGTCATCATCGGATAGCGGCGCCGGCCCTCGCGGAAGTTGACCAGCTGGTTGTACAGGTAGCCGGCCGGCTTGCCGGCGATGCGGGGGAAGAAGGCGTCACCGCGCTCCTTCGCGGCATGGCAGGCGGTGCAGGCGGCCACGCGCTGCTCCATCGTGTCGGGCAGGGTGGCGGGCGTGGCGGCGCGCGCCGGCATGGCGCAGGCGTGCGCCAGGGCCAGTGTCAGCAGGGCGCGCCGCGCCACGGTCAGGGGTTTGGACATGGGCTATACCGGTTATCGGGAAAACCCCGCGGGTAAACGTTGCGGGAAACCGCCGCGTACAAGTTTGGCGGTTTGGCAAGCATATACCGTGTCGCCGGATAATGACAGGCGCGGCGCCGCAATTCGGCCGGCGCGCGCGCCGGCGTTCAGTGCTCGCCGGCCTGGCCGTCCGCCGCTGTCGGCGCGTTGGCCGGCGCGCTGTCCGGCGCCGATGCAGGCGCGGTGGCGGGCCGGCGGGTGCCGGGCCGGTGCTGGCGTGGCGGCTTGGGCGGCTTGAACGGCGGAACCTTGCCCCCCTGCGCGATCCAGTGGCGGAAGATGCGCAGCGCCACCTGGGCGTCGTCGGCCGCGTACAGGATCTGCTTTTCGTTCAGGCGCGACGTGGCCCAGTTGGTGGTGGAGATTTTTTTCGACTTCTGCAGCTTCTGGCCGAAGAACTTGGCCACGGCCGTCTTGGCGCCCAGGTCGTTGCGCTGGCCCGGCGTGCGCAGGGCGACCGACAGGTCGAGCACCTTGGCGGCCTGGATCGCCAGTTTCGCGTGCAGGCGCTTGACGTCGTCCGACAGGCCGAAGCCGGCCTTGATGGTCTGGTCCGATTCGAGGATGGCCTTGAGCACCTCGAGCACCTCGGGCGCCGGATGGGCGCCGACGGGGAACAGGTAGGCGATGCGGTCGGTGGCCAGCTGGATCAGGTGCGGCCCGGTCGACTTCTCACCCTTGAGGAAGGTGGGTTTGGATTCCGTGTCGAAGCCGATGGCGTCCGAGGCCAGCAGGTCGGCGCGCGCCTGTTCGGCCTGGGCCGGCGTCGTCACCACGCGCACGTCGCGCAGCGCGATGCCCAGGTAGGGCGGCAGTTCGGGCGCCTCGGGCGCGCCGGCCGGCACGGCTTCCGGCATCAACTCAACCCTTGCGCGAGAATTTCGCGGTCAGCTGGTGCAGCTTCTCGGTCCGGACGCGGGCCGCTTCCTCGGCGGCGGCGGCGGCGCGTTCGGCCTTCTTGCGCTCCGCTTCCTTCTTGAAGCGTTCCTGCAGCACCTGGGTGGCGTGGGCGCGGTGGGTGTCGGTCACCTCGGCGCCGGCCGTGCCGTCCAGGTCGTAGCGCACCTTGGCCTTTTCCATCACTTTCAGGTAGCGCAGCGAGCCGGTGTGGATGCCCAGCGCCGTGCGCATGGTCTTGCGGTCCAGGTCGGGCATGCGGGCCAGCAGTTGCTTGTCGATGCCGATCGACAGCGGCAGGAAATCGCGGAAGGCCGGGAATTCCGTCTGCAGTTTCTTCAGCAGGTTGCGCGGGGACTGCGCCGGCGCGGCGGCGGCGGCGCTCGGAGCGGCGGTCGTTTCAACGTCGCCGGCTGGCGGCTGGGGGGTGAGGCTAGTGTTCATCGAATCATAGGTTAAAGCGAGAGGCGCCAGCATATCATGCGTATCCCATCAATGCAGTGCCTTTTGGGCCATCATGGCATTTCGACCACGTTTTTCGTGCGGACGCGGCAGGTGCTTTTACGCGCCAAACCTTGTATAATGACTGACGCACCAAATGCAGGGTGGTGCGATTTCAGTTTGGTACAGGAAGATTTAACAGGGCGCTAGCCCTTGTTATGTGGTTTTTAGATGACGGATATTTGATTTATCAATTATCTTGATGTCTCGCGATACGGCATAATTTGCCCTCTCCTCTATTCTTCACTGAAAAATAGACAGAAGCCCGTTTCAGGTAGCGGGCTTTTTTTATTCCGCAGCTTCATCGTCAACTTTTATACAACATTGCTCAGCCAGGCGGACCGCATGCGGTGAGCGCCGGCCAATGGCATTGGTGTATGGGCCCATGGGTCTCGCATAGAGAGAATTTTAATGACAAAAACGCCGAAAACTTTAACGTTGTCCGTCAAGGCCGCCCGTACCAGCTCCGCGCCGCTGGTGGTGCCGAAGACGACTTTATCTTATGTCATCGAGAATGCGCAAGAGGCAGCGGGCAAAGTAACGGTAGTCAAGAAGAAAAGCTCGCGCCTGGCCGCCGTGGCCGCCGCTGAGGCGGCCGTCGCCGACGCCGGCGTGGAATCGGGCGTGGCGGCCGAAGCGCCGGCCAAGACCCCGACCGTGAAAGTGGCCCGCAAGGCCGGCGCCGCCTCGGCCGCCGTCTCGCTGGCCGCGCCGGCCGGTCCCAAGCCGGCCGCCGCCCCCAAGTCCAAGCTGGTCAAGGCCAAGGCCGAACCGGCCCCGGTGGTGATCGTCACCGCCGGCCCGGCCGTGAGCCAGGTGACGGACGCGGCCACGCTGGCCACCATCGACACCTCCGGCTACCTGCTGCCGAGCGTGAAGGTGCCGGGCCGCCGCGGCCGCAAGCCGAGCGAATTCACGCCGGAGAACGATGAAGTGGCGGCGCTCAACGCCGTCGAGCGCGCCGAGCTGAAGGCCGTCTCCAAGGCCCGCGAGCGCAAGGCCAAGGGCGGCGCCGACCTGCTGGGCATGGACCCGAAGGCGTCGGCCGAGGACATGGAGCGCCGCCGCCAGCAGATCAAGAACCTGATCAACATGGGCAAGGAGCGCGGCTTCCTCACCTATGCCGAGATCAACGACCAGCTGCCCGAGAACATCATCGATCCGGAGGCGATCGAAGGCATCATCGCCACCTTCAACGACATGGGCATCGCCATCTACGAGCGCGCGCCCGACGCCGAATCGCTGCTGCTGACCGACAGCGTGGCCACCGTCACCAGCGACGACGAAGTGGAGGCGGCCGCCGCCACCGCGCTGTCGACCGTCGATTCCGACTTCGGCCGCACCACCGACCCGGTGCGCATGTACATGCGTGAGATGGGCGCCGTGGCGCTGCTGACGCGCGAAGGCGAGATCGAGATCGCCAAGCGCATCGAGGGCGGTTTGAAGGACATGATCCAGGCCATCTCGGCCTGCCCGACCACGATCGCCGAGATCGTCGCGCTGGCCAGGAAGATCGAAGCGGACGAGATGAAGGTCGACGAGGTGGTGGACGGTTTCGTCGACGTCAACGAAGCGGCCAACGCGCCGGCCGTCAGCACGGCCGCCGCGTCGGACGACGACGAGGACGAGGACGTCGAGGATGAAGAGGAAGAGGACGGCGACGCCAACGGCGGCGCGGCCGGCTTCTCGACCGAGCAGCTGGTGCAGCTGAAGAAGGCGGCGCTGGAGAAGTTCGCCGTCATCTCGACCCAGTACGACAAGATGCGCAAGGCCTCGGGCGGCTACGGCTCCAAGGGCTACGTGGCGGCGCAGGAGGCCATCTCCAACGAGCTGCTGGGCATCCGCTTCACGGCCAAGGTGGTCGAGAAGCTGTGCGACACGCTGCGCGGCCAGATGGAGGAGGTGCGCCACATCGAACGCGCCGTGCTGGAACTGTGCGTGAACAAGTGCGGCATGCCGCGCGCCCACTTCATCAAGGTCTTCCCCGGCAACGAGTGCGACCTGGACTGGGTGGACCTGGAAGTCGATTGCGCCTATCCGTACAGCGCCGTGCTGGGCCGCAACGTGCCGGCCGTGAAAGAGCTGCAGAAGAAGATGATCGACCTGCAGGCGCGCGTGGCGCTGCCGCTGGCCGACCTGCGCAAGATCAACAAGCAGATGGCGGCCGGCGAGAAGCGCGCGCGCCAGGCCAAGCGTGAAATGACGGTGGCCAACCTGCGTCTGGTGATCTCGATCGCCAAGAAGTACATCAACCGCGGCCTGCAGTTCCTCGACCTGATCCAGGAAGGCAACATCGGCCTGCTGAAGGCGGTCGACAAGTTCGAATACCGTCGCGGCTACAAGTTCTCGACCTACGCCACGTGGTGGATCCGCCAGGCCATCACGCGTTCGATCGCCGACATGGCGCGCACCATCCGCGTGCCGGTGCACATGATCGAGACCATCAACAAGATGAACCGCATCTCGCGCCAGATCATGCAGGAGACGGGCAGCGAGCCGGACCTGGCGACCCTGGCCGTCAAGATGGAAATGCCGGAAAACAAGGTGCGCGAGATCATGAAGATCGCCAAAGAGCCGATCTCGATGGAAACGCCGATGGGCGAGGATGGCGATTCGCAGCTGGGCGACTTCATCGAAGACAACACCACGCTGGCGCCGCTGGACGCCGCGCTGCACGCCTCGATGCGCAACGTGATCAAGGAAGTGCTCGACTCGCTGACCCCGCGCGAAGCGAAGGTGCTGCGCATGCGCTACGGCGTGGAGATGTCGAACGACCACACGCTGGAGGAAGTGGGCAAGCAGTTCGACGTGACGCGCGAGCGCATCCGCCAGATCGAAGCGAAGGCCATGAGCAAGCTGCGCCAGCCGTCCCGTTCGGACAAGCTGAAGACCTTCCTGACCACGCACTAAGCGTCGTCCGCCCGACCCGGAACCGGGGTCAGGTCATGCCTTCACGCAGGTTGCGTGAATTCATGACCTGACCCCGGTTTTTTTTGCGAACGCGAGGATGGCGGCCAGCGACAGCACGGCGGCCGCGCCGAACGTCCAGGCCGGGCCCACGCTCCACAGCGCGCCCGCCAGCAGCGAGGCGGGCAGGTACAGCGCGCCCGTGACGAAGCTGTAGATGCCGATGGCCGAGGCGCGCCGCTCCGGCTCCAGGTCGGCCACGTAGGCCTTGCTCTGGGCTTCGTCGATCGCGTAGAACACACCGTAGACCGCGAACGCGGCCACCAGCTCCCATTTGCCTTGGGCCAGCGCCAGCCAGACGTTGAGCAGGCCATGCAGCAGGTAGCCGAGCATGATCACGCGCCGCCGGCCGATGCGGTCGCCCAGCCGTCCCATCGCCGGCGCGGCCAGCACGCAGGTGACGTTGAAGAACGCGTACAGCAGCACGATCTGCGTCACCCCAAAGCCCACGTCGTGCGCCTTGAGCAGCAGGAAGCCCAGGCTGTAGTAGGCCAGCGCGAACAGGCCGCCCGGCAGCAGGAAGCGCTTGAAGCCGGGGCTGAGCGCGTGCCAGTTCTGCCACACGCTTTCGCGCGTGTGCGGCGCGGCGGTCCGCTCGTCCACCCTGGCCAGCACGATGACGCTGATCAGGGCCGGCACCACGGCGATCCAGAACAGCAGCCGGTAGGCGTCGCCCGATTCGCCCAGCCATTTCAACACCGCCCAGGCCAGCAGCGGGCCGGCCACGGCGCCCGATTTGTCGAGCGCCTTGTGCACGCCGAACGCGTAGCCGCGCCGCTCGGCCGGGGCGATCGCGGCCAGCCAGGCGTCGCGCGGCGGACCACGGAAGCTTTTGCCCAGCCGTTCGATCACGCGGAACAGGCTCAACGCCGTGATGGCGGTGCTCACCAGCAGGATGGTCTTGGCCAGCGTGGAGAAGCCGTAGCCGGCCACCACCAGCGCCTTGCGGCGGCCGCCACGGTCGGACAGCCAGCCCGACAGGTAGTTGAGCGAGGACGCGGAGAAGTCGGCCAGCCCTTCGATCAATCCCAGCAGCGCGCTGGAGGCGCCGGCCACGGTGGTGAAGAAGATGGCGAATACGGAGAAGATCATCTCCGAACTGAGGTCGGTGAGAAAGCTGACCAGGCCCAGTTTGATGATGTCGGGATGCAGGCCGCGCCAGCCCGATGGTGACGCGGCTGGTGGCGCGGATGGCGGTGCGGACGGCGGCGGCGCGGCCGTCCGCCGGCCGCCGCCGCCGTCCGCCGCCGCGGGCGGTGAGGAATCAGGGCGCTCCGGCATCGCTGGCCGCGCGCGGTTTGAGGGCGGCCGTCAGCCGCCCTTCGAGCGCGCGCACGTCGAACGCGCTGCCGGTGCGGGTGCCGTCCGCGAAGTAGACGGTGGGCGTGCCGATCACGTGCAGCTTTTTGCCCAGCGCCAGCACTTCCGCGTGCGGCGCGCTGCAGCCGGCCGGCGCGGCGGGGGCGGGCTGGCTGTCCTCGATCCACGCGCGCCAGGCTTGGGCGCGGTCGGCCGCGCACCAGATGTTGCGCGACTTGACGGCCGAGTCGTCGGACAGGATATCGAGCAGGAAGGTGTAGATGGTGACGTTGTCGAGGTGCTTGAGCGTCTGGTGCAGCTTGCGGCAGTATGGGCAGTTGGGGTCCTCGAACACGGCCATCACGCGCTTGCCGTCGCCGCGCACGGTCTTGATGGCCGTCTCCAGCGGCAGGTCGGCGAAGCGTATCGTGGCCAGCTGGTCGGCGCGGGCGCGCGTCAGGTCCTGGTAGGTGGCGGTGTCGACCACCTTGCCGACGAACAGGTACCTGGCGTTTTCGTCGGTGTAGAACACGTCGCCGTTGGTGCGCACTTCGTACAGGCCGCCGTAGGGCGTCTTGCTCACGCCGTCGACTTTGATGTTGACGCCCATGCGCGGTTCGATCAGGGCGTGGATGCGCGCTTCGGTGGGCGTCTCCGCGCCGGCCTGGGCCAGCACCGGCAGGGCGGTGGCCAGCAACAGCGCTAACGTGTGCTTCATGTGCGGTCCTTGTGGTGGGTCATTCGATGCCGCTGGCGCGCGCGCGGATGCGCTCGGCCTCGGTGGGGAACAGTTCGGTGCGCAGCGCGTCGACGCTGCGGCGGCGCGCCGGGCCGGGGCTGGCGGCGTCGCCTTGCAGCTGGGCCACGGCGGCGCGGAAGCGCGCGTAATGGACGCGCCACTGCCGTTCATCGGCGGCGGCGGCCTCGTAGGAGCGGGTGGCGTCGCGCACGATGTCGGCCAGTTCGGCGTCGCGCGCCCTTTGTTCGGTGGCGCCGTGCAGCCGTTGCTGGCGCAGCGTGTTGGAGTCGGGCTCGGCGTCGTCGGCGGCGCCGGCGCTGCTGGCCGCGTTCGTCGCGGGGCGCGCGCGCAGTTCGGCCACGGCGTCGGCCAGCACCGCATCGTCGTCGCCGAACCAGGCGCGCTGCAGGGCCGGCGAGAATTGTTGCTGGCGCAGCCGCGCGCGTTGCGCCTGCCAGTTGGCCAGCCGCTCCGTTTGCTGCGCGTCGGGCACGGCGCCCGGCGCCACGGTGAGCTGCTGGCGCGCCAGCAGCTCGTCGTGGTTGCGGATGTAGGCCAGGTAGGGCGTCAGCAGCGCCTCGGCCTGGGCGGCGGCGCCGGCCGGCAATCGCTGCCGCAGATAGGCGCGCAGTTGCGCGGCGCGGGCCGCGAGGTCGGCGCCGTCGCCGCGGATCAGGAAGTAGTCGAAGCTGGTGCGCAGCTGGCGGTTGGCCGCCAGCTGGCCGCTGTCGCTGACGGTGAAGCCATCGGGCGGCGGCTCGTCCGTGTCGACGTCGAGGGCGGCGTTGCGGGGCGCGCTGCCGAGCGTGCCGGGGCCGATGGCGCCGCTCCATGCGGCGGGGGCGGGCGCCGTGCTCCCGCTTTGCGGCGCGTCGGCCGGCGTGCCGGCCTGCCAGTACCAGATCAGGCCGGCGCTGGCCAGCGCGGCGGCCACGTAGCCGCCCTGGCGGAGATAGGTGGTGAGCTGCATGGCGGACTGATCGCGGCGCGGCGTCGCCGTCAGATCTTCTTGTCGACGGCGGCCGGGCCGGGTTCGGCGCCCGGCACGGCCTTGGCGCCGGCCTGCACCGGCGCCGCGTAGCGCGTCTGTACCTGCCAGCCGTTGTCGCCCTGTTTCCAGGTGTCGATCACGAACACCTGCCGGGGCAGGGGCGAGGTCTTGGGCACGTCCAGTTTCCAGAGGAAGCTGACCACCATCAGCGGCCCGTATTCATGCACGGCCATCTGTTCGATGCGCGATTCGAACGGCGCGCCGGACTGTGCCTGCTTCAGCCATTCGGCGCGGGCCGTGGGGCGGCCGGGGGCGGCCGAGGTGCGCAGTTCGAAGTTGTCGGCCACCAGCCGGTTCAGGGCGTCCGTGTCGTGCTGGCGGACGGCTTGCAGCCAGTCCTCCTCGAGCTCGGAGAATTGTTTCACCGTCAGCGTCACGGTGGGGACGATGCGCTTTTGCGCTTCGGCGGCCAGCGCGGGCGGGGGCGCCAGGGACAGCGCGGTGAGCAAGGTCGGCAAATACTTGAGCATACAAGTTCCGGTAAGTATGGCCGCCGCGGCGCGCGGCGGCCCATCGTCATGCTACACCTTAGGGATATTGCATGGTGCAGGCCTGGGACGGCTGCAGGGTCCAGTTCTGCTGGATCAGGTACTTCAGGCCACCCATGGTCACGTTGTACTTGGCGCCGTTGGAGGCGGTCGAGGTGGTGCCGAAGGTCCACGCGCACTTGTCGCCGTTCTCCATGCCGCTTTGCAGCGAGTACCAGGCGTTGCCGTCCGGGTCGGTCACGGCTTCCTCCAGTTCATGCGCGAAGATGCTGGCCATGGCGTCGGCGCCCGGCGTGTTGTTCGGGCTCGGCGTGTTGGCGCCGCAGGACGACGGGCACTGGGTTTCCGGGTTGCCCACGAAGGCGTACTTGATGTTCTGGCCGCTCACGGTGGTGTTGGTGTGCCAGCCGCAGTACTGGGTGCAGAAGCCCGAGGTGGCCGTGGTGGCGCTGTCGGTCATCACGAAGTAGACGGCGTTGCTGTCGAGCGGCAGGGCGCCGGACGAGATGGCGTTGGTCACCACGCTCTGGATGTTGGCGTCCGTCAGCTTGGTGCCCAGCGTGCCGCTGTTGACGATGCTGCCGGCCAGCTTGACGCTGTTGCTCACGTGGGTGTTGCTGCCGTTGTAGTAGGTGGTGTTGATGTTGAAGTAGGGCGAGCCGCCGATGCTTTGCGCCAGCGTGCTCAGCACGCTCTTGGACGCCGGGCCGTTGCCCACGTCCCAGTTGCTGCCGTACCAGATGTAATACACGTTGGTGGTCGGTGCCACCATCACGGGGCCGCCCTGGTAGGTCAGGTTGGAGGTGCGGCGCGCCTTGAGCGTGGCCGCCTTCTCCGGGTGGCTCATGGAGTCCAGGTCCAGTTCGCCCCAGCCTTTGCCGGTCGGTTTGAAGATGGAGTCCTTCGACTCCTTGATCACGCCGGCATGGGCGGCGGTGGCGCATGCCAGGCTGGCAGCGAGCAAAGTAAGTTTGAGGCGCAAAGTCATTTTGATTTCTCCGTGGGGTGTGGAACATCAAAGTCGTCCTGTCGATGGACAATCTGCTCTTACTCCGCTGTCTGCATGCTGCCATGCGTCAACAAGCGTGAGTGTATTTTAACGCCCTCGTTTGTTGACAAGGACGAAAAAATGCTGCGGCGGCGCACCATCCCTTGTCAACAAGAGCATGGGCGTTGCTTATGGGTTAAATGGTTTGTGGCGGCGCAAAAAGCGAACTACGCGGGGGAACGTTGGGGGCGACTGCGGGGACGGGAGAGCTGCGGAACGTCGATGGTGCCCAAAGCGGTACTCGATAAGCTCAACAACATGTGTTTCTCCCGATGAGATTGTGCGGCACTGCGGTTGCGCTTGTGGCGCGAGCAGATTTCATTGTTGTGGTGTTGCTTTGCTGCGATGTTGTGAGTTCATTTTACTGAAATATTTTACATTTGCTATTGTTTTTGTGGCTCTGTTGGAAAATGAAGACAGTTGAAGATCGCGGACGGGCCAGGGGCGGCCGCGCCGGCGTCTTCCGGGGCCGATGTCGACTGCTGCTTGCGCGCGCGTTTCGCCGCGTACATGCGCTGGTCGGCCACCTCGAGCAGCGGTTCCAGGTCGTTGGCGTCGTCCGGGTAGATCGCGCTGCCGATACTGGCGCCGAGCGGCAGCCGTCGGCCTTCAAAGGTGAAGTCGTGGGCGATCGACGCGGCGAGCGCCAGTTTCTTCTGCTCGAGGTTGGCCGGGTCCCGCAGCGGCGACAGGATGGCGCCGAATTCGTCGCCCCCCACCCGGGCCACCAGGTCCGACTCGCGGATGGTGGCGCCGATGCGTTGCGCGAGGGCCCGGATGGCGGCGTCGCCGGCGCGATGGCCAAAGCGGTCGTTGATGGCCTTCAGGCCGTCCATGTCGATGCACAGGACGCCGAAGCGTTCCCGCCGGCGCTCGGCCTGGGCGATGCAATGGCGCAGCCTGTCGTAATAGAGCGCCCGGTTGGCGAGATTGGTGAGGGCGTCATGGGTGGCGCTGTGATAGAGCGCGCTCGCTTCGAGCCTGGCGGCGTGGAACATGGCTGCGCCTATCACCTCGGACATCAGTTCCAGCGCCGCCATATGATGGTCGTGGAAGGCGTCGACCTTTGTCGAGATGACCTTGAGCGCGCCCACGGCGGCGTCGTCGTGGAGCAGCGGGATCACCACCATCGACCGCAAGCCCACCTTGCGGCAGGCCGCCTGGTCGACACGCGCGTCGGTTTCCGAATCGGCGCACAGCAGGATGTGCTTGGCGCGCATGCACAGCCCCGACAGACTGCCCGCCATCGGTATGCGCAGGCCGAGCTGGCTGGCGGCGCTGCCCGAGACGGCGCGGTAGACCATCTGTTCGCCGTCGGCGATCTCGACCACCGCACCGGTGGCATGGGTCAGCGCCTGTGCCCGTTCGCACACGAGCGCCATCACGCCGCCCAGGTCCAGGCCGCAGCGGGCGATTTCCGTATGGGTGCGGATCACCTCGAGCAGCGTGGCGCTGTCAAGACGCAAATAGTGGGCCCATCGTTTCACGATACCAAATCTCACACAAAATCACTTCCGGTAGTGTGAGCTGGAACATGCAAAAAGGCAACTAATTGTTGCGGCGGCCGCAGCGGCGGCGCCGGACGGGGCGGGGCTGGTCAGCGGCGCGCCGTCATTGCTTGCTGTTGGGCCGGCGCGCCTTCGGTGCGCCGAACAACGCTTCCACCATGGGATCGCGGCGGGCGATGGCGCGGCTGGCGCGCACCGGGTAGATCACGTCGTCGACCAGGCGGTGGATGCGGGTGCCGTCGCGGTCTATCGTGATGTTCAGGGCCGATTCCCGGCCGGGGCGTGGTATATGCTCGTTCATCAGACGCACTTCCTCTTTCATGGCGCCCGGCGCTGCCTGTGGGTCGGAGCGGTAGGCGAGCGGCCATGCTACGGCACGCGCGGCGCGGCGCGCAATAGGCCTTCCGACGCGTGCGCCTAGTTCCTAAGGCTTAGCTGTGCTAGTTCCCATGACAGCCACCCGACCCACTATTCACCGATAGCGGGGGCATGCGCCGCTCCCTACACTGGCCAGGTCGCTCAGCGCATTTTACTTGGCTTGGAAATTCCTTGACTCAGATCATTCAAGATTGCCCTGCCGAAGCAAGACAATGCTCGCTGGCACGGGATCGCGTACGTCGCGCGACAACCCGCTGTACCGATGTTTGCACACTCAGGAGAAAAACAGATGGATAGGGATAGCAGCAACAAGGCAGGCAAGGAACTGGACACTGAAGTCGTCAACGCACGTCGCGGTTTCCTCGGCAAGAGTGCGGCGCTTGGCCTGGCTGGCGCCACGCTGGGGCTGGCTGGCTGCAAAGAAGAGGGCGCTGCACCCAAGGGCAGCGCGTCCGCGTCCGCTTCGGCGGCGGCCAAGGCCGGCGGCGGCCACGAGATCGCACCGGGCCAGCTGGACGATTACTATGCCTTCACCAGCGCCGGTCACGGCGGCGAGGCGCGCATCATCGGTCTGCCATCGGGCCGTACGCTCAAGCGCATCCCCGTGTTCAACATCGACTGCATGCTCGGCTGGGGCATCACCAACGAATCGAAGAAGATCATGGGCACCAAGGCCGATGGCTCGCTCGAATACAAGACCGGCGACACCCACCACGTGCACGGCAGCTACAAGGACGGCACCTATGACGGCCGCTTCCTGTGGGTCAACGACAAGATCCACTCGCGCCTGGCCCGCATCCGCATGGATACGATGGAGTGCGACAAGATCACCAAGCTGCCCAACGTGATGGGCTTCCACGGCATCTTCCCGGACAAGTGCGACCCGGTCGATCCGAAGATCAACTACACCACCCGCGTGTTCTGCGGCGCCGAGTTCCACATCCCGCTGCCCAACGATGGCCACGATGTGAACAACCCGGACAAATGGGGCTGCCTGTTCACCTGCGTGGACGCCGACTCCATGGAAGTGAAGTGGCAGTGCCGCGTGGACGGCAACATGGACCTGGTGGCCACCTCGTACGACGGTAAGCTGGCCGCCTCCAACCAGTACAACACGGAGAACGCACACGACCTGACCGGCATGATGTCGGCCGAGCGCGACGCCTGCGTGTTCTTCAACGTGGCCCGCATCGAAGCGCTGGTCAAGGCCGGCAAGTTCACCACCATCGGCAGCTCGAAGGTGCCCGTGGTCGACGGCCGCAAAGCCGCCAATCCGGATCCGAAGTCCTCCGTCACCTGCTACGTCCCGGTCGGCAAGAACCCGCACGGCGTGAACGCCAGCCCGGACGGCAAATACTTCGTGTGCTCGGGCAAACTGTCGCCGACGGCGACCGTGATCGACCTGTCGCTGGTGCTCAAGTGGTTCGCCGGCGAACTCAAGACCGAACGCGACGCCGTGGTGGCCGAGCCGGAAATCGGCCTGGGCCCACTGCACACGGCCTTCGACGGCCGCGGCAACGCCTACACCTCGCTGTTCCTCGACAGCCAGTGCGTGAAGTGGAACGTGGAGGCGGCCATCGCCCAGTTCAAGGGCGACAAGAACGCCAAGGTCATCGTCGAGAAGATGGACGTGCACTACCAGCCCGGCCACAACTACGCGTCGATGGGCGAGACCAAGGAAGCGGACGGCAAGTACCTGAACTCGGGTAACAAGTTCTCGAAGGACCGCTTCCTGCCGGTCGGCCCGCTGCATCCGGAGACGGAACAGCTGATCGACATCAGCGGCTCGACCATGAAGCTGATCGCCGACCACACCGCGTACTCGGAACCGCACGACGGCATCATCGTGCGCCGCGACGTGGTCAAGACGCGCCAGATCTACAACATGGACGACTTCCCGCTGGCCGTGAAACCGGAGAACGCCGGCATCACCCGCCAGGGCAACAAGGTGACGGTGCGCATGATGTCGGTGGCGCCGAACTACAGCCTGCCGGAGATCAAGGTCAAGAAGGGCGACGAAGTGACGCTGATCCTGACCAACCACGACAAGGTGGAGGATCTGACCCACGGTTGCGCGATCCCGACCTACGACATCTGCTTCATCGTCAACCCGCAGGAGACCAAGTCGGTCACCTTCAAGGCTGACCATGCCGGTGCGTTCTGGATCTACTGCACCCACTTCTGCCACGCGCTGCACCTGGAAATGCGCAGCCGTCTGCTGGTGGAAGCGTAAGAAGCCGGGCATACGATGACAATCAGTTTTCGTTTGCCCCGCGTCGTGCGGCACTGCCTGGTGCTGCTCGGCGTGTTGTTGACCGTGCTGTGCGCCGTTCCGGCGCGCGCCACGGTCTACGACGCCGAGCTGCCTCCGGCAATGCTGCACGGCCCGGATCTGTGCGCCTACGCGCCATGCACGGACGTGCTGCCGCAGGCCACGCGCTTTTCGCAGCGCAAAGGCGCGCCTGCCTACGTGGAAGCGTGGGGCAAGGGCGCGGACCAGCATGAGAAGCTGCTGGGTTATGTGTTCCTCTCGACCGACGTGGTCGACATTCCCGCTTATTCCGGCAAGCCCGTCGTCACCCTGATCGGCATGGACCGCCAGGGCGTGATCACGGGCGTGCGAGTACTGAAACACTCCGAACCGATCCTGCTGGCCGGCATTCCCGAGTCGGCGCTGTTGAAATTCATCGGCCAGTACGTGGGCCGCAAGGGCGACGCCAAGCTCGAGATCGGCCATGGCGACGTGTCCACCGGCGCCGTCGGGCTGGACGCCATCAGCGGCGCCACCGTCACCGCCATCGCGGAGAACCAGGTGATCTCGCGCAGCGCCTACGAGATCGGGCGCCAGGTCGGCATCTTCACCACGGCCGCGCGCCCGCCGGCGCACTTCACGCCGCTCAACGAGCGCCTCGACTGGGCCAAGCTGACCGCCGAGGGCAGCATCGGCCACCTGCTGGTGCCGGCCTCCGAGGTGGGCGCCAGCGACAGCGGCGGTCCCTACATGGACCTGTATTTCGGCTACCTCAACGTGCCCACCATCGGCAACAGCATCCTGGGCGAGCATGGCTACCAGCGCCTGATGGCCGACCTCAAGCCCGACGAGCACGCGATCTTCCTGATCGCCAAGGGCCAGACCTCGTTCAAGGGCTCCGGCTTCGTGCGCGGCGGCATCTACGACCGCATCCAGGTGCGCCAGGACCCCGTCACCTTCACCTTCCGCGACACGGACTACCTGAACCTGTACCGGCTGGAGCCGAAGGACGTGCCCGAGTTCAAGGAATCGGCCATCTTCATCGTCCGTTCCAAGGACTTCAACCCGGCCTGGCCGTGGCAGCTGACCATGCTGGCCAACAAGCCCGACACCGAGCACGGCGGCAAGATCTTCGTCCACTTCGACCAGCAGTACTGGCTGGCCGACCGCTACCTCGAAGGCGGCCGTCCCAAGGTGGTGCAGCCGGAGGCGGCCTGGAAAGCCCTGTGGCGCAACAACGCCCTGGTCGGCGCCGCCTTCGTGGCGGTGCTGGCGGCGGCCGCGTTCTGGTATGCGCGCCGCGACAAGCTGGTGCGCGCCTCGAAGCGCAAGCACAAGCCGCTGATCAGCGGCCCGCGCACGGCGCTGTGGATCATCAGCGTGGGCTTCTTCGGCTTCTACCTGAAGGCCCAGCCCAGCATCACCCAGATCATGACGTGGTTCCACTCCATCCTGCACCAGTGGAAGTGGGAGCTGTTCCTGTCGGACCCGTACATCTTCACGTTCTGGTGGTTCATCATCGGCACCGTGCTGCTGTGGGGCCGCGGCCTGTTCTGCGGCTGGCTGTGCCCGTTCGGCTCGCTGCAGCACCTGGCCCTGAAATTCGGCGCCATCATCGGCCTGAAGAAATACCAGCGCCTGCTGCCCAAGGCCCTGCACGACAAGCTCAAATGGATCAAGTACGGCGTGTTCTTCGTGCTGCTGGGCGTGTCGTTCTATTCGATGGAGATGGCCGAGAAGCTGGCCGAGATCGAGCCGTTCAAGACCACCTTCCTGGTCGGCGTGTGGAACCGCACGTGGCCGTTCTGGATCTTCATCGGCGGCATCCTGGGCCTGTCCATGATCAGCGAGCGGCCGTACTGCAAGTACATCTGCCCGATGGGCGCCGGCCTGGCGATCCCGAGCAAGTTCCGCCTGTTCGGCCTGAAGCGCAAGGCCGAGTGCACCACCTGCCACGCCTGCGCGGCCGGCTGCGGTTCGCACGCGATCGACAAGAACGGCAAGATCGACCAGATGGAATGCCTGTTGTGCCTGGACTGCATGGTCATGTACTACGACGACCACGCCTGCCCGCCGCTGGTCAAGGAGCGCAAGCGCCGCGACAAGGCCGGCCTGGCCCTGACGCCGATCAACGACCAGGGTTATTTCATTTCCCTCGACAGTTTGCGCAGCACCCTGAAGGAGCGGCGTCCCGCCGCCGAACAGGAGTCGCTGTGAACACGCACAGACGAGGCGAGACGCGGCCGGTGTTAGCGCACCGGCTGCGGGTCTGGCTGCTGGCTTGCGCCGGCGGCCTCGCCATCCTGGGCACGGCGGCCGATGGGGCGGCCGCCGTGTTGCGGGTAACACCGGGCCAGTCCATCGCGGCGGCCGTGGCGCGCGCCGCGCCCGGCGACACGGTGCAGGTGGAGCGCGGCGACTACCGCGACAACCTGCGCATCGACAAGCCGCTCACGTTGCAGGGGCTGGACCATCCCACCATCAGCGGCGGCGGCACGGGCGACGTGATCCGCGTGACGGCCAAGGACGTCACCATCGCCGGCTTCAACGTGCGCGACAGCGGCACCAGCCTGGACGCCCAGAACGCCGGCGTCTACGTGGTGCCCGGCGCCGACCGCGTCACCATCGCCGACTGCGCGCTGGTGTTCAACCTGTTCGGCATCTGGCTGGAAAAGTCGGACGACGCCAAGGTGCTGCGCAACGTCATCACGGGCCGGCGCGACCTGATGTCGGCCATGCGCGGCAACGGCATCCAGGTCTACAACACGCGCGGCGCCCAGATCATCGACAACAACATCAGCTTCACCCGCGACGGCATCTACTCGGACGTGTCGACCCATGCCCTGTTCCGCGGCAACAAGATCCACCACGTGCGCTACGGCACCCACTACATGAACACCAACGACAGCACGTGGGAGAACAACGAGTCCTACCTGAACCGGGGCGGGCTGGCCCTGATGGAAGTGCGCAACCTCGTCGTGCGCAACAACGTCGCCTGGGGCAACACCGACCACGGCATCATGCTGCGCACCATCCAGGATTCCATCATTGAAAACAACGTGGTGGCCGGCAACGGGCGCGGCTTCTTCATCTACGACGCCGAATTCAACGTGGTGCGCAACAACCTGATCAGCCACAACCGCACCGGCGTGCACCTGTCGGCCGGCTCCTCGAACAACGAGGTGGACGGCAACGACTTCATCGGCAACGAGGAGCAGGTCAAGTTCGTGGCCGCGCGCGACGTGGTGTGGGGCCGCAAGCAGGGCAACTACTTCAGCAACTACGGCGGCTGGGACCAGGATGGCGACGGCGTGGGCGACGTGGCCTACGAGGCCAACGACCTGGTGGACCGCCTGAACTGGCAATACCCGCTGGTCAAGCTGGTGCTGACCAGCCCCTCGGTGCAGACGCTGCGCTTCGTGGCGCGCCAGTTCCCGCTGCTGCGCGCGCCCAGCATCGTGGACCGCCATCCGCGCACCCACCCACTGAACCCCAACTGGAGACGCTGGAATGACATCCTCCCCCATTGAACTGGCGCAGGTCAGCAAGTCCTTCGGCGCCGTGCAGGCGCTGCGGGGCGTGTCGCTGACCGTGGACCAGGGCGAAATGTTCGGCCTGATCGGCCACAACGGCGCCGGCAAGAGCACGCTGTTCAAGCTCATGCTGGGCCTGCTGCCGGCCACCACCGGCACCGTGCGCGTGCAGGGCGTGGACACGGCCAGCGCCGAGTTCCGCCAGGTGCGCCGCCGCATCGGCTATCTGCCGGAGAGCTTCGTCACCTACGACAACCTGACCGGCCTCGAGGTGCTGCACCTGTTCGCCGACCTCAAACACGTGCCGCGCCGCGCCTGCGCCGGCGTGCTCGAGCAGGTGGGCATGAGCCTGGCGGCCGGCCGCCGCGTGCACACCTACTCGAAGGGCATGCGCCAGCGCCTCGGCTTCGCCCAGGCCCTGCTGGGCGACCCCGACCTGATCTTCCTGGACGAGCCCACCAACGGCCTGGACCCGGAGGGCATCGCCGACTTCTACCGCATCCTGCGCGAGGTGCGCGCGCGCGGCGCCACCATCGTCATCACGTCGCACATCCTGGCCGAGATCCAGGACCGGGTCGACCGGCTGGTGATCATGCACTCGGGCCAGGTGGCCGAGCAGGGCACGCTGGCCCAGCTGCGCTCGCGCATGGTGCTGCCGTCGCACATCGTGGCCACGCTGCGCCCCGGCACGGCGGCCCGCTTGCAGCAAGCGCTGGCGCCGCTGGACGGTCCCGAACTGCGGCTGGACGGCGTGCAGGCCACCATCGCCTGCCAGTCCGGCGAGAAGATGGCCGTGCTGTCGGCGCTGGCCGCGCTGGCGCTGGACGTGACCATCCACGAACCGACACTCGAACAACTGTTCCTTGGCCACGGAGGCGCCCATGTCCACGCGCATTGAATGGTCGCAGGTGCGGGTGATCGCCAGCAAGGAGCTGCGCGACCGCCTGCGCAACCGCTGGGTGCTGGCCGTGGCCATCATCTTCGCCCTGTTCGCGCTGGCCATCGCCTACTTCGGCGCGGCCCAGCAGGGCGAGGTCGGCTTCCACGGCGTGGACGCCACGGTGGCCAGCCTGGTCAGCCTGGTGATCTACCTGGTGCCGCTGATCGCGCTGATCCTCGGCTACGACGCCATCGTCGGCGAGCGCGAGCGCGGCTCGCTGGAGCTGCTGCAGTCGATGCCGATCACGCGCGCCGAGATCCTGCTCGGCAAATACCTGGGCCTGGCCGGCGCGCTGGCCGGCGCCACCGTGGTCGGCTTCGGCGCCGGGCTGCTGCCGCTGTCGGCCGAGCTGACCGTGCGCGACGGCTACCACTACGCCGGCTTCGTGTTCAGCGCCGTGCTGATGGGCATGGCCTTCCTCAGCGTGTCCGTGCTGCTGTCGGTGATCGCCAGCGACCGCGTGCGCGCCAGCGGCGCCGCCATCGGCCTGTGGTTCTTCTACGTGCTGATCTTCGACCTGCTGCTGATGGGCGCGCTCGTGATGAGCCAGGGCAAGCTCAGCAGCGCGCTGTTCGGCGCCATCCTCATGCTCAACCCGGCCGACGTGTTCCGTCTGCT
The DNA here is from genome assembly GCF_058801745.1 of Rugamonas sp. GW822-FHT03B10. Classification (NCBI taxonomy): domain Bacteria; kingdom Pseudomonadati; phylum Pseudomonadota; class Betaproteobacteria; order Burkholderiales; family Oxalobacteraceae; genus Rugamonas; species Rugamonas sp. GW822-FHT03B10. Next base: position 169,262 of record NZ_JBXANP010000006.1, on the reverse strand, counting down.
CAACATCTTCAGCTCGGAGCAGGTGCAGACCATGTATGGCCTGTCGACCGTGATGCCGGGCGCGCTCACCAATCCACTGGTGCTGCTGGCCATCATGCTGGCCTGGATCGCAGCGCCGTTCCTTATCGCTATCCGGAGGTTCAAATGAAGTTCAACCCACTGGCGGCCCCCGCCGCCCGCCGCGTCCTGTTCGTGGGCGTGCTGCTGCTGGCGGCCTGCACCCCCAACACCCCCAAGGTGGCGGCCCAGGAGCCGGGCGCCGACACCGCGTGCGCGCTGGACGGCATGATGCTGCGCGACTTCCCCGGTCCCAAGGCCCAGATCCAGTACGCCGAAGGCAAGCCCGATTTCTACTGCGACCTGATGGAATTGTTCGCCGTGGTGCTCAACCCCGAGCAGAAGCGGGCCGTGGCCGGCCTGTACGTGCAGGACATGGGCAAGGCCGACTGGGCGCACCCGGCCGGCAACTGGATAGAGGCGCGCGGCGCGTTTTACGTCGCGGGCAGCCGCAAGCAGGGCTCGATGGGCCCCACCTTCGGTTCCTTCGCCACCTTGCAGGGGGCGCAGGACTTCGCGGCCGCCGAGGGCGGCAAGGTGCTGCGCTTCGAGCAGATCGGTCGCGACATGGTCAGCATGGGGGGCAGCGCCGCCCATGACGACGCCATGTCGCACTGAGAAAGGGGGCAATCATGCGTTGATCGACCAGCCACGTTCGCCCCCGGTTTTTTTTGTTCTTTTTTATTTGAGAGTTTATCCCCATGAAATTAGCTACTATCGTTTCTTCCCTGCTGCTGGCCGTCTGCGCCGCCGGTACCGCCCAAGCCGCGCCCGACCTGGTCAAAGGCGAGAAGGTCTACAAAGCCACCTGCCTCGCCTGCCACGGCGCCGGCGTGATGGGCGCCCCCAAGTTCGGCGACAAGGCCGCCTGGAAACCACGCGTGGGCAAAGGCCTGCCAGCCCTCTACAAGAGCGCGCTGGACGGCTTCAAAATGATGCCTCCGCACGGCGGCAACCCAGGCCTGAAGGATGACGAGGTCAAGGCCGCCGTCGACTTCATGGCGACCAAGTCGAGCTGAGATTGAAGCCGCCGCCGTGACGGCGGCGTGATGTACACGGGACCGGGTCCGCCCGGTCCCCCCATTGCAAGGAGGGCGCCCGCATGCGAGGCACCTGGAAGAAGAGCGCCGCCATGGCCGGCTGGCTGTCGACCCTGGTCGCGCTGGCGCTGTTGTCGGGCCTGTTGTCGGGCTGCGCCCGCGAATACCACACCTACAAGACGCAAGGCCACGTGTTCGGCACCGTGGTCGAGATCAGCATCTACGGCGAGACGCCGCAGCGGGCCGACGCCCTCAGCGCCGCCGTGCTCAAGGAATTCGACCGTCTGCACCACAAGCTGCACGCCTGGCAGCCGAGCATGCTGACGGGGCTGAACGACGCCATCGCGGCCGGCCAGCCGTTCGAGGCGGACGCCGAACTGGTGGGGCTGCTGCAATCGGCGGCCGCGCTGTCGGCCAAGTCCGATGACCTGTTCAATCCGGCCATCGGCCATCTGATCCGGCTGTGGGGTTTCCAGAGCAGCGACATCCACGACCTGGGGCCGGCGCCGGACGAGATCAAACGGTGGGTGGCGGCCAATCCGCGCCTGTCGGACCTGCGCTACCAGGGCAACACCATCACCAGCACCAACCGCGCCGTGATGATCGACCTGGGCGGCTACGCCAAGGGCTACGCGCTCGACCGCGCCGCCCGCATCCTGCGCGACGCCGGCGTCAACGCGGCCCTGATCAACGTGGGCGGCAACATCCTCGCCATCGGCCAGCCCGGCAAACGGCCGTGGCAGGTCGGCATCCGCGACCCGCGCGGCGACGGCACGCTGGCCACGCTGTCGCTGCGCGACAACGAGGCGATCGGCACCAGCGGCGACTACGAGCGCTACTTCATGAAGGATGGCAAGCGCCATCCGCACATCATCGACCCGCGCACGGGCGAGACGATCGACCTGGTGGCGTCGGTCACCGTGATCGCCTCGGGCGGCAGCGATCCCGGCCTGCGCTCGGACGGCAATTCCAAGCCCTTGTTCATCACCGGCCCGGCCGGCTGGGAGGCGATGGCCCAGCGCCTGGGCCTGAAGGAAGTGATGCTGGTCGACGCCCGGCGCAACGTGATGATGACGCCGGCCATGCGCGCCCGCATGGATGGCGCACGGCCGCACTGACGGCCCGTCAGGCCGGCGCCGTCTCGGGCGCCGCGCGCGGCGCGGCCACGCCCGGCAACAGCAGCGTCATCATGCTGCCGCCCTGGCCGCGCGCCAGCACCATTTCCCCGCCCATGGCCGCCACCCGTTCCTTGATGGCGCGGATGCCGAAGGCGTCCAGCGTGAGCTGCTCGGCGTGCACCATGCCGGCGCCGTCCGCGTGCAGCACGATGGTCATCACTTCCGGCTTGAGGTTGAGCGACACCGTCACCGCGCCGGCGCGCGCGAAGCAGGCGATGCTGGTGAGGGCCGCCTGCACCAGCCGGAACAGGCTGGAGGTCTGGCCCTGGTCCAGCAGCGCGTTGGCGCCATCGTCGAGCACCTGCAGCCGGTAGCGCAGGCCGCTGCGCTGCTCCAGCTGGCCCAGCAGCCACTCGACGGCCGGGCACAGGCCCAGTTCCAGCGTGCTCGGATGCAGATCGTTGATCACTTCGCGCACCGACTTGATGGTCGCGTCCAACGTGGCCAGCGTGTGGCCGGTCAGGCGATGCAGCGCCGCGTGGCTGGCGGCCGCGCGCGCATGCAGGCGCGCCACGTCGAGCCGCATGGCCAGCAGGTTCTGGCCCAGCTCATCGTGGATGTTGAGCGCGATGCGGCGCCGCTCATCCTCGCGGATGCGGTCGTGGTGCAGCGTCATGGCGCGCAGCTGGTCGAGCGTGCGCTGCAGGGCCGCCTCGGTGCGTTTGCGGTCCGTGATGTCGAAGCACATGCCGATCAGCATCTGCGGCCGGCCGTCGGCGTCGAACACGGGCTTCTTGAACGTTTGCATCTGCCGGTTCTCCGCGCGCGCCCCGCACCAGACGAATTCCTCGTTGACGATCAACTGGCCGCCGGTGAAGGCGGCGCGGTCGTTGGCGAGGAAGCCATCCATCTGCTCGACCGGGAAATGGCGGCTGCCGGTGGTGCCGCCCATCACCGCGAACGGCACGCCGAACAACTCCTCGCAGGCCGCGTTCATCATCACGATGCGGTGCTGGGTATCCTTGATGAACAGCGGCGCCGGCATCATGGCGACGATTTCGCGCAATTGCAGGTCGGCGCTGGCGTGGGCTTGCGCGGTGGCCAGCAGTGCGGCGCCATCGGCGCGCTGGCGCGCATCGGCGGCATGCAGGCGCCACAGCAGCGCGGCGCCCGCCAGCAGCATGGCGGCGCCGAGCAGATGGCCGGCGATGGGCGGGCTGGCGTGGCCCCACGCGGCCCCGCCCAGCCATCCGGCCAGCAGCAGCGCCGCGCCGGAGCCTGCGGGGCGCGAGAGGAGGGTGGACCAATTTTTCATCGCGACGAATGCCTGGAATGACGGGATGGAACGCACCGGGCACGCCCGGGTGGGGGCGCTCGATGAAATGTTGGTGTATTGTAATGATAATTTGGCGGATTTGTCTTTCTTTTTATGTAACAAATGGCCTGGATGGGGGCGGGGACGCGCTGGCACCAGGAGGGGAAAAAGAAATGGGGACGTAACACGGTCAATCGACCGTGTTACGTCCCCACTGCGCGTCCCCAGCGGCTGGCGCGCTGGCGTCAGCCGGTGTTGCGCAGGCCGGCCGCGACGCCGTTGATGGACAGGTGGATGCCGCGGTGCACGCGCTCGTCGACCTTGCCCGGCTCCTTGCTGATCGCGCGGTGGCGCTTGATCAGTTCCACCTGCAAGTGGTTCAGCGGGTCGAGATAGGCGAAGCGGTTCTGGATCGAGCGCGCCAGCAGGGGGTTGCCCGCCAGCCGTTCGGTGGCGCCGGTGATGCTTTGCAGGATGCGCAGCGTGTGGTCGTGCTCCTCGGTGATGCGCTTGAAGATGCGCTCGCGCAGTTCCTTGTCCTGCACCAGCTCCGCGTAGCGCGAGGCGATCGCCATGTCGGTCTTGGCCAGCACCATGTCCATGTTCGACAGCAGCGTGGCGAAGAACGGCCATTGCTGGCACATGGCGCGCAGCTGGGCCACCCGTTCCTCCTGGTCGCCGTCGGCGATCCAGCCGCCGATGGCGCTGCCGAAGCCGTACCAGCCCGGCAGCAGCAAGCGGCACTGGCCCCACGAGAAGCCCCACGGGATCGCGCGCAGGTCTTCGATGCGCTTGGTCGATTTGCGCGAGGCGGGACGGGAACCGAGGTTCAGTTCCGCGATCTCGGCGATCGGGGTGGCGGCGAAGAAGTAGTCGGTGAAGCCGGGCGTCTCATACACGAGGTCGCGGTAGGCCTTGTAGGCGCGGTCGGAAATCTCGGCCATGACGGCTTCGAAGCCGCGCAACCGGGCCTGGTGGCCCAGGTCGTCCGACTGCGGCATCAGGCTCGCCTCCAGCGTGGCGGCCACCAGCAGTTCCAGGTTGCGCCGGCCGATATCCTTGTTCGAGAACTTGGAGGCGATGATCTCGCCCTGTTCCGTCAGGCGGATCTGGCCGTTGACGGTGCCGTGCGGCTGGGCCAGGATGGCTTCGTAGCTGGGACCGCCGCCGCGGCCGACCGTGCCGCCACGGCCGTGGAACAGGCGCAGCTTGACGCCGGCCTTTTCGAACACCGTCACCAGGTGGGTTTCGGCCTTGTACAGTTCCCAGTTCGAGGTCAGGAAGCCGCCGTCCTTGTTGGAGTCCGAGTAGCCGAGCATGACTTCCTGGATCTCGCCCTGCTTGGCGATCAGCTGGCGCACCAGCGGCACGGCCATCACGGCCTCCATGATGCCGCCTGCGCGCTGCAGGTCGGGGATGGTTTCGAACAGCGGGATCACCATCAGGTCCAGCTCCGGCTCGCTCAGGCGCAGCAGGCCCATTTCCTTTTGCAGCAGCAGCACTTCCAGCAGGTCGGACACGGTTTCCGTGTGCGAGATGATGTAGTTGCGGATCGCGCGCGCGCCGTAGCGGGCGCGGATCTGGCGCGCCGCGCGCAGGATGGTCAGTTCCGATTCCGTCTCGGCCGAGTAGCTGATGTAGGGCGTGTACAGCAGGCGCGGCTGGCTCAGTTCATTCAGCAGCAGGTCGACCTTGGCTTCCTCGTCCAGCGCCGCGTAGTCGTGCAGCACGCCGGCCTGGGCGAACAGCTCCGTCAGCACGCGCTCGTGCACGTCCGAACTCTGGCGCATGTCCAGCGAGGCCAGGTGGAAGCCGAAGATGTCGGCCGCGCGCTTGAGCGTGGACAGGCGCGGCTTGACCAGCATGCCGCCGTGGTTGGCTTCGAGCGAGTCGATCAGCACCTGCAGGTCGGCCGAGAACTCGGCGGCCGCGCCGTACGGTTCGGCGTGGCCCACTTCCTTGCGCAGGATGTTGGTGGCGCCCAGCGCGCGGGCGGTGCTGGCCAGGCGCGCGTAGATGCCGATCAGGGCGCGGCGGTACGGTTCGTCGCTGCGGTGGGCCGAGGTGTCGGGCGAGCTGTCGGCCAGCTGTTGCAACTCGGGGCTGCAGGCCACCATCAGCGTTGAGACGGACAGCTCGGCGCCGCAGGTGTGCGCCTCGTCCAGGTAGAAGTCGAGGATGGTGGTGGCGTGGCGCTCCAGCGCGTGCTGCATGGTGCCGGCGTTGACGTTGGGGTTGCCGTCGCGGTCGCCGCCGATCCAGCTGCCCATCTGCACGTACGGCGCGTTGATGGCGCGGCCCGCGGCCTGCGGGTAGTGCTGGGCGATGTCGCCCTCGATGTCGTCGTACAGGCCGGGCAGCTCGCGCAGGAAGGTGATGCGGTAGTAGGACAGGGCGTTCTCGATCTCGTCGGCCACGGTCAGCTTGGAGTAGCGCAGCATGCGGGTCTGCCACAGCGTGGCCACGCGCGCGCGCAGCAGGTGCAGGTTGGCGGCCCGCTCCTTGGGCGTGAGCGGCAGGTCGCGCTCGGCCAGCAGGCGGGCGATGTCGTGTTCGGCGTCGAGGATGGATTTGCGCTGCACCTCGGTCGGGTGGGCCGTCAGCACGGGCGCGATCAGGGCGTCCTGGAAGAAGGTGGCGACCGTGTCCTCGGCCACGCCGGCGTCCTTCAGCTTGCCCAGCGCGAAGTTGACGCTGCCTTGCTGCGGCGCGGAGCCGGCCAGCAGGTGGGCGCGGCGGCGGCGGATGTGGTGCTGGTCCTCGGCGATGTTGGCCAGGTGCGAGAAGTAGGAGAACGCGCGCACCACGGAGATGGTCTGCTCGCGCGTGAGAATTTTGAGCATGCCGTCCAGTTCCTTGGCCGCGCCGGCGTCGGCCTCGCGGCGGAAGCGCACGGCCGTCTGGCGGATGGTCTCGACCACGGCGAACACTTCCTCGCCTTCCTGTTCGAGCAGCACCTCGCCCAGCAGGCGGCCCAGCAGGCGGATGTCTTCCTTGAGCGGCGCGTCCTTGTCGGCTTGCGCGTCCACGCCCGGTTGTTCGTCTATTGCACTAGATTGTTTTGCCATTTGATCAGTCGCAAAATGTGATGTATGTCGGTGCAAAGGCTTGTGGCCCGGTTCTGCAAGAGGCGCGCGTGATAAAATTTATGATCTTAAACATGCGCGAAATAACTGGCCCACGCCGGTTAGCGTCGGCTACAGCGAAAGAACTGGTTTTGAAAACTTCCGAATTGGTCCAACCTCTCCCGTCCAGATTGATCATCGCGTCGCGCGAAAGCCGTCTTGCCATGTGGCAAGCCGAGCACGTGCGGGCCCGCTTAGCTGCATTATATCCGCAGTGCAGCATCGAGATTCTGGGAATGACCACCCGTGGCGACCAGATCCTGGACCGCGCGCTGTCCAAGGTGGGCGGCAAGGGCCTGTTCGTCAAGGAGCTGGAAGTGGCCATGGCCGAGGGCCGGGCCGACCTGGCCGTGCACTCGCTCAAGGACGTGCCGATGGAGCTGCCCGAGGGCTTCGCGCTGGCCGCCGTGCTCGAACGCGAAGACCCGCGCGACGCCTTCGTCTCCAACGATTACGCCTCGCTCGACGACTTGCCGGCCGGCGCCGTGGTCGGCACCAGCAGCCTGCGGCGCCAGTCGCTGATCGCGGCCCGCTATCCGCAGCTGGTGATCCAGCCGCTGCGCGGCAACCTCGACACCCGGCTCGGCAAGCTGGACCGGGGCGACTACGCGGCCATCATCCTGGCCGCCGCCGGCTTGAAACGCCTGGGCCTGCCGCAGCGCATCCGCGCCCTGCTGGAGCCGGAGACGAGCTTGCCGGCCGCCGGCCAGGGCGCGATGGCGATCGAGATCGCCGAACGCAACGATGGCCTCGACCTGCACGCGCTGCTGGCGCCGCTGAACCACGAGGCGACGGCGCAAGCCGTGGCGGCCGAGCGCAAGGTGTCCAAGGTGTTCGGCGGCAGCTGCCAGATTCCGCTGGCCGCCTTCGCGACCGTGGACGCCGGCCAGATGCGCCTGCGCGCCATGGTGGCCACGCCGGACGGCAGCCGCATGGCCAGCGCCGAGGTGAGCGGCCCGGCCGCCACGCCGGAGCAGCTGGGCGAGCAGGTGGCCGAGCTGCTGCGCGGCCAGGACGCGGAAGCCATCCTGGCCGTGTGCGCCACGGCGGCGCCGGCCGACGACCAGCCGGCAGCCTGACGCGGATGACCGCCACGGTCGTCATCACGCGGCCGGCGGCGCAGGCCGGGCCGCTGGCGGCCCGCATCGCCGCCACCGGGCGCGACGTGGCGCTGCTGCCGCTGCTGGAGATCGCGCCGCTGGCCGATCCGGCGCCGCTCCAGGCCGTGCTGGCCGGCCTGGCCGGTTACGCCATGGTGGCCTTCGTGTCGCCCAACGCCATCGACGCCGCGTTCGCCCATCTTGCCCATCCGGCCCGCTGGCCCGAGGGCGTGACGCTGGCCGTGCTGGGCGAGGGCAGCCGCGCCGCGCTGGCCGCGCACGGCATCACGCCGGCCAACGCCACCATCGTCAGCCCGGCCGACACGGCCCACAGCGATTCCGAACATCTGCTGCAAACGCTGGACCTGGCGGCCCTGCGCGGACGCCGCGTGCTGATCGTGCGCGGCGAGCAGGGCAGGGAACTGATGGCCGACGGCTTGCGCGCGGCCGGCGCCGACGTCACCGTGGTGGCCGCCTACCGGCGCGCCGTGCCGGCCCTGACCCCGGCCCTGGCCGCTCAGCTGCGCACGCTGCTGGCCCGGCCCAACGACTGGATCATCACCAGCTCGGAGGCGCTGCGCGGCCTGGTGGGCTTGCTGGAGCAGCTGGGGCGGCACGATGGCGCTGGTGCTGATGCCGGCGCTGGTGCCGGCGCTGGCGCAAACCATGCGAAATATGTTGTAATGATGCAACGGCAACATTTGATTATCCCGCACGCCCGAATTGCCGAGACGGCAAATCAATTGGGCTTTACCCGACTGACGCTCACAGGATCAGGCGACGAACGACTGCTCGCCGCGTTACAATCACACCCATGAACGAATTGCCTACATTACCTGAACCTGTCACCGCTCCCGGCCCGGCTGCGGAGACGCCGTCCGCGCCGCCCACAACACCGGCGCCGACCTGGATGGACACCCTGCTGCAACCGCAAGTGCTGGGCTGCGCCGTGGTGGCGCTCGGCATCGTGGTGGCCGGCCAGACCTGGTCCACCCACGCCCAGGTGCGCAGCCTGCGCGAGGAGATGGCGCACCGCCTGCAGAAGAACGACGCCTCCAACGCCGAGACGGGCACGCTGGCCCGCAGCGTGCAGGAAACGAGCAAGGAGCTGCAAGCCAAGGTCGCGCTGCTGGAATCGAAGCAGGTGGAAGCCCAGAGCCAGCAACTGGCGCTCGAACAGCTGTACCAGGACCTGTCCAAGAACCGCGACGAGTGGGCGCTGACGGAGATCGAGCAAGTGCTGTCCACGGCCAGCCAGCAGCTGCAACTGGCCGGCAACGTGCCCGGCGCGCTGATCGCGCTGCAGAACGCCGACCGCAGCCTGTCGCGTTCCGACAAGCCGCAGTTCATCACCATCCGCCGCGCCATCGCCAAGGACATGGACAAGCTCAAGGCCCTGCCCAGCGTCGATTCGGTCGGCCTGGCGCTGCGCCTCGACAACGTGATCGCCCAGATCGACATGCTGCCGATGCTGGCCGACGAGAAGCCGACCCTGCCCGCGCCGCCCGAGAAAAAGGCGGCCAAGGCCAAGCCGGGCGCCAAGCCCGCCGCGCCGGCCGAGGCGCCCAGCCCGTGGGTGGCCAAGCTGCAGGATGTGTGGGGCGTCTGGAGCACCGACATGTGGACCGACGTGCGCCAGCTGATCCGCGTGCGCAGCGTGGAGACGCCGGACGCGCTGATGCTGTCGCCGACCCAGGCTTATTTCCTGCGCGAGAACCTCAAGCTGCGCCTGCTCAACGCGCGCATGGCGCTGTTGTCGCGCAATGAGGGCGCGTTCCGCAGCGACTTGCAGGCGGCCCAGGATGCGCTGGTCAAATACTTCGACACGCGCGCCAAGTCCACCCAGACCGTGCAGGCGCTGCTGCGCCAGGTCCAGGGCAGCAACCTCGCCATCGAGATGCCGACCCTGGTCGACAGCCTGAACGCGGTGCGCAACTACAAGGCGAAGCCATAACCATGCGTTTATTCCTCTGGTTAGTCGCCCTGATGGCCACCGCCATCGGCATCGCCGTGACGGCCCGCTTCAATCCCGGCAACGTGGTGCTGTTCTACCCGCCGCACCGGATCGACCTGTCGCTGAACTTCTTCGTGGTGCTGGAAGTGGCGCTGTTCGCGCTGCTGTATGTGCTGATCCGCGCCTTCCGCGCCACGCTCAAGATGCCGGCCCGGGTGGCCGCCTACCGCCTGCGCAAGCGCGAGCGCGACGGCAACAAGGGCTTGCGCGAGGCGCTCAAGGCCCTGTTCGAAGGCCGCTTCGGCCACGCGGAGAAGGCGGCCGCCCGCGCCGCCGAGCTGCCGGAGAACGCCGGCGTGGCGGCCCTGATCGGCGCCCGCGCCGCGCACCGCATGCGCCAGAGCGAGCGCCGCGACGGCTGGCTGGCCCGCCTGAGCGGCGACGCGTCCATGAAGACGGCGCGCCTGATGACGATGACGGAACTGCTGGTGGACGACCACCAGCCCGAGGCGGCGCTGCAGGCCGTGGCCGAGCTGAACGCCAGCGGCACGCGCCACATCCACGCGCTGCAATGGTCGCTCAAGGCCCAGCAGCAGGCCAAGAACTGGCCCGAGGTGCTGCGCCTGGTGCGTTCGCTCGACAAGCACCGCGCCCTGCATCCGGCCCTGTCGGCCCGGCTGCGCGAGATGGCCTACGAGGACATGCTGGCCGACCACGGCCACGACGCCGAATCGCTGCAGCGCGTGTGGGCCACGGTGCCCACGGCCGACCGCATCAAACCGTTCGTCGCCTCGCGCGCGGCCACCGCCCTCAACGCGCGCGGCCTGCATGACGAGGCGCGGCTGGTGGCCGAGGAATCGCTGGCGGCCGACTGGGACGAGCGCGTGGTGCGGGCCTACCGCGAAGCGGCCGCGCCGGCCGGCTCGTCGGCGCTGCTGCAGCAGATCGAACATTGCGAGAAATGGGTGGTCCAGCGTCCGGCCGACGCCGAGCTGGCGCTCACGCTCGGCTCGTTGTGCCTGAAGCAGAAGCTGTGGGGCAAGGCCCAGCGCCACCTGGAGCAGGCGCTGTCCGACGCCAGCGACGCGCGCATGGTGCGCGAAGCCCACCTCAAGCTGGCCCAGTTGCACGAGGCGTTGCAGCAGCCCGAGGAGGCGGCCAACCACTTCCGCCAGTGCGCACTGGCCACCATCCTGTAAAGACCTGCGAAAAACCCGTCCCCGCGACGGGTTTTTTTTCGCCGCTGCACAGCGCGCTTACGCCTCGCTGACGTGCCTGTTTTTTGTGCGGCGCCGCACAAGCCGGCATGCTTTCGTTATAATGGCGCGGTTAAACCATCCGCCTGCATAACAAGGAAATTCCATGAGCTTGAATAAAGTGCCTTCCGGCCGCGATTTGCCCAACGATTTCAACGTGATCATCGAAATCCCGATGAACGCCGATCCGATCAAGTACGAAGTGGACAAGGAGTCCGGCGCCATCTTCGTCGACCGTTTCATGGGCACCGCCATGCACTACCCATGCAACTACGGCTACGTGCCGAACACGCTGTCGGCCGACGGCGACCCGGTCGACGTGCTGGTGATCACCCCGTTCCCGCTGATCCCCGGTGTGGTGGTGCGCTGCCGTCCGATCGGCGTGATGAAGATGACCGACGAATCCGGTGAGGACGCCAAAGTGCTGGCCGTGCCGGTCGACAAGGTGCTGTCCATCTACAGCCACTGGCAGAAGCCGGAAGACCTGAACGAACTGCGCCTGCGCCAGATCACCCACTTCTTCGAGCACTACAAAGACCTGGAGAAGGGCAAGTGGGTCAAGATCGACGGCTGGTACGGTCCGGAAGAAGCGAAGGCGGAAATCCTGAGCGGCGTGGCCAACTACCAGAAGGAAAATCCGGCGGCCTAAGCGCCCGCCGGAACGCGCAACCGGCGCCGGCGCCGGCCCGGTTGCACGTTTTGTACATCGGATTAACTTGTTTCACCATAAGTTGTTTTTCTTTATAGTAATTGTCGTCGCGCTAACGTAATATAGCGGCTAAGGTCACTACCTGGTTGCCAGCAACCGGCATGGACCTATTGCTTCGTCTTATTACGACTGGAAGTCCGTGCGCGCCCTACCTGACTACGAGATCATCGAACCGCTGCATGCCAGCGCGCGTTCCCTGGTCTATCGCGCCCGCTCCGTGGCCGAGCGTGCGCCGCTCATCGTCAAGATCCCCAACACCGATTGTCCGTCGCACGAGGAAGTGTCGCGCTTCAAGCGCGAATTCGCGCTGGCGCGCCGTTGCGTCCATCCGGGCGTGGTGCGGCCGCTGGCGCTGGCGCAGCAGGGCGGGCGCTGGGTCATGCTGCAGGAGGACATCGGCGGCACCGCGCTCAGCGTGCTGCTGCGCGACCGGGCCGCGGCCGGCCAGCCCGGCCTGGCGCTCGACGACTTCTTCGCCATCGCGCTGCAACTGTGCGCCGCGCTCGACGCCGTGCACGGCCAGGGCATCATCCACAACGACATCACGCCGGCCAACATCATCTGGAACGGCGCCCGGCGCCAGCTGCAGCTGATCGATTTCGGCATCGCCAGCGAACTGGCGCAGGAGGTGCAAGGCATCGTCCATCCCTATGCGCTGGAAGGCACCTTGCCCTACATGGCGCCCGAACGCACGGGACGCATGAACCGGCGGGTCGACTACCGGGCCGACTACTACGGGCTGGGCGCCACCTGGTACGAACTGGTGACGGGCCAGCCGCCATTCGCCGGCAACGACGCCATGGAGCTGGTGCACTGCCACATCGCGCGTGTGCCCGACTGGTCGCATCCGGCGCTGGCCGCCGCGCCGGCCGGCTTGACGGCGATCATGCGTCGTCTGCTGGAAAAGAACGCCGAGCAGCGCTACCAGACCCTGCACGCGCTGGCGCAGGACCTGCAGGCTTGCCGCGCCGGCGCCGGCGCCGGCGCGGACGTGGGCGGGGACGGCATCGCCATGCCGCTGACCGGCCTGGCCGACCGCCACCGGCCATTCAACCTGTCGCAGCGCCTGTATGGCCGCGAGCGCGAGACGGCGGCCCTGCTGGCGGCGTTCGAGCGCACGGCCGGCGGCGCCAGCGAACTGCTGCTGGTGGCCGGGCCGGCCGGCAGCGGCAAGTCGGCCGTGGTGGACGAGGTGCAGCCGGCCATCGTGGCGCGCCGCGGCTGCTTCCTGTCGGGGAAGTTCGACCAATACCGGCGCGATGTGCCCTACGCGCCGTTGATCCAGGCGTTCCAGGAATTGCTGCGCCAGTTGCTGGGCGAACCCGAGCAAGGCCTGCGGCGTTGGGCCGAGCGGCTGCGCGCGGCGCTGGGCGACAGCCTGGGCGTGCTGGCGGAACTGCTGCCGGAACTGGCGCTGGTGGCCGGTCCGTCCGACCCCGGCGGCGCGCTGGCGCCGGATCAGGCCCAGGCCCGGCTGGACCGCGCCTTCCACCGCTTCGTGCAGGTGTTCGCCACCGCCGACCATCCGCTGGTGCTGTTCCTGGACGACCTGCAGTGGGCCGACCCGCCCACGCTGCGCCTGGTGGAGCTGTTCCTGCGCGAGCGCGAAGGGGGGCATTTGCTGCTGATCGGCGCCTACCGCGACAACGAGGTGGGCAGCGCCCATCCGCTGACAGGGCTGTGCGAGCGCGTGCAGTGGCACGGCGCGCGGCTGACCCGGCTGGCGCTGGCGCCGCTGGCCGAAGCCGACGTGGCGCAACTGGTGGCCGACAGCCTGCACGTGCCGGCCGAGGCGGCCGCGCCGCTGGCCCGGCTGTGCCTGCGCAAGACCGGTGGCAATCCCTTCTTCCTCGGGCAGTTCCTGCACGCGATCCACGACGCCGGCCAGTTGCACTACCAGCCCGCCCACGATTGCTGGTACTGGGACCTGGCCGTGCTCGAACAGGCCGCCTACACGGACAACGTGGTCGAACTGCTGGCCGGGAAGATCCGCCGGCTGGCGCCGTCCACCCAGCAGTTGTTGCAGCTGGCGGCCGCCGTCGGCAACCAGTTCCGGCTCGACACGCTGGCCGTGCTGGTGGGCGCGACGCCGGCCCAGGCCCAGCAGACCCTGTGGCCGGCGTTGCAGGCCGGCTTGATCCAGCCGCGCGATCTGCGCTACAAGTACCTGGACCCGGACGCGCCCGGCACGGACGTCAGCTACCGCTTCCTGCACGACCGCGTGCAGCAGGCGGCCTACGCGCTGGTGCCGGCCGAGGCGCGCGCGGCGCTGCACCTGCGCATCGGCCGGCTGCTGCTGCGCCACGCGGACGCGCGCCAGCTCGAGGACGAGCTGTTCGCCATCGTCGAGCAGTGCAACGCCGGCCGCGCGCTGCTCGACGATCCGTCCGAGCGGCTGCAACTGGCGCAGCTCAATTGCCGGGCCGGCGTCAAGGCGCGCCACTCGGCCGCGTTCCAGGCCACGCTCGACCACATGGGCATCGGCCTGGCGCTGCTGCCGGACCAGGCCTGGCAGGCGCACGGCGCGCTGTGGCTGGAGCTGCAGCTGGGCGCGGCCGAAGCGGCCTACCTGTGCGGCCAGTTCGAGCGGGCCGACGCCCTCTATCCGCTGCTCATGCGCCACGCGACGCCGCTCGAGCAGGTGCGCTGCATCGCCGTGCAGGCCCACCAGTACCATTTGCAGGGACGCCTGCCCGACGCCATCGCCGTGCTGCGCGCGGGACTGGCGCTGCTGGGCATACCGGTCCCGCACGACGTGGCCGAGCTGAGCGCGCGCTCGGACGCGCTGTACGCCGAGATCGAAAGCCATCCGCTGGCGCGCGACACGCAGGCGCTGCTGAACGCGCCCGAACTGGAGGACGGCGCGGCGCTGGCCGCCATGCACATGATGCAGTCGATGTGGATGGCCGCCTACTACGCCGGGCAGCAGGAGCTGAGCGTGCACATGATGCAGTCGATGACGCGGCTGTCCATGCAGCAGGGCATCAGCGATTTCAGTTCCGTGGCCTATGTCGGCCACGCGCTGATGCTGGCCCTGCGCACCGGCGACATGGACCTGGCCTACCGCTTCGGCGAGATGGCGCTGGCGCTGGCGCGCCGCCGCCCCAATCTGCAGACCCGCACCCTGACCGGCCTGATGTTCGCGGCCCTGTGCAACCACTGGGTGCGTTCGCTGCGCAGCTCCGACCTGCTGTACGACGAGGCCTTCGGCTGGGCGCTCGACATCGCCGACTACGTGCAGGTGGGCGCGGTGGCGGCGGTGCGCGCCACCGACCGCCTGATCCTGGGCCACTACCTGCCGGAACTGAAGCTGGCCATCGCGCACGACCTGCTGCTGATGCGCGCCAACGGCCAGCAAGCCATGGCCGACTGCTGCGTGGCGGCGGCCGTGCAGCCGATCAAATGCCTGATGGGGCAGACGGCCGACGGCGCCAGCTACGACGACGAGGGCTTCAGCGAGGCCCGCTTCCTCGCGCGCTACGGCGACTCCAAGCTGTACCGCGCCTACTTCTTGCAGGGCAAGATCCGCAACGCCTTCCTGTTCGACGGCCCGGACGCGGAAGCGCTGGCCGGCCAGCTGGAGCTGGTGGCGCAGATAATGCGCGGCCAGGCCAAGGTGCCCGACGCCACCTTCTACGCGGCCCTGATCTGGATCCGGGCCTTGCGGCGCGACCCGGGGCGGCCCGACGCGGATGCCGTGCGGGCCCGCCTGGCCGTCCTGCAGGAACTGCTGGCGCGCTGGTCCGGGCTGGGACCGCCCCTGTTCCGGGCCCGCCATTGCCTGGTGCTGGGCGAACTGGCGCGCGGCGCGCAGGATCTGGCGCAGGCCACCGCGCACTACCAGCGCGGGCTGGACGCGGCGGCCGACTGCGTGCCGCTGCAGGCGCTGGGCAACGAGTTGTGCGGCGAATGCTGGCTGGAGCAGGGCCAGCCGCGCGTGGCCGCCGTCTACCTGACGGACGCGCTGGCCCGCTACCGCCAGTGGGGCGCCGATGGCAAGGCCAGCGACCTGAGCGCGCGCCACGGGCCGGTGCTGACCGGGCATGCGCTATCCGCCTGGGCCGCGCCGTCCACGCCCGGTTGGGCGGCGCCGTCCACGCCCGGCTGGACCACGCGCGGGCGCGCGGGCGCCAACGCGGAGCTGGACCTGATGACGCTGCTCAAGGCGGCCCAGGCCGTGTCGCATGAGGTGGGGCTGGCCAATGTGCTGCGGCGGCTGATGGCCATCGTGTGCGAGAACTCGGGCGCCCAGGTGGCGCGCCTGCTGCTGCACGAGCACGACGGCTGGCGGCTGGAGGCCGAGGCGGTCGATGGCGTGACGGCCCTGCCGCAGCCGCGCGCGGTGGACCTGGAGGCCGCCAGCGATCCGCAGTTCCCGCTGTCGCTGCTGCGCTATGTGGCGCGCACGGACGCCGAGGTCATCGAGGACAACCTGGCGGCGTCGCCCCGTTTCGCCTCCGACCCGTATGTGAACCAGGCCGGCGGGCGTTCCGTCATGTGCCTGCCGATCCGCCAGGCCGGGCGGCTCGACGGCATGCTGTACCTGGAGAACCAGCTGGCCGAGGGCACGTTCACGGCGGCGCGGGTGGAGTTCCTGCGCATCCTGTGCGCGCAAGCCATCACCGGCATCGCCAACGCCCGGCTGTACGACAGCCTGGAGCGGCGCGTGGCCGAACGCACGGCCCAGCTGGAGGAGGCGAACGCGCAACTGGTGGCGCTGGCCATCACGGACGGCCTGACGGGGCTGGCCAACCGCCGCCATTTCGACGACGTGCTGCGCAACGAGTGGGCGCGCGCGCGCCGCGCCGGCCAGCCGCTGGCCGTGCTGATGATCGACGTCGATTACTTCAAGCGCTACAACGACCGCTACGGCCACCAGCGCGGCGACGATTGCCTGATCCGGGTGGCGCAGGCGCTGCGCGGCGGGGCCCGGCGCGCGGCCGACCTGGTGGCCCGCTACGGGGGCGAGGAGTTCGCCGTCGTGCTGCCCAACGCCGGCCCGGCCGAGGCGGCCGAGGTGGGGCAGGCGCTGCGCGCGGCCGTCGCCGGACTGGCCATCGCGCACGAGGAGGCGCCCGGCGCCATCGTCACCATCAGCGTCGGCGTGGCCAGCGTCGACTGCCAGGCCGTGGCCGACACGGACGCGCTGCTGCGGCTGGCCGACGCGGCCCTGTACCGGGCCAAGCACCTGGGCCGCAACCGCGTCGCGCTCAACGGCGAAGAACCGGATCCGGCGCCGCCGGAACGGCGGCACGGCTAGCGCCGGCGGCGATGGCGGCCACGGCCGCGGAAATTGCTTTCCTGAAATTGCCAGTTGACGTGGAGTGGCGTAGCATGCGGCGTCGGCACACGTATGCCACTTAAACAACACTTAAAAAGTCACTGGAGACTCATGAATACCTCCGTCCCTGTCTACACGCAGACGCGGTCGTTCGCGACCATCGCGTTGATCGAACTGTGGGAGCGCTTCGGCTATTACGGCATGCAGGCGCTGATCGTCTACTTCATGGTGCAGCGCCTCGGCTTCGAGGACAGCCGCGCCAACCTGGTGTGGGGCGCGTTCTCGGCCCTGGTGTATGTGTCGCCGGCCATCGGCGGCTGGATCGGCGACAAGGTGCTGGGCACCAAGCGCTGCATGCTGCTGGGCGCGCTGATCCTCAGCGTCGGTTACGGCCTGCTGGCCGTGCCGGGCGAAAACACGTGGCAGATCTTCTCGGCGATGGGCGTGATCGTGGTCGGCAACGGCCTGTTCAAGCCCAACACGGCCAACCTGGTGCGCAAGATCTACGAGGGCGACGATTCCAAGATCGACAGCGCGTTCACCCTGTACTACATGGCCGTCAACGTCGGCTCCACCGTGTCGATGCTGGCCACGCCGTGGGTCAAGGACTACGTCAACGCGCAGTATGGCGAGGGCCTGGGCTGGCACATGGCGTTCGCCGTGTGCAGCGTGGGCCTGGTGGTGGGCCTGTTCACCGTGCTGGCCATGCGCCAGACCCTGAACGCGGTCGGCTCGCGGCCCGACGAATTGCCGCTCGATCTGCGCAAGCTGGCCATGGTGCTGGGCGGCGGCCTGGTGGCCATCGTCTGCGCGGCAATGATCCTGCAATACCAGAGCGTGGCGCGCGCCTTCGTGTACGTGGCCGGCTTCGTGGTGCTGGGCATCTTCGCCCACCTGATCCGCAGCAGCGAGGTCAGCGAGCGGGCCGGCCTGATGGCGGCCCTGATCCTGATGCTGCAGACCGTGTTCTTCTTTATTTTCTACCAACAGATGTCGACCTCGCTGTCGCTGTTCGCGCTGCGCAATGTGGACGGCGATTTCGCGCTGTTCGGCGCCCATTTGTGGACCTGGGCGCCGGCCCAGTTCCAGGCCCTGAACCCGATCTGGATCATGCTGCTCAGCCCCGTGCTGGCCTGGGCCTACGCCAAGGCGGGTAGCCAGGGCAAGGATCTGTCGATCGCCGGCAAGTTCGCGGTCGGCTTCTCGATCGTCGCCATCGGCTTCTTCGTGTACGGCATTGCCGGCCGCTTCGCCGTGGAGGGCAAGACCTCGGCCTGGATCATGATCGCCGGCTACGGCTTCTATTCGCTGGGCGAACTGCTGGTGGGCGGCCTGGGGCTGGCCGCGATGGCGCGCTATGTGCCGGCCCGCATGGGCGGCTTCATGATGGGCGCCTATTTCGTGGCGGTCGGCATCTCCCAGTACATGGGCGGGGTGGTGGCCAACTTCGCCAGCGTGCCCAAGGATGTCGTCGATCCCGTGCTGACGCTGCCGATCTACACCAACCTGTTCACCAAACTGGGCTTCGGCGCCGTCGTTTGCACCGCCATCGCGCTGGCCGCGCTGCCCATGATGCGCCGCCTGACGGCCACCCACCAGTCGCATAGCTGACGGTTGGCCGGCGCTGGCCGGACCCGCGCGCAGCCGCCCGGCGCCATGCCGGCCGGCTGCGTTTTTCATTTCACGACGTGATACCGATCAGTATTTTTTATACCGTGCGCGGGGAGGGCGGCGCATACTGGACGCTCCGACACCGGCCGTCGGCAGCCCTTGCGGCTGGACGGCGACCGGCGATGCTGACGACAACAGGAGGCGGGAAATGACGGTCGCGAAAATCGAGAAGGCGGAATGGCACAGCTATTTCGACCGGGTATCCAAGGAACTGGAAGGCAAGAGTGTGGAGATCGACGTCGAGGCGCTGTCGCTGGGCAGCCAGGTCGAGCAGGAGTGGATACCCCTGCTGGGCCTGACGTACGAGCCGCGCGACGATATCCTGAGCGTGATGGTGGAAGGCTTGAACCACCTGATCCGCTCCCCGCGCACGGTGTTCGTCGATATCGAACTGGGGCAGGTGAGCAGCATGGAGGTGGTGGACGCCGACGACTACCGCCACATCCTCAAGCTCAGCGATCCGTTGCGCCTGACGGCGCCGCACTGACGCCGCCGCCGTCGTCGCCGTCCGCGCCACCATCGCGTCCGCCCGGGTCGCGGAACGGGTTGCGCTCGTTCAGTTCATCGAGGTAGGCGTCGATCCCGCCCCCTTCGCGGGCGAGGAAGCGTTCGATCGCATCGGCGAAACTCGGGTGGGCCAGCCAATGGACCGACCAGGTCTTTTGCGGCAGGAAGCCGCGCGCCATCTTGTGCTCGCCCTGCGCGCCGCCCTCGAAGGTGGCGATGCCCTGCGCGATGCAAAATTCCAGCGGTTGGTAGTAGGCCGTTTCGAAATGCAGGCAGGGGATGTGTTCGAGCGCGCCCCAGTAGCGGCCGTACAGCGTGTCGGCCGTGTGGAACACCAGCGACGACGCCACCGGATGGCCGGCGCGCTCGGCCACCACCAGCATCACGTTATCGGGCATGGTACGTCCCACACGCAGGAAAAAATCGAGGTTCAGATACGGTGACGAGCGGTGCTCGGCGTAGGTGTTGGCGTAGCAGCGGTGGAAGAAGCGCCAGTCGGCCTCGCTGATGTCCGTCCCGCGCAGCTGGCGCAGCGACACGCCGGCCTCGCGCACCTTGCGCCGCTCGGCGCGGATGTTCTTGCGCTTCTTGTGTTCCAGCGTGGCCAGGAACTGCTCGAAATCGCGGTAGCCATCGTTCAGCCAATGGAACTGCACGCCGCTGCGCAGCATGAAACCGGCCTCCTGCAGCTGGCGCGCCTGTTCCCCGGGCGGGAACAGGACGTGGGTGGACGACATGCCGGCGGCCTGCTGCTGGGCGCACAGCAGTTCGACCAGCGCGGCCCGTTCGGCCGGCCCGCGCGCCAGCAGGCGCGGGCCCGTGACGGGCGTGAACGGAATGGCCGACAGCAGCTTGGGATAATATTCGAGCCCGTGGCGCTGGTAGGCGTCGGCCCAGGCCCAGTCGAACACGTATTCGCCGTAGGAGTGCGATTTGACGTACAGCGGCATGGCCGCCGCCAGCGCCGGACCGTCCCACAGCACCAGGTACTGCGGCTGCCAGCCCGTGTCGGCGCAGGCCGAACCCGATTCGTGCAGCGCGTGCAGGAAGGCGTAGGACAGAAAGGGGTTGGCGTCGCCCTGGGCCGCCAGCAAGGCCGTCCATGCCGCTTCGCCCACGTCGGCGAGAGAAGAAATGATCCCCGTGCGATAATTCATTTTTGTTGCCCGCTCATCATGTTTGCTCTGACCAGTGTGGCATTCTACGCAAAATATTCCATCACCGCCGGGCGCCCGCCACGCCGGTGAGAAAGACGCACATGACCAAGAATTTCTTCAACCTGTACAACCACGACTTCGCGCGCGTGGCCGTGGCCGTGCCGCGGTGCCGCGTGGCCGACCCGGCCTATAACGCGGCCCAGACCATCGCCATGGCCACCGAGGCGCACCAGCAGGGCGCGGCCCTGGTGGCCTTCCCCGAACTGGGCTTGTCGGCCTACACCTGCGACGACCTGTTCCACCAGCGCGCGCTGCTCGACGCCTGCGAGGCGGCGCTGGCCTCGGTGGTGGCCGCGTCGGCCGAATTGCCGCTGGCGCTGGTGGTGGGCATGCCGCTGCGCGTGCGGCACCAGTTGTACAACTGCGGCGTGGTGGTCGCCGGCGGCCGCATCCAGGGCGTGGTGCCCAAGAGCTACCTGCCCAACTACGGCGAATTCTACGAGGCGCGCCAGTTCAGCACCGGCGATTACGCGGCCGCCACGGAAGTGACGCTGCTGGGCCAGACGGTGCCGTTCGGCTCCGGCCTGTTGTTCGAGGTGGCCAACCTGCCGCTGCTGAAGTTCCACGTCGAGATCTGCGAGGACGTGTGGGTGCCGGTGCCGCCGTCGTCGTTCGCGGCGCTGGCCGGCGCCTCCGTGCTGGTCAACCTGTCGGCCTCCAATGCGCTGGTGGGCAAGGCCGGCTACCGTCACCAGCTGGTGGCGCAGCAGTCGGCACGCTGCCTGTCCGCTTATCTCTACACCTCGGCCGGCAGCGGCGAATCGACCACCGACATGGCATGGGATGGCCAGGCCCTGATTTCCGAGAACGGCGAACTGCTGGCCGAATCGAAGCGCTTCCAGGATGAGCCGAGCCTGATCTACGCGGACGTGGATCTGGAGCGGCTGTCGCGCGAGCGCATGCGCCAGACCACGTTCGGCCAGTCCGCGCAGCGCCATGCGGAGGAAGTGGCGCGTTTCCGCGTCGTCAGTTTCGAACTGGCGCTGCCGCTGGAACGCCCGCTGCAGCTCAAGCGCTGCGTCGAGCGCTTCCCCTACGTGCCGGCTGACAGCCGCCGCCGCGACGAGCGTTGCAACGAGGTCTACCATATCCAGGTGCAGGCGCTGGCCCAGCGGCTGCAGGCCAGCGGTATCCAGAAAGTGGTGATCGGCATCTCGGGCGGCCTGGATTCCACCCACGCGCTGCTGGTATGCGCGCGCGTGATGGATAAGCTCAAACTGCCGCGCACCAATATCCTGGCCTATACCATGCCCGGTTTCGCCACCAGCGAACGCACGCTGACGCAGGCCCACCGGCTGATGAAGCTGGTGGGCTGCACCTCGGCCGAAATCGACATCCGCCCGAGCTGCGTGCAGATGCTGCAGGACCTGGGGCACCCGTACGCGGCCGGCGAGCAGCAGTACGACATCACGTTCGAGAACGTGCAGGCGGGCGAGCGCACCAACCATTTGTTCCGGCTGGCGAACCACCACCACGCCATCGTGATCGGCACGGGCGATTTGAGCGAGCTGGCGCTGGGCTGGTGCACCTACGGCGTGGGCGACCATATGTCGCACTACAACGTGAACGCCAGCGTGCCCAAGACGCTGATCTCCCACCTGGTGCGCTGGGTGGCCGAGTCGGGCGTGATCGGCCGCAGCGACGCGCAGGTGCTGCTCGATATCCTGAGCACGGAGATCAGTCCCGAACTGGTGCCCGGCACGGCCGACGGCCAGCCGGAGCAGCGCACGGAAAGCACCATCGGCCCGTATGAGCTGCAGGACTTCAACCTGTACTACGTGCTGCGCTACGGTTTCGCGCCGTCCAAGGTGGCCTTCCTGGCGCTGGCGGCCTGGCACGACCGGGAGCAGGGCCGCTGGCCGGACGGCGAGCACGTGGCGCGCAACCAGTACGACCTGGCGGCCATCAAGAAGAACCTGGGCATTTTCCTGGACCGCTTCTTCCGCACCAGCCAGTTCAAGCGCACCTGCGTGCCCAATGCACCAAAGGTGGGCACGGGCGGTTCGCTGTCGCCGCGCGGAGACTGGCGCGCGCCCACCGACGGGCAGAGCGTGGTCTGGATGCAGGATTTGCAACGGATTCCCGTCTGAGGCGGGGCGCGGGGCCGGCGCCGGAACCGAGCGGCGCCTCGGTATCGGCGTGAGCGGGTAGGAGAGCGGCGCCGGGTAGCTTACAATGCGGTCTGGATACCGTGCATTACATCGTCCGATCGCCGCCGTCATGGCCGCCGGCTACCCGCCGCGCGGCACGGCATGGGTTACCAGCCTGCTCAAGATCCGGGACCGCGCCGCCACCGGCGGGCGCCTGTCCATTGACGCACCGGTTTTAAGCAATACGATTTACATTCGAGGAGATGTCATGAAACAGATTACCGCAGTGATCAAACCGTTCAAGCTGGACGAAGTGCGCGAAGCGCTGGCCGAAGTCAACGTCACCGGCCTGACCGTGACGGAAGTGAAGGGCTTCGGTCGCCAGAAGGGCCACACGGAACTGTATCGCGGCGCCGAATACGTGGTCGACTTCCTGCCCAAGGTGAAGGTGGAGGTGGTGGTGGACGACGGCGTGGCCGAGCAGGTGGTGGACGCCATCATCAAGGCCGCCCGCACCGGCAAGATCGGCGACGGCAAGATCTTTGTGCAGAACGTGGAGCAGGTGATCCGCATCCGCACAGGCGAAACGGGCGCCGACGCCGTTTAAGCGAACCACGTCGTTCCCGCCTGCGCGGGAACGACGGCGCGCAAGGTCAGCGGTTGATCCGCATATCGAACTTCCACGTCAGCAGCCGCAATAGCGTGATGAAGGCGGCGCTGAACCACAGCGCGAAGTCGTTCGACACCTGCGTGTACTGTAGCGCGATGTAGAGCCAGGCGCCGGCGAAGGCGCAGATGGCGTACGGTTTCCCGTCGCGGAACACCATCGGCACTTCGTTGCAGACGATGTCGCGCAGCACGCCGCCGAAGATCCCCGTGATCACCCCCATCATGGCCGCGATGAACACCGGCATGTCGGCCGCCTGCGCCTGCGACACGCCGGCCACGGCGAACAGGCCCAGGCCGATGGCGTCGGCCACAACGATGATCCGTTCCGAGACGATCTGGCGGATGGTGCGCACCAGCGGCGTGGCCACCAGGGCCAGCACGAAGATCAGGATCGCGTAACCCTGGTGCGCGACCCAGAACAGGGGCCGCACGTCGAGCAGAATGTCGCGCAGCGTGCCGCCGCCGAAGGCCGTGATGAAGGCCACCGTGAACACGCCCACCAGATCCATGCGCTTGCGGCGCGCCTCCACGAAGCCCGACATCGCCCCCACCAGTATCGCCAGGATTTCAATGACGGTGATGAGGGAGACATGCGGGATGTGCTTCATGTTCTTTTTATGTGAGATAGGGGGCGATAGGGCCTGACCCTTTGGGGCAGGCCCTGGTCTTTTCCTTGCTGTTCGTTTGGCTGCGTCTCCGGCACGCAAAAACCAGGGTCAGACCCAAGGGTCAGACCCTAATCCGCTCAGACCCAAGGGGCAGACCCTCGGGGCGCGTCAGCGCGGCGTTTGCAGGGCGGCGCGCAGCAGCACCATGAGCGCGCCTTCGCCGCCGTCCAGCGGGCGGGCGGCGCAGAAGGCGATCACTTCCTCCTTCTGTTCCAGCCAGCTGTGCACCATGGAGCGTAGCACGGGTTCGCCGTTG
This sequence comes from Rugamonas sp. GW822-FHT03B10, assembly GCF_058801745.1. Lineage (NCBI taxonomy): Bacteria > Pseudomonadati > Pseudomonadota > Betaproteobacteria > Burkholderiales > Oxalobacteraceae > Rugamonas > Rugamonas sp. GW822-FHT03B10. Next base: position 145,229 of record NZ_JBXANP010000006.1, on the reverse strand, counting down.
ACCGAGCCGTAGCCCTTGCCGTAGATGACGGCCACGCAGCGCGCGTTGCGCCGCTTGGCCTGCTGCAGGAAGGCGCCGATCGCGTCGCGCGCGGCGTCGCGCCGCATGCCGTGCAGGTCCCGCTCATCCTGCACCGGCCAGTGGCCCTTGCGCAGCTTGCGCATCACGTCCTGGCCCACGCCGTTGCGCAGGAAGCTGACGGTCGGTTCCGTCTCCAGCAGGTGCTCGACGTCGAACTGGTCCGACATCATTTCGCGCAGCACGGCCGCGTCATCCTCGTCCTGGGTGCGGGGGCGGGCGGGCGTGGCCGGCGTGAAGCCGGCCGCCCTGGGCGCGCCCGGCGCCAGCCGGTTCTGCTCCGGCAGGCGCTTGACGCCGCCCACGCTGGCGTGGAACAGGTTCGCTTCCACCGCCTGCACCTTGGCCTGTTTGGCCGCTTCGACCTTGGCCACGGCGCGCGCCTCGGCCTGTTCCTTGAGCTGCTTGCCCAGGGACTTGAGGTCGGCGAAGTCCTTCAGCGCCATGGCCGCTTATTCCTGGCTTTCCAGGTAGCGCTGGGCGTCCAGCGCGGCCATGCAGCCGGTGCCGGCGCTGGTGATGGCCTGGCGGTAGACATGGTCCTGCACGTCGCCGGCCGCGAACACGCCGGGGATGTTGGTGGCCGTGGCCATGCCCTCGGTGCCGGTGCGGGTCTTGATGTAGCCGTTGTGCATCTCCAGCTGGCCTTCGAAGATGTCCGTGTTCGGCTTGTGGCCGATGGCCACGAACAGGCCGTGCACGGCGATGTCGGTGATGGCGCCGTCGGCGGTGGAGGCGATCTTCACGCCCGTCACGCCGCTGTCGTCGCCCACCACTTCATGCAGGGTGTGGTTGTACTTGATGACGATCTTGCCTTCGGCGACCTTGGCGTTCAGGCGGTCGACCAGGATGGGCTCGGCGCGGAACTTGTCGCGGCGGTGGATCAGGGTGACCTTGTTGGCGATGTTGGACAGGTACAGCGCCTCCTCGACGGCCGTGTTGCCGCCGCCGACCACGGCCACTTCCTGGTTGCGGTAGAAGAAGCCATCGCAGGTGGCGCAGGCCGACACGCCCTTGCCCATGAACGCCTGCTCGGACGGCAGGCCCAGGTATTGGGCCGAGGCGCCGGTGGCGATGATCAGCGAGTCGCAGGTGTATTCATGGCTGTCGCCGATCAGGCGCAGTGGCTTTTCATTCAGTTTGACGGTGTGGATGTGGTCGAACACCATCTCCGTGTTGAAGCGCTCGGCGTGCTGCAGGAAACGCTGCATCAGGTCCGGGCCTTGCACACCCATGGGGTCCGCCGGCCAGTTCTCCACGTCGGTGGTGGTCATCAGCTGGCCGCCCTGTTCGACGCCCGTCACCAGCATCGGATTCAGGTTGGCGCGCGCGGCGTAGATGGCGGCGCTGTAGCCGGCTGGGCCGGAACCGAGGATCAAGACGCGGGCGTGTTTTGGAGTGGTCATGGGATGGCTTCTTATTCAGAGGTTGGACGAAGGATAACGTATCCGAATTGGGGGCTAATTCCGGTTCGGCAAGAGCGGCGAGGGTGCGCCAGCTATTGCACACGGTTAAGCAATGCAGGATTATAGTCCAAGCGGCGATTCGGCACGAATCAGGGGGCCGGGCACGCCCCGTATGCCGTAGAATAGATGGGATGACTGTTTCATGGTCGATAATATTGCAATAATTCTTGGCCGGCGGCGGCGCCGGCAGCAGCACGAGTCCCAGAGCGTATGACGAAATCCAGCCCATCGACACCCTCCAGCTACACCCGCACTGTGACTGAACGCCAACCTTTGCCCAACCGGCTGGTGCGCCTGTTGTCGGAGGCGCGCTGGCTCGCGCTGGCGGCGCTGGCCGTCTATTTCGTGCTCATTCTGATCAGTTATTCCAAGGGCGACCCGGGCTGGTCGCACGCCAGTGTGGTGCCGCGGGTACACAATCTGGGCGGCCGGGCCGGCGCCTGGCTGGCCGACCTGCTGCTGTTCATCTTCGGTTTTTCCGCCTGGTGGCTGTGCCTGTGCCTGCTGCGCCTCGTGTGGAAGGGCTACACGGGGCTGACCCAGCAGTTTGTGTTGTCGAAGACGCCCGAGCCCGAACACCAGCACGAGTACATCATCCGCATCGCCGGCTTTGTGCTGCTGTTCCTCGGCAGCGTGGGGCTGGAATATTTGCGCATGTGGTCGCTCAAGGTGCAGTTGCCGCGCGCGCCCGGGGGCGTGCTGGGGCAGCTGATCGGCCATTCGGCCCACGTGGCGCTGGGCTTCACCGGCGCCACCTTGCTGCTGTTGCTGCTGTTCGGTTTGGGTTTCAGCCTGTTCTTCCAGGTGTCGTGGCTGGCCGTGGCCGAGCGCATCGGCGGCGGCATCGAGACGGCCATCGAGTGGTTCATCCAGCGCTACCAGTACCGCGAGGATCGCCGCCAGGGCGAGGTGGCGGCCGTCAAGCGCGACGAAGTGGTGGTCAGCGAGCGCGCCAAGCATGTGGAGAAACACGTGGCCGCGCCGCCCGTCAAGATCGAGCCGCAGGTGGTCACGGTGGTCAAGTCCGAGCGCGTGGAGAAGGAGAAGCAGGCCAGCCTGTTCCAGGATCTGGCCGATGGCAGCCACCTGCCGCCGCTCTCCTTGCTGGACGAACCGCCGCCGGTGCAGGAAACCGTGGCCGTGGAGACGCTGGAGTTCACCAGCCGCCTGATCGAGAAGAAGTTGTCCGACTTCGGCGTGGAAGCCAAGGTGGTGGCGGCCTATCCGGGCCCCGTCGTCACGCGCTACGAGATCGAACCGGCCACCGGCGTCAAGGGCAGCCAGATCGTCGGCCTGGCGCGCGACCTGGCCCGTTCGCTGTCGCTGACCTCGATCCGCGTGGTGGAAACCATCCCCGGCAAGAATTACATGGCGCTGGAGCTGCCCAATCCTAAGCGCCAGATCGTGCGCCTGAGCGAAATCGTCGGCTCCAAGGTCTACAACGACAACCCTTCCAGCCTGACCGTGGCGCTGGGCAAGGACATCGCCGGCAAGGCCGTGGTGGCCGACCTGGCCAAGATGCCGCACTTGCTGGTGGCTGGTACCACCGGCTCCGGTAAGTCGGTCGGCATCAACGCCACCATCCTGTCGCTGCTGTACAAGTCCGATCCGCTCGACGTGCGCATGATCCTGATCGATCCGAAGATGCTGGAGATGTCGGTTTACGAAGGCATCCCGCACCTGCTGGCGCCCGTGGTGACGGACATGCGCCAGGCCGGCCACGCGCTCAACTGGGCGGTGAACGAGATGGAGCGCCGCTACAAGCTGATGTCCAAGTTGGGCGTGCGTAACCTGGCCGGCTACAACGCCAAGATCGAGGAAGCGAGCAAGCGCGAGGAGCACATCCCGAATCCGTTCAGCCTGACGCCGGACTCGCCGGAGCCGCTGGAAAAACTGCCCACCATCGTCATCATCATCGACGAGCTGGCCGACCTGATGATGGTGGTCGGCAAGAAGGTGGAGGAACTGATCGCCCGTATCGCGCAGAAGGCGCGCGCGGCCGGCCTGCACTTGATTCTGGCCACGCAGCGTCCATCTGTGGACGTGATCACGGGCCTGATCAAGGCCAACATCCCGACCCGGATCGCGTTTCAGGTGTCGTCCAAGATCGACTCGCGCACCATTCTCGACCAGATGGGCGCGGAAACCCTGCTGGGCATGGGCGACATGTTGTACATGCCACCGGGCACCGGCTTGCCGGTGCGCGTGCACGGCGCGTTCGTGTCCGACGAGGAGGTGCACCGCGTCGTCAAGCACTTGAAGACCACCGGCGAACCCGATTACATCGAGGGCATCCTGGAGGGCGGCACGCTGGAAGGCGAGGGGGGCGCGGACGGCGCGGCGCCCGGCGAGGGCGGCGGCGAGGCCGATCCGATGTACGATCAGGCCGTGCAGGTGGTGCTCAAGAACCGCCGCGCGTCCATTTCGCTGGTGCAGCGTCATCTGCGCATCGGCTACAATCGCGCGGCGCGCTTGCTGGAACAGATGGAGCAGAGCGGCGTGGTGTCGCCGATGCAGTCGAACGGCAACCGCGACATTCTGGCGCCCACCGCCAGCGCGGAATAAACAGCATAAACAGGATAAACAGTATGAAACATCGCAATACCTTGGCCAAGACCGTGGCCGCCCTGGTCAGCGGCCTGCTGCTGGCGGGCGCGGCCCACGCGAGCGCGCTGGAACAGTTCAAGAGCTTCGTGGCCGGCACCAAGTCGGCCAAGGGCGAATTCACGCAGCATCAGGTCAAGAGGCTGGAAAGCGGCGGCACCAAGACGTCCAACTCGTCCACCGGCACCTTCGTGTTCGCCCGTCCGGGCAAATTCATCTGGACGTACGCGAAACCGTACGAGCAGGTGTTGCAGGCCGATGGCGAGCAGCTCTACATTTTCGACAAGGACTTGAACCAGGTCACGGTCAAGAAGCTGGGCAACGCGCTCGGTTCCTCGCCGGCCGCCATCCTGTTCGGCAGCAACGACCTGGAAAAGAATTTCACCCTGTCGGAAGCGGGGACCAAGGATGGCGTGGAATGGCTGAAGGCCGTGCCCAAGGCCAAGGACACCAGCTTCGAGGAAATCACCATCGGCCTGCGCAACGGCTTGCCCGAAGCGATGGAGCTGAAGGACACGTTCGGCCAGACCTCGGTGCTGGCGTTCAGGAAAATCGAACGTAATCCGCCGTTAAATGCGACGAGCTTTAAGTTCGTCATGCCCAAGGGCGCGGACGTCTTCAATAATTAAGCCTGGACAGCACGGTAGCATGCGCCGCAGCTTGTGCTTGCGGCGCTTTTTCTTTTGATACGGCAAACGAGCATGGCAGACCTTTTCTCCAATGAACCGCGCCAGCCGCTGGCGGAAGCGCTGCGGCCCAAGACCCTGGACGAAGTGATCGGCCAAAGCCATTTGCTGGGGCCGGGCAAGCCGCTGCGCCTCGCGTTCGAATCGGGCCAGCCCCATTCGATGATCCTGTGGGGCCCGCCCGGCGTGGGCAAGACCACGCTGGCGCGGCTGACGGCCAACTCCTTCGATTGCCAGTTCATCGCGCTGTCGGCCGTGTTCTCGGGCGTGAAGGATATCCGCGCCGCCATGGAGCAGGCCGAGCAGCATCTGGCCATGGGCAAGCACACCATCCTGTTCGTTGACGAGATCCACCGCTTCAACAAGTCGCAGCAGGATGCGCTGCTGCCGTACGCGGAATCGGGCCTGGTGACGCTGATCGGCGCCACCACGGAAAACCCCTCGTTCGAAGTCAACTCGGCATTGCTGTCGCGCTCGCAAGTGTATGTGCTGCAATCGCTGAACGAGGACGAGCTCAAGCAGCTGGTGGCCAAGGCGCGCGAGAAGGTGCTGTCCCACCTGCAGATCGAGGACGCCGCCATCGACACCCTGGTCGGCTACGCGGACGGCGATGCGCGCCGCCTGCTCAACCTGCTGGAGCAGACCAGCACGGCCGCCAACGCGGCCCGCACCAACGTCGTCACACCCGAATTCATCCAGAACGCGCTGACCTTGAACGCGCGCCGTTTCGACAAGGGCGGCGACAATTTCTACGACCAGATTTCGGCCCTGCACAAATCCGTGCGCGGCTCCAATCCGGACGCGGCCCTGTACTGGCTGTGCCGCATGCTCGACGGCGGCGCCGACGCCAAATACCTGTCGCGCCGCATCGTGCGCATGGCGTGGGAGGACATCGGCCTGGCCGATCCGCGCGCGATCCAGTTGGCCAACGACGCCGCCGCCACCTTCGAGCGGCTCGGCTCGCCGGAAGGGGAGCTGGCGCTGGGGCAGGCCGTGATCTATCTGGCCATCGCGGCCAAGAGCAACGCCGGCTACATGGCGTTCAACCAGGCCATGGCGTTCGTGAAAAAGGACAAGTCGCGCGAGGTGCCCGTGCATCTGCGCAACGCGCCGACCAAGCTGATGAAGGAACTGGGCTACGGTCACGAATACCGCTACGCGCACGACGAGCCGCATGCGTATGCGGCCGGCGAAACCTATTTCCCCGATGGGATAGGGGAGCCGGGCTGGTATCAGCCCGTGCCGCGCGGGCTGGAAAGCAAGATCGCCGACAAGATGGCGTTCCTGCGCAAGCTCGATGAGGACGCCGGCAAGCAGTGAGGCAGTACGGACGCTGGTTGGCGCCCCTCGCATCACGTACCTTGGTGTGCCCCACGCACCCCCGCGTTCTTCCGCGCGCCTCGCGCATCCGCGCGTGCTTGCGCGTGCTTGCGCGTGCCCGCGCACGCGAACGAATTCCGCCCCGGCGCGGCGATGCGCGGGGGCGGAGGATGTGTCCCGGCGAACAGGTCCGCCGGGCGATAGGCCCGATCAGCGGCCGAACTGCGTGAAGCCTTTCTGGCCCGGCTTGCGGTTGGGCGCGAAGCCGTTTTTGGCCAACGCCTCGTCCGCCGTTTCGTAGAAGGTGCCGATCTTGTAGATCTCGCGCGCCTCCTTGCCGTTGGCCACGTCGCGGCCGAACTCGCGCGAGATGCGCACCAGCTGTTCGATCTGCTCCACGGTCGACATCTTGCGCGAGCGGTCCTGGGTCCACAGGTTGTCCTCGATGCCGCAGCGCACGTGCAAGCCCATGGCGATGGCCATCATGTTGAGCGGCAGGGTGTTGAGCATGGAGCTTTCCAGCGTCAGCACCGAGCCGTCCGGGCAGGCGCGCACGAAGTTGGCCAGGTTGTAGAGGTTGGGCGCTTCGAAGCCGCCGCCGATGGCCACCCACGTCAGGATCAGCGGCACGTTGCACACGCCGCGCCGCATCATGCGTTCCACCGTTTCCAGTTGGGCGATGTTGGCCAGCTGGAAGTGGGTCTGGATGCCGCGCGCCGACAGGCGGCGGATGTGTTCCTCCACCCATTCCGGGCCGGCCGGGATCGTCATTTCGCGGTAGGCGAAGTAGCCGGGCGTGCCCACGGCCAGCGAGGTGCCTTGCACGTCGGCCGCGCACATCTGCTCCACCACGTTCATCTGGTTGCTGTTGATGGCGATCGTCACCTGGTCCGGCTTGGGCTCGATCATGGCCAGGCCGTGGCGGGTGTCGTCCGACAGCCACTTGGCCGTTGCGCCTTCCTCGGTGGGGGCGAACGAGATCGAGCCGCCCACCTGCAAAATCATGTCCGGGCAGCGCGCGCGGATGCCGGCCACCAGTTCGTTGGTGCGCTCCAGGCGCTTGGAGCCGCTGCCGTCGTCCTCGCGGCCATGCACGTGCAGCACGGTGGCGCCGGCGTTGTAGCAGTCCACGGCTTTCTGGATCTGCTGTTCCAGCGTGACGGGGATGTCCTCGGGGAAGTCGGACGGTTGCCATTCGGGGCCGAACGGGGCGGCCGTGATGACGAGTTTTTGCTGGTTTTCCGGGAACAGCGAGCCATCGAGGAAATTCATTTTTTGCTCCTTGGTCTGAGATGCGGGGTGGTTTTCTGGGATGGCCCAGGCTTAGAACGGTTTGTCGCCGATGATGGCGGCGCGCTCCATCTTGCGATGGCAGGGCGGGTAATCCATGACGGCGTAATGCTGGGTGCTGCGGTTGTCCCAGATGGCCATGCTGTACGGCTTCCAGCGCCAGCGCACCTGATACTCGGGCACGTAGGCCTGGCTGATCAGGTATTGCAGCAGGTCGCTGCCGCCCTTGTTGTAGTCCTGGCCGTAGCGCACGTGCTGCTTGTTGTGGAAGTTGACGAAATGGGTGGCGAAGGCGTTCACGAACAGGATCTTCTCGCCCGTTTCAGGGTGGGTGCGCACGACCGGGTGTTCGGCGTCCGGATACTGTTCCTTCATCTTCAGGCGCTGTTCGAGCGGCATGGCGGCGGCGAACGAGCCGTTGAAGCTGTGGTTGGCGATCAGCCCTTCGATGTCCTGTTTGACGTGGGCCGGCAGCTTGTCATAGGCCAGCACCATGTTGGCCCACATGGTGTCGCCACCGACGGCGGGCGACTCGATGCAGCGCAGCACGCAGCCCAGCGCCGGCGTCGCGCGCCAGGTGCCGTCGCTGTGCCAGCTGTTTTCGTAGCGGTCCATCGGCGTGTCCGGCGTCTTGTAGATCTGCACCAGGCCCGGCGCTTCCGGATGGCTGGGCGCCATCGGGTGGGTTTCCAGCTGGCCCAGGCGCTGGGCGAACGCCATGTGGTCGTGGCGTGACAGCTTGTCCAGCGTCTGGTCGCGCAAGAACAGCACCTTGTATTTGAGTAGGGCGTCGTAAATGGCGTTGAACAGGCCGTCGTCGCGGACCGCGTCGCCCAGATTCACGTCCAGCAACTCGGCGCCGATGGCGCAGGTCATTTGTTCGATTTTCATCTTGTCTCCGTCGTGTTGTCGTCTTGGTGGATCGCCGCAAATGTGTTGCGGTTGAGAGCAAGTATAGGGAGGCGGCCCGTCAAAGTTTCTCTTTATGCGCCAATGTTTTCTCATTTTGCGCCAACCCCGCTATACTGAAATCAGGAATTGATTTCGCGCACAAAAGCACAGTGGTGTCAGCGGGAGGAGGGTCTGACCCCTCGGGTCAAAAGCACAGTGGTGTCAGCGGGAGGAGGGTCTGACCCCTCGGGTCAGACCCTGGTTTAAAAGGAGCCAAATGGAAACATTAATTCGGGCCAGTACGCTGACCGGCTACCTGGAAGTGGCCAGCCGCCACAAGCTCAACGCGCTGGCGCTGCTGGGCGAAGTGGGCATCGCGGCGGCGCAGGTGGGCGATCAGGAACAGCGCGTGCCGCTGGAGGCCGTGTGCCGCTTGCTCGAACTGTCGGCCCAGCGCTCGGCCTGCGCCACGTTCGGGCTGGAGATGGCGGCGCTGCGCCAGCGGCGCGACGTGGGCCCCATCGGCCTGTTGATGTCGCACGCGCGCACCTTACGCGAATCGCTGTTGACGGCCGAGCGCTACCACCACCTGCTCAACGACGCGCTGGCCATCCACATCGAAACCGTGGACGACACGGTGCTGATCCGCGAGGAAATCATCGCCGGCGCCGAGGTGCAGACGCGGCAGGCGACGGAGCTGGCCGTGGGCGTGCTGTCGCGCATCTGCCGCGTGCTGCTGGGGGAGGGATGGCGCCCCAAGAGCGTCAACTTCACGCACGCGGGGCCGGCCGATGCCAGCTTCCACCGGCGCTATTTCGGCTGCAACGTCCATTTCGGGCGCGAGTTCAACGGCATCGTGTGCGTGGCGGCCGACCTGGACGCGCCCAACCCGGCCGCCGATCCGGCCCTGGTGCGCTACGCGGAAAGCCTGGCCGCGCCGCTCAACGCGGCCGACCATGAATCGATCGTGTTCGAAGTGCGGCGCGCGATCTACCTGCTGCTGCCGTTGAACGAGGCGACCGTCGATGGGGTGGCCGTCAAGCTGCGGCTGAGCGGGCGTAGCCTGCAGCGCCATTTGCGCGAGCATGGCACCGAGTTCATCGACCTGCTGTCGGACGTGCGGCATGAGCTGGCCGTGCGCTACCTGGGCAATGCGCGTTTCCCCATCGGGCGCATCGCCGCGCTGCTCGGCTATACGCGGCAGGCGTCATTCACGCGCTGGTTCATCGCCCGCTTCGGCAAGCCGCCCAGCGTGTGGCGCGCGGAGCGGTTCCATCCGAACGCGCCGCCCATCGCTTAGCTGGCTTGGTTGGCATCGGCGTCGGCCCGTGCATGCGCGCTATGGTCACGGTCTGGTTCACATCATTTGCTGGCGGGGCTGGACTGATCGCGCCGCGCCAGTTCGCGGCATAGTTCGGCTGTCGCTTCATCGACAGGGAAGCAGCATTCGATGTGCACCTCGTCCAGCGTGACGTCGCGCGGGGTGCCGAAGGTGGTGATGGTGGAGAAGAAGCGCAGCTCGCCGCCGTCGTGCCGCAGGATGGTGTTTTGCAGCGGCACGGCGCTCGCGTCCAGCTCGCGCAGCCGCCAGCGCGACGGCACGCCGGGGTAGGCCAGCATCTCGTCGAGCAGCGCGCGCGCCACGTGGTCGGTGGGCGCGCCGGCCACCACGCTGTGCAGGTGGCGCATCAGGTTGCCCGCCACTTCCTCCCAGTTGACGATGGCCGCGCGCAGGTCGGCCGGGTCGAATATCTGGCGCAGCAGGTTGCGGTGGGCAGTCCGCTTGCCGCCCATCACGTAACGGTTGACGCGGGCCGAGGCGCGGTTGGCCATCAGCACGTCCCAATGCCGGTTCATCAGCATGGCCGGATACGGTTCCTGCTGGCCGAGGATGAACTCGATCGCGCGCCGCATCTGGCTCAGTTCCGGCTTGACCAGCGCCGTCTCCGGGTAGCGCGGCGCGAAGCCGGCGGCCACCATCAGCGCGTTGCGCGCGCGCAGCGGCATTTGCAGCGTGTCGGCCAGGCGGGTCAGCACTTCGCGGCTGGGCTGGGCCTTGCCGGTTTCCACGCAGCTCAGGTGGCGGGTGGACAAGCCTGCGTCGAGTGCCAGGTCGAGCTGGCTCAGGCGGCGCGCGGTGCGCCACTCGCGCAGCAGGACGCCGGCGTGCGCGGGCGGGGTGTTTGGCGGGGAGAGGGATTCCATCAGCCCATTCTACCGCCCCGGGCGGCGCGGCAGCCATGACCTGCGAGGTCAAGCAGACATGATCTGTGAGGTCATTGATCCTGTGCGCGGCTTGGTTCAAGATGGTCATCCGTGCAATATCAACCCAGCGTTCACACCAGGAGCAGGCATGAAGCAACAATTGCAGATAGATGGCATCGACGTCCTCATCGAAGGGGAGGGCGACGAGACGATCGTCATGCTTCACGGCTGGCCCGACACCTATCGCCTGTGGGATGCGCAGGTGGCCGCGCTGGCGCCGCGTTACCGCTGCGTGCGTTTCACCTTGCCCGGCTTCGATTGCGGCAAGCCGCGCCGCGCGTTCGGCCTGGCCGAGATGCTGGCCACGTTCGAGCGCATCGTCGCCGAGGTCAGCCCCGGCCGCAAGGTGACGCTGATGCTGCACGACTGGGGCTGCGTGTTCGGCTACCAGTTTTACATGCGCCATCCGGAACTGGTGGAGCGCATCGTCGGCGTCGATATCGGCGACGTGGAATCGAAGGTCTACATGCAGTCGTTGTCGCTGGGCGCCAAACTGATGGTGGTGTGGTATCAGCTGTGGCTGGCCGTGGCGTGGAAGGTGGGTGGCCGCCTGGGCGACCGGATGACGCACTTCATGGTGCGGCTGATGAAGGTACCGGCCGATCCGCGCTACATCACGTCGGCCATGAACTTCCCGTACTACATCACCTGGACCGGCGCGCACGGCTCCTATCGCGGCCGCCAGCGCTTCGTGCCGGCCTGCCCGATGCTGTTCATCTACGGCAGCAGGAAGGCGTTCATGTTCCACTCGAAGCCATGGGCCGAGGCGCTGGCCAGCCAGCCGGGGTGCCGGGTGCTGGGCTTCAAGGCCGACCACTGGCCCATGGTGCGCGAACCCGGGGCGTTCAACGCGGCGGTCGCGGCCTGGCTGGACGAGACGGCCACCGGCGTGGCGCCGCAGGCCGAGCGTAAAACTGGCGGATAAACGTCATCCTCTTGGTACAATTGCGTTTTCGATATAACGGCACGTTTTCCCCCATGATAGATATCCAACTCCTTCGTAAAGACATCGCCACCGTCGCCGAGCGCCTGGCGACCCGCAAATTCCAGCTCGACGTGGCTGGTTTCAACGCGCTCGAAGCGGAGCGCAAGGCGATCCAGACCCGTACCGAAGAACTGCAAGGCAAGCGCAATTCGCTGTCCAAGCAGATCGGCATGATGAAGGGCAAAGGGGAAGATACGTCGGCCGTGATGGCCGAAGTGGGCGGCTTGGGCGACGAGCTCAAAGCCAACGAGACGGCGCTGTCGGCCCTGCAGGCCAAGCTCAGCGATTTCATGCAAGCCATCCCCAACCTGCCGCACGAATCCGTGCCGGTGGGCACCGACGAGACGGCCAACGTGGAAGTGCGCCGCGTCGGCACGCCGCGCAGCTTCGATTTCGAGGTCAAGGACCACGTCGACGTGGGCGCCGCGCTGGGCCTGGATTTCGACGTGGCCACCAAGCTGACCGGCTCGCGTTTCTCCGTGATGAAGGGTGGCATTGCCCGCCTGCACCGCGCGCTGGCGCAGTTCATGCTGAACACCCACACCGACGAGCACGGCTACACCGAGTGCTACACGCCGTACATGGTCAACGCCGATTCGCTGCGCGGCACCGGCCAGCTGCCCAAGTTTGAAGCCGACCTGTTCTCCGTGAAAAAAGGCGGCGCAGAAGGCGAGGGCGAGACCTTCTACCTGATCCCGACCTCGGAAGTGTCGCTGACCAACATCGTGCGCGACGAGATCCTGGCCGCCGATGCGCTGCCGCTGAAGATGACGGCCCACACCCCGTGCTTCCGCTCGGAAGCGGGCAGCTATGGCCGCGACACCCGAGGCATGATCCGCCAGCACCAGTTCGACAAGGTGGAAATGGTGCAGGTCGTGCATCCCGACACCTCGTACCAGGTGCTGGACGAGATGGTGGGCCATGCGGAAACCATTCTGCAACGCCTGGGTCTGCCGTACCGCGTGATGGCGCTGTGCACTGGCGACATGGGCTTTGGCGCGACCAAGACCTTCGACCTGGAAGTATGGCTGCCGGCGCAGAACACCTACCGCGAGATTTCGTCGCTGTCGAACTGCGAAGCGTTCCAGGCGCGCCGCATGCAGGCCCGCTTCCGCAATGCCCAGGGCAAGCCTGAGCTGCTGCATACGCTGAACGGTTCCGGCCTGGCCGTGGGCCGCACGCTGGTGGCCGTGCTGGAGAACTACCAGCAGGCCGACGGCAGCGTCGAGATCCCCGCCGTGCTGCGTCCGTACATGGGCGGCTTGACGCATCTGAAGGCGGACTGAGCCACATTGTGGGGTGGGGCGAACAAATTTTTTACGTTTTCCCTTCCAATTCAGTTTTGCTCTGCTATAATTTTGCCTTCGCAGCAGCAAGCGACAGTAGTTAGACCCGGAAAGGTGGCAGAGTGGTCGAATGTACCTGACTCGAAATCAGGCGTAGGGTTTCCCCCTACCGTGGGTTCGAATCCCACCCTTTCCGCCAAATAGGTCGTCGTTTGTTACAGACCACCCTTGTGCCAACGTTGTTGGCCGAGCGCTCGAAAAGAACACCGGAGAGGTGGCAGAGTGGTCGAATGTACCTGACTCGAAATCAGGCGTAGGGTTTCCCCCTACCGTGGGTTCGAATCCCACCCCTCTCCGCCAGGGTACCGTCCAGTCAGTTAGATGGACATCAAAGAAACCGCCATCCCAACACTGGGACGGCGGTTTTTTTGTGTTGATTCATTCAGGGTTGCCCAGCCTTACTGATATTTTGTGCGTGCTTTCAGGCCCAGCGACTGGACGATGGGCGTCTCGTGCTTGCCGATGTTGTCCATCTCCACCTCTTCCTGGTTGCTGGCGTAGTGGGACAGCCAGGCGTTGCCGTTCTGGCCCGATTCGCCCAGCTGGATGGCGTGACCCATCTCGTGCGCGAGAATGACCCAGGGCGGATACTCGGTCGAGCCGCCGTCGGCCGTGTTGTTGTGCCGGTAGCTGCCGCTCGGGTCCCAGACGATCACGGCGCCCGTCTCGCCACGGTTGGGCAATTCGTAGGTGGCGCTCGCATCCGAACCGTAGGGCACGAAAAAGCCGCCGCCGCAGGCCGGCACGATGTCGACCATGAATTTGAGGTTGCGGAACTTGTCGGCCACCTTCTTGCCCTCGGCGTTCTGGCTGATCTGCACCGAGGCGGTGATGACTTGCCGGCAGAAATCGTCATATTCCTGTGCATGCCCGTCCGGTGCGTTCGATTTGAACAGGAATTTCGATTGATCGTAAAGCCATCCCAGCGTCTTGTCGCCCGGACGTTTCCCGAATATTCTCAGCTTGCCCATCAACACTCGTTCATTTGGCATGGCAAATTCTCCTAGGTGGTGGCGAAAAAAACGCGCTGGTTTGTTCTTTATCTGCGACGGCGGGTACGGGGTGAGACGCATGCTAGGCTGGTGCGCAGGGAGCAAACGGCCGGGGCGCGGAGGGGCGACGGCGGCGCCGCGCAGCCCCGGCGGTATGTCAGCCCAATTTAGTTAAAAATTAGACGATTTGCAATCACTTTCTTGCGGCATGGCCCGGCGGGGCGTGGTGCGACATGCCCGTAGGCGCGCGCCGGTCGAGTACAATGCCTCGCTTCATCCACACACTCAGACACGCGCCTCCCGGCGCGCCAACAACACCATGAAACGACTGCTTTCCTCCAGCATTATCGGTCTGACCCTCACCTTCGCCTTGGCCGCTTGCAACCGCGCCACCCCGCCAGCTTCGGCCGACGCCGCCGCCGCGCCATTGCAAAAGATCGATGGCGTGGTCGGCACCGGCAAGGAAGCTGTGGCCGGCACGACGGCGGTGGTCAATTACACCGGCTGGCTGTACGAGCCGAATGCGCCGTTGAAGCACGGCGCGCAGTTCGATTCCTCGGTCGGGCGCGCGCCGTTCAGTTTCCAGCTCGGTGCCGGACAGGTCATCCAGGGTTGGGATGAGGGCGTGCAGGGCATGAAGGTGGGCGGCAAGCGCACGCTGATCGTGCCGCCGGCCATGGGTTACGGCGCCGGCGGCGCCGGCCCGATCCCGGCCAACGCCACCCTGATCTTCGACGTCGAGTTGCTCGAAGTACGTTAAGGCGTTTGCGCCTGGCGTCGCATGGCGCGCGGCGTGACGCCGAACCACCGCTTGCAGCTGCGCGTGAGCACCGACACTTCCGCGTAGCCGAGGATGTGCGCGATCTGCGTCATCGACGGCGCCATGGGCAGGTCGATCAGTTCCAGGAACTGCTCCTTGCGCACCGCGTCGACCAACTGTTCGAACGTGGCGCCTTCCGCCGCCAGCCGTCGCTGCAAGGTGCGCGGATGGAGCGACAGCGCGCTGGCGATGTCGGTGTGGCGCGCGTGGCCGGCGCTGAGGAAATGCCGCACCAGCCGGCGCACGCGCTCGGACAACAAGGTCTGCGGTTTGCCGCCTTGTTGCTCCAGATAACCTAGCGCCAATTCCTTCATCTGCGGGTCGTTGCCCGACACTTCCACTTTCAAATCGCTGACCCGCAACCGCACGGCCGCCACCGGCGCCCGGAATTGCACCGGGCAGTTGTACGCTTGCCGATAGGCCTGCTCGTCCGCGACCGGCGCGTGCGGCAGCATCACCAGTTGCGGCGCGATGCGCGCCGCCGTCATCACACTCAATCCCTGGCAGACGATGCCCAGCGCCAGGCTGATCACTTGCGGCCGGGCCGTCAGCTTAGCGTGGCTGAGGTCGAACACCACGTCGATCAGGTCTGGCTGGCCGGGCACGATTTGTGTCTGCAGTTTCAATGCGGGGCTGTGGACGAACAGGTAGCGCGAGGCCAGCGCCAACGCCTCGCCCACCGTGCCCGCATGGCGCAGCAGCACCGCGATGGGGCCGAGGATGCTGATGCCGCGCGCCTGCGCCAGCCGCAAGCCCAGGTCGGGACAGCGTCCGAGCGAGGCCGAATATTCGAGCAGGTTGATGAAGCCCTGGTAGGACACCAGCATGTCCGGATCGTGCAGCGCCTGCAACGGGATGCCGAAGCGCGCCAGCAGGCTGGGCACGTCCAGCCGCAAGCCTTTGGCCAGGATGTCGAAAGTGGAGAGGGTCGCCGAGCGAACCAGGACCGTCATGAGCGCGCCGATGGTGGATGGAGGGTGTCTTCAAGTGTTAACTTATAGTCGCCAAATGTCAATACCGGGCCATCCGTTTCCAGCATGATATGGAAAAATCAACAAAGGAGACAGTGATGGCCAACGGCGCTCAAGCAATGCTGCGCACCCTGATCAACGCAGGCGTGAATGTCTGCTTCACCAACCCCGGCACATCGGAGATGCACTTCGTGGCCGCGCTCGACGGCGCGCCGGAGATGCGCGCCGTGCTGACCCTGTTCGAGGGCGTGGCCACCGGCGCTGCCGATGGCTATGCGCGCATGGCCGACAAGCCGGCGTCCACGCTGCTGCATCTGGGCTGCGGCTTGGGCAACGGCCTGGCCAACCTGCACAACGCGCGCAAGGGCAGGGTGCCGATCGTGAATATCGTCGGCGACCACGCCACCTATCACACCAAATTCGATGCGCAGTTGCAGTCGGACATAGAGACGGCGGCGCGCAACGTGTCGAGCTGGGTGCGCACCTCGCAAAGTCCGCAGGCGCTGTGCCGGGACGTGGTGGAGGCCGTGGCGGCGGCCAAGGGCCCGCAAGGGCAGGTGGCGACGCTGATCCTGCCGGCCGATGTGTCCTGGAGCGATGGCGCCGAGGCCTTGCCGGCGCAGCCGGTGGCCCCGCCGCCGCGCGCGGACGAGGCCGTCATCGACCGGATCGCCGACGTCCTCAACGCGGGCGGCAAGAACGCCTTGTTGCTGGGCGGACGGGCGCTGCGCGAGCCGGCCTTGCTGGACGCCGCCCGCATCGCGGCCAAGTGCGGCGCCAAGCTGTACGCCGAGGTGTTCCCGACGCGCATGGAGCGCGGCGCCGGCTTGCCGCACGTCGAGCGCATCGCCTATCTGGCCGAGATGGCCTCGGTGCAGCTGGCCGGGCTCGACAACCTGATCCTGGTCGATGCCCGCTCGCCCGTGTCGTTCTTCGCCTATCCGGGCAGGAAAAGCGACCTGGTGCCGGAAGGCTGCAAGGTGCACCAGCTGGTCTTGCCGGCGCAGGACGCCGTTGGCAGCCTCCATCGTCTGTGCCAGCGGATGGACGCCGGGCAGGCCACGCCCGTGCTGCAAGCGGCGCAGCGCCCCGGCCGGCCGCGCGGCAAGCTGTCCGCGCCCAAGGTGTGCAAGGCCATCGGCCACCTGCTGCCCGAGAACGCCATCATCGTCGACGAGGCGCAAACGTCGGGCACCATGCTGCCGATGTTGACGGCCGGCGCGCCGCGCCACGACGTGCTGGCCCTGACCGGCGGCGCCATCGGCTACGGGCTGCCGGCCGCGGTCGGCGCGGCGGTGGCGTGTCCGGAGCGGCAGGTGCTGGCGCTGGTGGGCGACGGTTCCTCGATGTACACGCTGCAGGCGCTGTGGACGATGGCGCGCGAGAAGCTGAACGTGGTGTCGATCATCTTCAACAACGGCTCCTACGGCATCCTCAACGTCGAGCTGGAACGGGTGGGGGCGGAGAAGGCCGGCCCCAAGGCCAGGTCGCAACTGGATTTGAAGCATCCCGGACTCGACTTCGTGCATCTGGCGCAAGGCATGGGCGTGCCCGCCGTGCGCGCCACCACGGCCGAGCAGTTCACCACGGCGCTGGAACGCGCGCTGGCCACACCGGGCCCGCATCTGATCGAAGCCGTGGTGCCGAGCGCGTTCTCCGGACTCAAGCTGCGCCTGCTGCCCTACGTGCTGCGCTCGCTTGAACGCCTGCCGCAGCCGGTGGCGCACGCCATCAAACGCAAGGTGGCGCCGTGAGCCAGCCGCTGCGATCCGATGTGCTGGTGGTGGGCGGCGGCCTGGCCGGCATCGTCACCGCGCTCGAATGCCTGCGGGCGGGCAAGCGCGTCACCGTGGTCGACCGCGACAGCCGCGAACGGCTCGGCGGCCTGGCGCGCTGGGCGTTCGGCGGCATGGCGCTGGTCGGCACGCCGTTGCAGGCGCGCATGAAGATTCCCGACACGCCGGAACGCGCGCTGGCCGATTGGATACGGTTTGGCGAACTGGGCGTGGCCGACACGCTGCCGCTCGCCTGGGCGCGCCATTACGTCGAGCATGTGCGCGGCGACGTGTACGACTGGCTGCTCGGCCATGGCCTCAAGTTCCTGCCGGCCGTGAACTGGGTCGAGCGCGGCCGTTTTGGCGACGGCAATACGCTGCCGCGTTATCACGTGCTGTGGGGCACGTCCCGCCTGATGACGGTGACGCTGATCGCGGCAATGGAAACGGCCGGCGCGAACGGCAAGTTGACCGTGTTGAGCCGCACCCGTATCGACGGGCTCGACTATGCGAACGGCGCGCTGCGCGGCGCCCACGGCGTGAACGAAGAGACGGGGGAGGCCTTGCGCTTCGCCGCGCCGGTGGTGGTGCTGGCCATGGGCGGTCTCAACGGCGGCCACGCCGAAGTCCGCGCCAACTGGCCGGCCGACCGGCCGCAGCCGGCTGGCATGCTGAACGGCGCGCATCCGTATTCGGACGGCAAGCTGCACCGGCTGGTGGCGGGCATGGGCGGGCGCATCGCGGCGGCCGGCGAAATGTGGAACTACGCCGCCGGCTTTCCCCATCCGCAGCCCCATTTCGAGGGGCACGGCTTGTCCGCCATCCCCTGCAAATCGGCGTTGTGGCTCGACCACCGGGGCCGGCGCATCGGCCCCGATCCGCTGGTGACAGGGTTCGACACGCACCACCTGTGCCAGCGCGTGGCGGGCCTGGAACAGGCGTGGACCTGGCATTTGCTCAACTGGCGGATCGCGGTGAAGGAGCTGGCCATCTCTGGCGCCGAGCACAACCAGCGCATCCGCGACCGCCAGTTGTTCGCCTTCCTGCGCGAGACGCTGCTCGGCAATCACCGCCTGGTGCGCCAGCTCGCGCGCGAGAGTCCGGACGTGCTGGTGGACGACACGCTGGCGGGACTGGCGGCCAAAATGAACGCGCTGGCCGGCGGCGACCATGTGCGGGCGGAGGTGCTGCAGGCGACCGCCGATGCGTTCGACGCCAACTTCGCCCACGGCGACAAGCTCCACAACGATGCGCAGTTGCGCCGCATCGTGCACGCGCGCCAGTGGGGCCCGGACCGGCTGCGCACCTGCAAGCCCGCTCCGTTGCAACAGCGCGGCGCCGGTCCCTACATCGCGATGCGGATGCAGCTGATCACGCGCAAGAGCCTGGGCGGGCTGGTGACGGACCTGCGCAGCCGCGTGCTGGGCGCCGATGGTCGGGCGCTGGCTGGTCTGTACTCGGTGGGGGAGGCGGCCGGCTTTGGCGGCGGCGGCGCGTGCGGCAAGCGTTCATTGGAGGGCACCTTCTTGCCAGGCTGCATCCTGACGGCCAGGGCGGCCGCGCGTGACATCAATCAAATGTTATAACATTGTTCTTGATGCGCATGGCGGGGTGGTATAGCATAGGCATAACGAAGGAGTTCATATGCGCATCGCTATCCGCCGTATCGGCAATTCAAGAGGCATGATCATTCCAACCGCGCTGTTGGCGCAGATCGGTCTGACGGACGAGGCCGATGTTTCCGTGGAAGACGGCGCCATCGTCGTGCGTGCTCCTGCCCAGCCTGCGCGCAGCGGATGGGCGGAAGCAAGCAAGGCACTGGCTGCAACGGGGGATGATGCCTTGATCTTGCCGGAGTTTGCCAACGACGAGGATGAGGCGATCGCATGGTAAAACGGGGCGATATCTGGCTCGTTAATCTCGACCCGACCGTGGGCAGCGAAATCCAGAAATCACGCCCCTGCGTGATCATTTCTCCGCCCGAAATGCACGGTTATCTGCGGACAGTGATCATCGCGCCCATGTCGACGAAAAGCCGGGCCGCGCCATTTCGCATTCCGGTTACGCATGGCGGTAAGCAGGGCCTGGTTCTCCTGGATCAGATCCGCACCGTTGACAAGGCCAGGTTGATGACCAGACTAGGCGCCATTCTTCCCAAGACATTGGCTGCCACCTTGCAGACGTTACAGGAAGTGTTTGCCGAATAGTGGATGGGCGCGTCTTGTTCGGCAGTGCCGGCATGAAAATTTGGCATTTTTAATCAATCGATAATATCATCCTGTCTCGCGCATATCGTCGCGCAACCATGGGAGTGAAGATGAAATCGATGAAGATGCTGGCGCTGGCTGGCTTGATGACGGCGGCCAACCTGGCCTCGGCCGCGGCCACGCCCAGCGCCCCGGCCATGCCTGATGCGCAACAGGTGCAGGCCGCGCATGACCTGCTGGCCGCCATGCAGGCCGAGAAGATGATGCGGGCCACAGCCGGCATGAGCCGCTATCCGACCCCGCAACAGCGCCAGGCCGTGTTCGACAAGCTCGACAAAGTGCCCGCCGAGCAAATCTATAAGCGCCTGTCCATCCCCGTGGCGCGCCTCGTCTCGACCGAGACGGCCACGGAGATGACGCGCTATTACCAGTCCAGCTACGGCCAGCGCGTGCTCAAGCAAACCTACAACAGCGGCCCCTCGCTGTACGACACGGCGCCCGTGCCCACCGCCAAGGAAAAGGCGGAACTGAAGCGGGCCGCCTTTGTCAAAGCCGACAAGGCGTTCAAGGAGGCGGAACCGGCCATCCGTCATGAAACGTTTGTGTTGCTGACGGCGATCAGCCGCTGACGGCCGCGCGCGTCGCGCGCGTGTCCGGCGCGGCGCCCTTGAAAAACCGCGTTCCGTCCCCGATCTGTTTTGGAAGGTGTTTTGCCTGACAGTTGAGGAGGACGACATGATGATCCCCGCCACGA
Source organism: Rugamonas sp. GW822-FHT03B10 (assembly GCF_058801745.1). NCBI lineage: Bacteria > Pseudomonadati > Pseudomonadota > Betaproteobacteria > Burkholderiales > Oxalobacteraceae > Rugamonas > Rugamonas sp. GW822-FHT03B10. Next base: position 124,779 of record NZ_JBXANP010000006.1, on the reverse strand, counting down.
TGTCCACCGTGCCCGAGCCAGTGTGGCGTGCCCACACCACGCCGGAGCCGGACATGCCCCCGCCCAAGCCCGAGAAAGAGCCGCCGCCGGACGAGATGCCTTCGCCCGAGCACGCGCCGATCGAGGAACCGACCCCGCCCCGCACGCCGATCCAGACCTGATCGGCGCGTGCTGAGGCAGCGGCGGCGCTGTGGCAGGCGCCGGCGATTTCGTATGTTTGTTTCATTTTTGTTGCTCATCGGATACAAATCTGCGGCTTTGTGTCCGCCGTCACACAGCCGTCACGGAAGCGTTTATATAATTTATTCGCGACATCGTTTTCCCGTTCACGGAGGCCATCATGGGCAATTCCTTACACAACAAAATCTACCTCGGCCGCCGTAGCGTCGCAGTGCTGAACAGCAAGCGGGTGCAAGCGATGCTCTGTGTCGGGGCGTTCGCCAGCATCGGCCTCGTGTGGCTGGCGATCCGGGCGTTCAAGTAAGCGCGTTGATCACCTGCGCGCCGCTGCGACACCGCGCACCCTCCCGCCCGGGAGGGGCGTAGGGAGCGGCTTGCCTTGCCGAGGCTGGGCCGTGCGCGTACCATGAGGGCCGCTGTTGTCTCTTATGGAAAAATTGGTAATGAAAAACGTGAAATTGACGCAAGACGAATACGACGCACTGGCCGAAGTGGCGCGCGGCCTCAAGGGCGACCGTGTGAGCGCCTGCGTGGGCCGCAACACCAAACGGCTGGCCGGCATCAAGCTGTTCAGCGTCGCCAAGAATGGCCGTCTGTCGCTGACGGACAAGGGCGAGCAAGCGCTGTTCCTGCGCCGCTGCATCGTCAGCATGCGGGCGCTGGACGCCGATCCGCTGGCGCCGCTGGACGCGGACGTGGCCAACTTCCTCGGTAAAAAATCCCACATCGCCGCCAACGCCGATGGCGCCGGCTTCACCCTGACCGACAAGGGCCGCGAATCGCTGGCCGATATCGACAGCCAGGGCCTGTAAGCGCGCGCCGTTGCGCCGCGCGGCTCAGCCCGCGCTGGCCTGGCGCAACTGCATGATGTCGAGTTTCTTCATTTTCATCATGGCCTGCATCACGCGTCCGGCCTTGGCGGGATCGGGATCCATCAGCAGGGCGGGCAGCAGGGTGGGCACGATCTGCCATGACAGCCCGAACTTGTCCTTGAGCCAGCCGCACATCTGCGCCTCCGGGTCGCCGCCCTCCGTCAGCCGGCCCCAGTAGTAATCCACTTCCTGTTGGTTGTCGCAGTTGACCTGCAATGACAGCGCTTCGTTGAAGTGGAACTGCGGGCCGCCGTTGAGCGCCGTGAAACCCACGCCGTCGAGTTCGAACGCGACCACCATCACGGAACCGGGCGGCTTGCCATGCATTTCCTGTCCCGCCTCGCCATAGCGCGACACACTGGTGATTTTCGCGTTGTTGAAGATGCTCGTGTAGTGCTGTACCGCGTCTTCCGCCTGGTGATCGAACCACAGGCAGGGAGTGATCCTTTGTATGCTGACCATGACGTGCTCCTGTCGTTGAGGGGAGGGCGTGCGCGCCGGACGCCGGTCTCGACGCAGCGGTCAGCCTAACAGGATTGTGCAGTGCGGGGCGCGCGCGTGCGCGGCCATGCGGGCGGCGCGGACGGCCGGCATGGCCGTCCGGGCTCAGGCGCCGAGGGCGGCCGACTGCGCTTGCATCTGGTCGGCCAATCGGGCGACGGCGGCGGCGGTGGCCGGCAGCGCGGCCAGCACGGCTTCGATCTGGGCGGTACAGGCGGCCGGATCGGCCGTGCCGCGCAACGTCGCCTCCGCCTGCGCCGCCAAGGCGGCCAGCGCCTCGGCGCCCACCGTGCCCGACACGCCCTTGAGCGTGTGCAGCACCGGGGTGGCCGTGTCCAGCTGGCGTGCGGCCACGGCGTCGCGCAGGGCGGCGCTGCTGCGCTCGACCTCGGCCGCATAGCTGCGCAGCGCCATCAGGTAGACCGGGGCCAGTCCGCCCATGCGGGCCAGCGCGGCCGCGCTGTTCAGCTGGACGGATGGTGCGGCCGCGTCGTTCTGTGCGGACGTGGCGCGCTCATCGGCATTGCCGGCGGGATTGGCGGGATCGGCTGCCGTGGCCGTGGCCATAGGGGCGGCACCGGCACCGGCACCGGCACCGGCATCGGCATCGGTACCGGCATCGGCACCGGCTCCGGCTCCGGCTTGCGCCGCCGCGCCGGCGTCCGGACGCGCATGGCGCAGGATCACGGCGATCAGTTGGCTCAGGTCGAACGGCTTGCCGATGTGGTCGACCATGCCGGCCGCCAACGCGGCGGCGCGGTCGGCCGGCATGGCGTTGGCCGTCATGGCCACGATGGGCGGGGCCAGCTCGCCCAGCCGGGCGCGGATCTGGCGCGTCGCTTCGTAGCCGTCCATGTCCGGCATCTGGATGTCCATCAGGATCAGGTCGGGCCGCTGGCCCGAGCGCAGCAGCGCGTCGATGGCGGCCTGGCCGCCGCCGGCCACCTCGACGTCGGCACCATCGTTGCCGAGCAGCTCGCCGGCCACTTGCTGGTTGGTGGGATTGTCCTCCACCAGCAGCAGGCGCAGGCCCGCCAGCCGCTGCTGCGAGCGCGGCGCCACGGCCTTCGCCGGGTCGCGCTGGTGCAGGCGCGCGTCGGCCACCACGTTGAACATCATCGACGCCGTGATCGGCTTGACCAGCACCCCGTCGAGCACGGGCTCCAGCTCGGCCTGGCGCCGGGCCAGCAGTTCGCGGTCGTAGGCGGTGACCATCACGATCAGCGGCGTCTTTCCCGCCGGCAGCAGGCGGCGGATCTGCCAGCTCGTTTCCCAGCCGTCCAGTGCCGGCATGCGCCAGTCGATGAACACCACGTCGTAGGGGCGCTCGGGGGCGCGCCGCGCCACGGCGGCCAGCGCGTCGTAGCCATTGTCGGCCACGTCCACGCGCCAGCCGAACGAATGGGCGATCTCGCTCAGGATCTGGCGCGCGCTGGCGTTGTCGTCCACCACCAGGCACTCCAGGTTCTGCAATCGCAGGGTGTCGGCCGCCGGCAAGGCCACCGGCTGCGCCGCCGCGGCCGGCGCGGGCGCCGCTGGCAAATCGATCACGAAGCTGAACACGCTGCCCTGGCCCAGCTTGCTGTCCACCTGCAGCGTGCCGCCCATCATGCGCGCCAGCCGCTGGCTGATGGCCAGGCCCAGCCCGGTGCCGCCGTAGCGGCGCGCCGTCGACGCCTCGGCCTGCGAGAAGCCGTCGAAGATGTGGCGGCAATGGTCGGGCGAGATGCCGATGCCGGTGTCGCTGACGGCGAACGCGATCGCCAGTCCCCGTTCGCTGCGCCCGGCCAGCGTGGCCGACAGCACCACCTCGCCCGAGGCGGTGAACTTGATGGCGTTGCCGGCCAGGTTGAGCAGGATCTGCTGCAGCCGCAGCGCATCGCCCACCACCCACGAGGGCAGGGCCGGGTCGATGCGGAACAGCACCTCCACGTTCTTGTCGCCCACGTTGGCCGACAGGATCACGGCCAGGTCGCGCCACAGCTTGTCGAGGCTGAACGGGTGCGGGTCGAGCGCCAGCTTGCCGGCCTCCACCTTGGAGAAGTCGAGGATGTCGTTGAGCAGGCCCAGCAGCGCGCGCGCCGCCGTCTCCGCCTTGCTCGCGTAATCGTGCTGGCGGCCGTCGAGCGCCGTCTGCTGCAGCAGTTGCAGCATGCCCAGCACGGCGTTCATCGGCGAGCGGATCTCGTGGCTCATGTTGGCCAGGAATTCCGACTTGGCGCGGCCCGCCTGCAGCGCCTGCTCCTTGGCCAGCAGCAGGGCGTCGTGGGCGGCGCGCGCCTCGGTGATGTCGGTGCTGCTGCCGACCCAGCTCAACACCGTGCCGTCGGCGTCGCGCTGCGCCAGCGCATGGTTGTCGAACAGCCGCCATTGGCCGTCGTGGCGGCGCAGCCGGCAGGCGAAGCGGAATTCGCGCCCGTTGGCCTGGGCCTGGCGCCAGGCCGCCGCCAGCGCCGGTTCGTCGTCGGGGTGGACGATGGCCGACCAGCGCGCGCGCTCCAGCAACTGCGCGGTCGGCACGCCCGTGTAGTCGTGCCAGTGGTGGCTGAGGAAGTCCAGCTGCAGGGCCGGGGTGGTGGTCCACACCATCTGCGGCAAGCCTTCCGTCAGCGAGCGCCAGCGCGACTCGGACGCCGTCAGCCGGGCCAGCGAGCTTTGCAGCGCGGCGTCCTTCTCCACCAGTTGCGTGAGCGACTGGTATTGCTTGCGCATGGCGATCCGCACGCTGGCCAGGAAGGCGCCGGCCAGCAAGTACATCACGCTGAGGAAGATGGTGGCGTTGCGGATCTCCTTGTGCCACGGCACGAGGAAGTCGTCGCTCGACAGGCCCACCAGCACGTAGACCGGGTAGTTGCCGATGCGTTCGACGTTGAACACGCGCCACTGGCCGTCGAGCCGGCTTTCGGCGCGGTAGGTGGCGTGCGCCCTGCCGGCCGCGAGCACCGCCTCGGTGGCGGCCGACAACCGCACCGGGCTGCCGATGACGATGCCGGGCGCTTCCGGATAGCGGTGCAGGATGCGGCGCTGGCTGTCGATCAGCACGATCACGCCGTGCGGCCCCGTGTTGAGCGAGGCGAACAGTTCGGTGATGCGCGAGGTGTTCATGTTGACGTAGGCGGTACCGCCGAAGCTGCCGTCCGGCTTGGTGAGCGCGTACATCAGCGGCAGCACCGATTCGCCGCTGATGCGCGACTTGACGGGCACGCCGAAGATCAGATCGCGCTCGGTGCGGGCGCGCTGGAAGAATTCGCGGATGTTCAGGTCCTGCGGGTGGGCCGGGTCCACCTCGTCGCCGTAGATCACCAGCCCGTCCGCGTTCGAGCCGCGCACCGACTGCGCGTGCGGCGTGCGCTCCTTGAGCGTGCGCAGGTAGGCGCTGAAGGCGGCGTCGTCGAAATGGCCGCTCGCCTGCATGGCGCGGAATTCCTGCGCCGCGCGCCGCATCGACAAGTCCACCTCCTGGAAGTGCGACAGCAGGAAGTTCTCCAGCGCCACCGACAGGTTGCGCGACGTTTCACCGGCCGCCGCGTAGTAGCGCAGGCGGCTCTGGTTGAGCGCGTGGACGACGAAAATGGACAGGATCAGCAACACGGTGGCCACCGCCGCGACCAGCCGGGTGAAGAGTTTGCGCAGTTTGACCAGGGTGTCGAGGTTGGGAGCGGGCGGTGAACTGGCTGGCATGGATGGGCTCGTTGTTGCGGACCGGGGAGCGGGTGGCGGACTCAATGGCATACATTACCATCTGGACACGGCTTTGTAACGTGCCACATGCGCGCCACTGAGTATTTGCTAGTGACGGCCTGAGCGGATAGGATGATGGCATCCCCACGCACTCACACAGGAATAAAGATGGAAAAACCGATGACCTGGTCCGCCCACGAGCTGACGATGACGGTCCTGATGACGCCGGACATGGCCAATTTCGCCGGCAACGTGCACGGCGGCACCATCCTCAAATATCTCGACAGCGTGGCCTACGCCTGCGCCAGCCGCTATTCGGGCAGCTATGTGGTGACGCTGTCGGTGGACCAGGTGATGTTCCTGCAACCGATCCACGTGGGCGAGCTGGTCACGTTCCTGGCCTCGATCAACTACACGGGCCGCACCTCGATGGAGGTGGGGATCCGGGTGGTGACGGAGAATATCCAGCAGCGCATGGTGCGCCACGCCAACAGTTGCTACTTCACGATGGTGGCCGTGGACGAGCACCGCAAGCCGGTGGCCGTGCCGCCGCTGGTGCCGGTCACGCCCGAGCAGCTCTCGCGCCACGCCCAGGCCCAGCTGCGCAAGCAGGCGCGCCAGATGGTGCATGGCGCCAAGAAGAAGCCGGCGCAGGAATAGGGCGCGCGGGTCGAGCCAGGGGCGCCCCCTCGGGGCCGGCCCTATGCCGCCCAGCGCAAGCGCAGCACCACCCAGTGCGCCAGCAGCCGGTTCAGCACGGCCAGCCCCAGCCCCTGGCGGCGCGCCACGCGCCGCTGCATGGCCAGCGCCGGCGAGCGGCCGCCGCCTTTGACGGCGAACACGATGCGGTTGTTGCCGGCCGCGCCCTGGAACCAGCACAACTGGTTCTGGAACGTCTGGCGCAGCCGGCGCAGCATGGCCGGATAGAGCGGGTCGTAGCTGAAGATGTTGGCCGCCAGCACGCCGCCGGGACGCAGCGCGCGCCGGCAGTCGGCGTAGAAGCTGGCGCTGCCCAGCGCCGGCGGCAGGCCCGATGCGTCGAAGCCGTCGACCAGCAGCACGTCGGCGCACGCGCTCTGGCTGGCCATGTAGTGCACGGCGTCGGTGTGGATCACGCGCAGGCGCGCATCGTCGGGCGGGATGGCGAACTGGTCGCGCAGCGCGATCACGTCGGCCCGCAACTCCAGCACCGTGATGCGGGTGCGCGGCAGGTAGCGGTGGCAGAACTTGACCAGCGAGCCGCCGCCGAGACCCACCATCAGGATATGTTCGGGCTGTGGCTGGAACAGCACGAAACACATCATGGCGCGCGCGTAGCTGAGCACGAGCGCGTCGGGCCGCGACAGGCGCATCTCGCTTTGCACCATGCCGGGCAGGAATTCGAGCGAGCGCCAGTCGCCGCGCGTGCGCACGCGCGGCGCGCTGGGACCGGGCGGCGGGGCCGGCAGCGGCTCGGGCGTCGGCTTGGGCGTCGGGTTGTTCGTCGGCATTGGTGAAGGGGCGGAGGAGGGCGGGCGAGCCGCCAGTTGACGGCGGCCGGGCGTGTTTTTATAGTAGCATGCGGGCGGCGGGCCGGTCATCCGCATTTACAGATGAGCAATTTGTAGGTACATTGGCGAAAGCCAGTGCCAGCCCCGCTGGCAGCCTGTCGGCCACATTGGAGAGAAAGATGTTTCTAGACCACCCCACCATCACCGCGACCAACAGTTTCACCGAGCCGGACCGTATCGAACGCCTGACCCGCGTGTACGGCTACGTGGTGGCGCTGGCCGATTTGGCCGGCAATACGGGTTTCATCGAAAAGTTTTCCCAGATTCATGACCACAAGGGCACGCTGATCGTCTTCTGGCACGAGGCGCCATCCGAGGAAGAGAAGGCTTACTTCGTCAAGGCCTGGGGCAGCAAGATCGGCGACGGCAGCACCAACGTCGAACACGAGGTGTAAGCGGCGCGCCCCGGCGCGCCGTGCATCGTTGCATCCATGGATATCAAAACACTGCTGCTGGCGCTGGCGCTGGGCAATCTGAGCCTGTGCGCGGCGCTGTTCTTTTTTGAGTACGAGCGCAAGCAGACGCTCAGCCTGTCGACCTGGGCCGTGGCCAAGCAGTGCCAGGCCGGCGCCTGGCTGCTGCTGTACCTGCGCGGCACCCTGCCCGACCTGCTCAGCATCGGCGTGGGCAACGCCCTGCTGTTCGCCGGCATGGCGCTGGACGCGGCCGCGCTGTGGGAACTGGCCGGCCGCCCCATCTGGCGCCGCTACCTGGCGCCCGCGCTGGCGCTGGCCGTGGCCGTGTTCCTGGGCGCCTACCTCGGCGAACTGGACAAGGCGATCCGGGCCGCGGCCGGCGCGCTGATCGTGGCCGGCTTCTTCCTGGCCGGCGTGCTGGCGCTGGCCCTGCGCTGGCGCGACGGCAGCATGCTGCGCCGCTTCCTCGTCGTGACCATGGTGCTGTTGTCGCTGGCCGTGGCCGCGCGCGGCCTGCTGGCCGTGCTGGCGCCGGACGGCTGGGGCTGGGTCAGCGCGGTGATGATCCAATGGCTGGGACTGGCCGTGCTGTACCTGATGATGCTGACCAACGCCTTCGGCTACCTGCTGCTCTCGCGCGAATCGCTGCAGGGCGAACTGGCGCGGCTGGAGACGGTCGACACGGTGACGGACGTGCCCAACCGGCGCGGCTTCTACCAGGCGCTCACGCCGTGGATGGCGCTGGCGCGCCGGCCCGGCATGCCGACCGCCCTGATCGTGCTCAACCTCGACCATTTCAAGCGCGTCAACGACAGCTATGGCCACCCGGTGGGCGACACCGTGCTCAAGACCATGGTCGACGTGTGCAAGAAGCAGTTGCGCGACAGCGACCTGATGGGCCGCCTGGGCGGCGCCGAGTTCGCCATCCAGTTGCCGCGCACGGCCCTGCCGGACGCGCTGATGGTGGCCGAGCGCATCCGCAACGCCGTGGCCGGCCACCCGGTCAAGACGGAGCGGGCCGTGATCAACCTCACGGCCAGCCTGGGCGTGACCACCATCCGCGCCGAGGACAGCACAGTGAGCCTGTTCAAGCGGGCCGACGAGGCGTTGCAGCAAGCCAAGCTGGCTGGCCGCAACCGCGTGGTCGAGGCGCGCGCGGAGAGCCCGCTCGAGGCCTGAGGCGTGGCGCACGGTACGGCTGTCATCGGCCCGTCACAATAGACGCTTACTGTGTGAGGATTTTTCACCTGATATTCTGAAAGCCTTCGCGGTGTTCATCAGAAAAGAGGCTTCTCCTATGTATGCAGCAGTAGATTTGGGTTCCAACAGCTTCCGCCTGCACATCGGCAAGCACGATGGCGAAGCGATCCGCGTGCTCAAGAGCGTGCGCGAGCCGATCCGGCTGGCGGCCGGCCTGGACGCCAACGGCAACCTGACCGAGGCGGCCATGCAATCGGCCCTGAACTGCCTCCGGAGCTTCCGCGTCACGCTGGCGGCCTACCAGCTCGAAGCCGTGCGCGTGGTGGCCACGTCGGCCATGCGGGTGGCGCGCAACGTGGCCGCCTTCCTGCCGGCCGCCGAACAGGCCATCGGCTATCCGATCGAGGTGATCTCCGGCGAGGAGGAGGGGCGCCTGATCTACATGGGCGTGTCCAACGCGCTGGCGCTGCCGGGCGAGCGGCGGCTGGTGATCGACATCGGCGGCGGCTCCACGGAACTGATCCTGGGACGGGGACAGGAGATCGAGCGGGTCGAGTCGTTCAGTCTTGGCACGGTCAAGCAAAGCCTGTCGTTCTTCGTGGGCGGGCGCATCGACGCGCCCTCGTTCGAGGCGGCCATCCTGTCGGCCCGCAGCCATCTGGAGGACGCGGCGCCGCCTTACCATCCGCAATACTGGCGCCAGTGCTACGGCTCGTCCGGCACGGCGCGCACGCTGGCCGAGATCATCATCAAGAATGGCCTGGGGCGCGAGATGAACGCCGCCACGCTGGAGGCGCTCAAACAGCGCTTCATCCAGATCGGCCACGTGGGCAAGATCGAAATGGCCGGACTGCGCCCCGAGCGCGCCGCCACCATCATCGGCGGCCTGGCCATCATGATCGCGCTGGTGCATGAACTCGATATCCCCGTGGTGCAGCCGATCGAGGCCGGCCTGCGCATGGGCGTGATGTGGGACCTGTACCTGCGTTCGACCAAGCGTGACCGGCGCGAGCAGTCCGTGCGCGCGTTCCAGCAGAAATTCCATGTCGACGAGCACCGCGCCGAGCGGGTGGCGAACGACGCGCTGGCCCTTTACGGGCAGATGAAACCGGCCTCGGACACGTACAACCGCCCGCTGTTCTGGAGCGCGCTGCTGCACGAGGTGGGCATGGTGGTGTCGCAAACGGGCTACCACAAGCACGCCGCCTACATGATCGAGAACGCCGACCTGCCCGGCTTCACCACGCGCGAGCAGAAGACCATGAGCCGGTTGATCGTGGCCCAGAAGGGCAATCTGCGCAAGGTGGGCGAGGCGCTGGCGGAACCCGATTTCGCCAAGGCCGTGGTGGCGCTGCGGCTGGCCATCCTGTTCATGCACGCGCGGATCGACGTCGACTTCCGCCAGCTCAAGCTGCGCATGAAGAACCGCATCGAGCTGGAAATCCGGCGCGACTGGGTGGCCGACCATCCCACCGTGTCGTACTGGATGGAGAAGGAGCAGGAGCTGTGGGACGAGGTGGGTGTGGACTTCAGCATCCGCGCCGGTACCTGAATTGCCTTTGCCTGGCGTGATATTGCTCAAACACAATCTTCAAAAATAGTATATATTATTTATATTGTTAACGAGGAGTGATGATGAGCAAAGCAATCGCCATGAAATCCACGGCCGGTGACCCGGTCGCCAACGGCAAGGCGGCGCCGCTGCCCAAGATGACCAAGGCGCCGGTGGTCAGGGCGCCCGCCGCCAAGGCCAAGCCGGCCGCGCGCGCCGAAGCCGCGACCCCGGCCGCTAAACCCGCCGCGAAGGTGGCCGCCAAGCCAGTCGCCAAAACCACGGTGAAAGCGGCGGCGAAGCCAGTCGCGAAACCAGCCGCCAAGGCGGCGCCGAAGGCGGCTGCGAAGGCAGTTGCGCCCAAGGCCGCAGTCAAGCCGGTCGCCAAAGCAGCCGTCAAGGCCGCGCCGAAGGCGACCGCCAAGCCGGCGGCCAAACCAGCCGCCAAACCAGCCGTTAAAGCTGTGGCCAAACCGGCAGCCAAGCCGGTCGCCAAGGCTGCCGTGAAAGCCACCCCCAAGGCCGCGCCCAAGGCCGCAGCCAAGGCGCCGGCCGTCCGTCCGGTGGAGCCGGCCAAGGATAAACAGCGCAAGGACAAACTGGTGCGCGACAGCTTCACCATGCCCGAGCAGGAATACGCGGTGCTGGGTCAGGTCAAGAAGGCGTGCCTGAAGGCGGGCTTCGAGATCAAGAAGAGCGAGTTGCTGCGCATCGGCGTGGCCCTGATCAGCCAGATCGACCTGGCCACGCTGCAGAACGTGTTGTCCGCGCTGCCGCAGTTGAAGACGGGCCGTCCGAAAAAGAACTAGCAAAAAAACAACACTGTCCTGATGTCACGGAACCGACACCGGCTTGTCATTTTCTTGAAGTATTAGACCGTTACGCTTGCTTCGTCACCCACTGAAAGGATGAAGCATGCAACATTCGATCGTACAAGCAGACGTCAGGGCAGCGTCGGCCAAGCTGGTGCTCAGCATGGCAAGCACACCGGAAGAGCTGCGCGAAGTGCAGCGCTTGCGCTACAAGGTGTTCATCGAGACGATGGGACTCAGTTCGCTGGCGCGCGAGGATGGCCTCGACAGCGACGAATTCGACGAACACTGCGATCACCTGATCGTGCGCGACACCAACACGCTGAAAGTGGTGGGCACCTACCGCCTGCTGAGCCCCACGCGCGCCCGCAAGCTGGGCCGCCTGTACTCCGAGAACGAATTCGACCTGGGCCGCCTGAACAACCTGCGCGGCCGCATGGTGGAGGCGGGGCGCGCCTGCATCCATCCCGATTACCGTGGCGGCAGCGTGATCATGCTGCTGTGGTCGGGTTTGGCCGAATACATGCGGCGCGAACAGTGCGACTACCTGATCGGCTGCGCCAGCATCAGCCTGGCCGACGGCGGCCACAATGCCGTCGCCGTCTACCGGGCGCTGGCCGCCCAGCACATCGCCCCGCCCGAGTACCGCGTCACGCCCCACCTGCCATTCCCGATCAGCAAACTGGAGGCGTCCGCCAAGGCGCAAGTGCCGCCGCTGCTGAAAGGCTACATGCGCTCGGGCGCGTGGATTTGCGGCGAACCGGCCTGGGATCCTGATTTCGAAAGCGCCGACCTGTTCCTGCTGCTGCCCTTGGGGAACCTGGACAACCGCTACGCCCGTCATTACGGCGTGGCCGGCGAAGCCGCCTGAGAAGCTGCGCCGCCGCCGCCGCGCATGTATCATGGCAACATGATACGAGCGCGGAGGCGGCATGCTATTTGACACAGAGCTGGAACGGGACGGCTTCCAGCAGCGGACCGTGGTGCGCCACCAGGGTCAGGCCCAATCGCGCACCACCGACCGCGTGGTCGAGGAAATGCCGGTGGCGCTGGTGTTCAACGGCGTCTCGCAAGCGGTGATGATGGCCACGCCGCGCGACCTGGAAGCGTTCGCGCTCGGCTTCGCGCTGTCCGAAGGCGTGGTCGATCACCGCGACGACATCTACGACCTGGTGCTGCGCGAGAGCGACGACGGCGCCGAGGTGGAACTGACCATCTGCCAGGAAGCGTTCATGCGCCTGAAGGACCGGCGCCGCACGCTGGCCGGCCGCAGCGGCTGCGGCGTGTGCGGTGTGGACAGCCTGGCGCAGCTCGATCTGCGTCCGCCGCGCATCAACGCGCCGGCGCTGGAACACGCGCCCGCGCCCGCTGTCGCGCGCGCCGCGCGCGAGCTCACGCAACACCAATCATTGATGCATGCCACCGGCGGCGTCCACGCGGCCGCCTGGTGCCAGCCGGACGGCGCCATCGTCCACGTGTTCGAGGACGTGGGCCGCCACAACGCGCTCGATAAACTGATCGGCCATCTGGCGCGGCAGGGTGAGGACATGGGACGCGGCTTCGTGTTCCTGTCCAGCCGCGCCAGCTACGAATTGGTGCGCAAGGCCGCGCGCATGCACATTCCCATGCTGGCCACCATCTCCGCCCCCAGCACGCTGGCGATCGACATCGCCGAACGGGCCGGGGTCGCGCTGGTGAGCTTCTGCCGCGAGGATGGCTGCGTGCAGTACGCCTGATTCAGGCGCCGGCCATCGCGTTGGCCGTTGCGTTGACCGGATACAGCAACACCGGGATCGACTTCGAGGTGGGCGTGCCGGCGCCGTCGGCCGTGCTGTGCAGCGGCACCAGCGCGTTCGTCTCGGGGAAGTAGGCGCCCAGGCAGCCGCGCGGGATGTCGTATTCCACCAGCAGGAAGCCGTCGGCGCGGCGCTCCACGCCATCGTCCCACACGCTCACCATGTCCACCCAGCCGCCCGGCTGCAATCCCAGCATGGCCAGGTCGGCGCGGTTGATGAACACCACGCGGCGCATGCCGTACACGCCCCGGTAGCGGTCGTCCATGCCGTAGATGGTGGTGTTGTACTGGTCGTGCGAGCGGGCCGTCATCAGTGTCATCAGGCGTTCGCCGTGGATGGCGCGGGCGCGGTGGATCGGGGTGTCGGTGTCCACGGCGCGCACCAGGAACTGGGCCCGGCCGCTGGCCGTGCGCCACTCGCGCGCGCGCGAGGCCACGCGCAGGTGGAAGCCGCCCGGCTTGGCCACGCGCGCGTTGAAATCGTGGAAATCGTCGAACACCCTGGCCACGGCGTCGCGGATGCGGGCGTAATCGGCCGCGTACCAGTGCCAGTCGACCAGCGCGCTGCCCAGCGTGGCGTGGGCCATGCGCGCCACGATGGCCGTCTCCGACAGCAGGTTGGGCGAGGCCGGTGGATTGCCGCCGTAGGACAGGTGCACCATGCTCATCGAATCCTCCACCGTCACCCCTTGCGCCACGCCGTGCTGCAGGTCGATCTCGGTGCGGCCCAGCGTGGGCAGCAGCAGCGCGGCCTTGCCGTGCACCAGGTGGCTGCGATTGAGCTTGGTGGCCACGTGCACCGTCAGGTCGCACGCGCGCAGGGCGGCGAAGGTGAGCGGCGTGTCGGGCGTGGCCATGGCGAAGTTGCCGCCCATGCCGAAGAACACCTTCACCTTGCCGTCCAACATGGCCTGGATGGTGGCCACCACGTCGTAGCCATGTTCGCGCGGCGGCGTGAAGCCGAACACCTGGCCCAGCCGGTCGAGGAAGGCGGCGCTCGGTTTTTCCTCGATGCCCATGGTGCGGTCGCCCTGCACGTTGGAGTGGCCGCGCACGGGGCACAGGCCCGCGCCCAGGCGTCCGATATTCCCGCGCATCATCATCAGGTTGGACAGCATCTGGATCGTGGCCACGGCGCCCTTGTGCTGGGTCAGGCCCATGCCCCAGGTGGCGATCACGCGCTGGCCGTGGGCGTAGACGTGCGTGAGGCGGTCGATCTGGTCGCGCGGCACGCCCGATTCATCGACCAGCTGCTGCCAGTCCTGGCGCCGCAAGTCGTCGGCGAAGGCCTCGAAGCCGCTCGTGTGTTCGGCGATGAAGTCCACGTCCAGCAGGCGCGCCTGGCCGGCCGCGCGGGCCGCGTCGTCCAGCTCCAGCAAGCCCTTGGCCACGGCCTTGATCAGCGCGAAGTCGCCGCCCAGGCGCGGCTGGATGAACAGTGAGCCGATGGCGGTGCTGGAATTGGTCAGCATTTCCATCGGATGCGACGGCGACGTGAAGCGCTCCAGCCCCCGCTCGCGCAGCGGATTGATGGACACGATGGTGGCGCCCCGCCGGGCGCAGTCACGCAGCTCGCCCAGCATGCGCGGATGGTTGGTGGCCGGGTTCTGGCCGAAGATCAGCAGCGTGTCCGCGTGCTCGAAATCGTCCAGCGTGACGGTGCCCTTGCCGGTGCCCACGGTGCCGGGCAGGCCACGGCTGGTGGGCTCGTGGCACATGTTGGAGCAGTCGGGGAAGTTGTTGGTGCCGTACATGCGCACGAACAGCTGGAACAGGAAGGCGGCCTCGTTGCCGGTGCGGCCCGAGGTGTAGAACGCGGCCTGATTCGGATCGGGCAGCGCCTTCAGCTGGCGCGCGATCAGGTCGAACGCGCCGTCCCAGGAAATGGGCAGGTATTTGTCGCTGGCCTGGTCGTACACCAGCGGATCGGTCAGGCGGCCGTGCTGTTCCAGTTCATAGTCGGACTGCTGCAGCAGTGTTCCCACGGTGTGGCGGGCGAAGAACTCGGGCGGCACGCGCTTGCTGGTGGCCTCCGCCGCCACCGCCTTGACGCCGTTCTCGCAGAATTCGAAGGTGGACGTGTGCACGCGGTCGGGCCAGGCGCAACCGGGGCAGTCGAAGCCGTCCGGCTGGTTCTGCGCCAGCAGGCTGCGGTAGTTGCCGCCACTGACCTTCTCGCGCACCAGGTTGATCGCCACCTGCTTCAGCGCGCCCCAGCCGGCGGCGGCGTGTGTGTAGGGTTCGATGCGGCCAGGCTTGATGTCGTTCATGGGCAGAGGGGCTCCGTGGCAGGTGGACGGCAGGGTAGTGCGGAGTATAGTGCCTCATTGATTTTTTGCAAACAGGTCAAATTCTGCGGCATTGTTCGACGCCAGATTGTACTGAGTGGTACAATATAAACCGAGCAGTACAATTTCAACCACTCACGAAAGGCTCATCATGTCCCGTCCACCGCTGCCGCCGTTCACCCGCGCCACCGCCATCGAAAAAGTCCGTCTGGCCGAAGATGGCTGGAACACCCGCAACCCCGAGAAAGTGGCGCTGGCCTACACCGAAGACTGCCTGTGGCGCAACCGCGCCGAGTTCGTGCAGGGGCGAGCCGCCATCGTCGGCCTGCTGACGCGCAAATGGACGCGCGAGCTGGAGTACCGGCTGATCAAGGAGTTGTGGGCGCACGACGGCAACCGCATCGCGGTGCGCTTCGCCTACGAATACCGTGACGATTCCGGCCAGTGGTACCGCGCCTACGGCAACGAGAACTGGGAGTTCGCCGCCGACGGCCTGATGGCGCGCCGTCTGGCCAGCATCAACGAGGCGCCGATCGCGGCCTCCGAGCGCAAGTTCCACTGGGATCTGAACGGCCCCCGGCCCGCCGATCATCCGGGCCTCAGCGATTTTGGTTTCTGAAGAAAGCGGGGCAACGATATGGCAAGAACCATTGCGGAACGCGGCGACGTGGTGCCACGGCTGGCGGAAGTGTTCCGCACCTATGGCTTCGAGGGCGCCAGCCTGGCGCGCATCACGCAGTGCACGGGGCTGGGCAAGGGCAGCATCTACCACTTCTTCCCGGGCGGGAAGGAGGAGATGGCCGACGCCGTGCTGAGCGAGATCGAAGCCTGGTTCCGCGAGCAGGTGTTCCTGCCGCTGGCCGCCAGCGAGGACGTGGCGGCGGGGCTGGACCGGATGTTCAGCGCCGTCGCCGACTACTTCCTCTCGGGCCGCAAAGTGTGCCTGGTGGGCGTGTTCGCGTTGGGCCAGGAACGGGACCGCCACGGCGAGCAGGTGCAGCGTTATTTCGCCGAATGGATCGCGGCGCTGGCCGCCGCGCTGCGGCGTGCGGGCCACGACGCGCAGGAGGCGACCGGGCTGGCCGAGGAGGTGGTGGGCGGGATCCAGGGCGCGCTGGTGCTGGCGCGCGCGCACGACCAACCGCAGTTGTTCATGCGCGCCTTGGCCCGCCTGCGCGAGCGGCTGCGCTAAGCGAACGAGGGCGCGTTGCGGCCGGTGTTTTGTTTAGCACGGAAGCGTCGCCGTAGCAATCGGGCGGTGGTCGCTGTGTGAAACCGGAAGTTACAAACTTAAGCCAGTTGTATGCGCGTTTGGTTACTGAAGAATGTTGACTGGGGATTACTTTGAAACGTCGTTCAGCGGGGTTTGGGCTGGACGTTGAAAGAATGGTGCGGAAGTACGTCAGGCTGGCTGCAAGTGTTCTCTATGGCGCAGTTTGGGGCGCCGGAAACCGCATGCCGGCGCCTGGCATCGCAAGGTCAGCGTAGCTGCTCAGTGCATGGAAGCGGTCGACAATTCCTTCAGTTCTCGGATGCTGATGTCCGATTTCTCGTGCATGCGCAATAAGATGGTGGCCCCGACGGCCAGCTTGCGATGCCGGATCTTGCTAATGATGGGGGGCTGCACTTCAAGTACGCGGCACAGCTCCGCATCGTTCTTCAGGTTCATTTTCTCGATCAGGGTGTCCAGCAGCTTGTTCGGGACAAAGCTGGACGGTTCGAGCGCACGCGCCCGGTTCATGGCCTCGATCAACTCCAACTTTTTTTGCCGTACGTTCATTTTTGCTCCTCCTTTGCTCAAAAACGTGGTTGGGTTGGCGTGTCCTCGCTGGCGAGCCATCCCACATTTCGGTTCCGGAATGTGGAATGCGGCTCAACATTCTTGATAACCAAGCAAGTTACTTTCAATAATACTACGGAGAGAATTGGATAGGATGATTTGATAAAAAAATTATCTTGTTTTTTGCTCAAACGGATTGACGATTGTTGTTTCTTGTATCCCGAGTTTCGTTAACAACAACGTTTTATCGGCCATGGCGGCCGCGGCGTGGGAGTGGGTGACCATGATGGCGCAGGCGCCGGTCGCTTTGATTTCCTGGCGCAGCAGGGTGAGGATGGTGTCGGCCGTGTCGGGGTCGAGATTGCCGGTCGGTTCGTCGGCCAGCACCAGCGCCGGCCGGTGCACCAGCGCACGGGCGATGGCGACCCGTTGCAGTTCGCCGCCCGACAACTGGTGCGGGAAATCGGCGCCGCGGCCGCCCAGCCCCACCGCCTCCAGCATCTGGCCGGCGCGCCCGCGCGGCAGGCCGTTCAGCAGCAGGGGCAGGGCCACGTTCTGCAGCAGCGTGAGGTGGGGCAGCACGTGGAAGGCCTGGAAGATGAAGCCCATGCGGGCGCGCCGCAGCCGGGTGGCGGCGTCGTCGTCGAGGCCGGACATGGCCACGCCGTCCACCAGGATGGGCGAGGCCTGCGGGCCGGGGTCGGGCTGGTCGAGGCCGGCGATCAGGTTCAGCAACGTGGACTTGCCGACCCCGGAGTCGCCCATGATGGCGACGAACTCGCCGGCCCGGAATTGCCAACTTAGTTTGTCCAGCACGGGATGGCCGCTGGCGTAGGATTTGGTGAGCTGGCGCAGTTCGAGCATGGGGGGCCTTCAGCGGGTCAGCATGCGACGCAGCGCGAAACTGACGGCGTCCACCAGGGCCACCAGCAGCAGCATGGCGGCGATCACGGTGGCCGCCGGCTGCATCTGGAACAGCGACAGGTGGTACTTGAGCATCTGCCCCAGGCCGCCCGCGCCCACCACGCCGAGGATGGCGGCCGCGCGGATGTTGTTCTCCCAGCGGTACAGCGTGTAGGACATCATCTGCGGCAGCGCCTGCGGCAAGGTGGCGTACAGGAAGGCGGCCATCGGCGCGGCGCCGTTGGTGCGCAGGCTTTCCTCCGGATGGGGGGCGGCGTTCTCCAGCGCGTCGGCGAACAGGCGGCCCAGCACGCCGGACGTGTGCGCGGCCAGCGCCAGCGTGCCGGCGAACGGCCCCAGGCCGGCCGCGATCAGCAGGATGGACGCCCACACCAGTTCGGGAATCGAGCGCAGCACGTTGAGCGCCGCGCGCACGGGGACGCGCAGCACGCGGCCGAAGCGTCCCGCGCCGGGCAGGGCCAGCGCCAGTCCGGCCAGCGCCGCCAGCAGCGTGCCCAGGGCCGACATGGCCAGCGTTTCGGCGGCCGCGCCGGCCGTCTTGGTCAGGAACGGCAGGCCCAGTTCCGGCGGCGCGAAGCCGGCCAGGAATTCGCCCATGCTGGCGATGGCGTCGAGCGTGAAGAAGGCGCGCCACTGCAGCGGCAGCGAGGCGAAGCTGGCCGCCACCAGCACCGCCAGCAACACGGCCAGGATGATGATGGGCCAGGCCGGCGGCGGCGCCGGCGGCATGCCGGCCGGGGTGCGCGGCGCCGTCATGCGAGCCACCTGCGCAGCATCTTCGAGACGGTGTCGGCGCCGGCCACCAGCAGCACGAAGATGAGCAGCATGGACGACACCTCGCCGCCCGACAGCATCTTCATCGATTCATCCATGCGCTGGCCCAGGCCGCCGGCGCCCACGAAACCCATCACGACCGAGCCGCGGATCGCGCATTCCCAGCGGTAGAGGGTGTAGGACACCAGTTCCGAGGCCGCCTCGGGCAGCGTGCCGTACAGCAGGGCCGCCAGCCGTCCGCTGCCGTTGGCCAGCAGCACCGCGCTGGCGCCGCCGTCGGACGATTCGAGGATCTCGGCGTACACCTTGCCCAGCATGCCGCAATAGGTGAGGGCGATGGCCAGCACGCCGGCCGTGGGGCCGAGGCCGATGATGCGCACGAACAGCAGCGCCCACACCAGTTCCGGCACGCTGCGCAGCAGCACCAGCAGCCAGCGCGCCACCTGGCGCACCAGGGCCGAGGACAGGCGCATGCGGCCGGTGCCCAGGCGCGAGATGGACAGCTTGTCCGTCACCAGCAGCGCGGCGGGGATGGCGCCCAGCAGGGCCAGCGTGAGGCCGGAGGTGGCGATGGCCACCGTCTGCCACGTTTCGCGCACCAGCATGGCGAGGAATTCGGGGCTGTGCGCGGGCGGCAGGAAGCCGGCCAGGAAGCGGCCCGTCGCCTCCAGGCTTTGCCAGTCGAGCAGCACGGAGGGATGGAATTCACTGGTCTCCACCATGGGCCACAGCAGGGCCAGGCCCAGCACGGCCATGATCACGCGGCCGCGCCAGGCGGGATCGGGATGGCGCGTGGCGCCGTTGTTGTTGGCCATATCGAGCGTCGCTTGCATGGCTCAGAAGCAGGCGCCCACGGCCACGCGCGAGGTCGGCGCGGCGGTGGTCGGCGTGCTGGCGGCCGGCACCTCGCCTTGATACAGCGCCGTCACCATGGCCGGCGTGACCTGCTCGCGCGGCAGGTCGAACACGATGCGCCCGTCGCGCAGTGCGACGATGCGGGGGAAGTGGGTCAGCGCCAGGTCCACCTGGTGCAGGCTGCAGATCAGGGTGGCGTTGCGCTGCGCCGCTTCCTGGCGCAGCGTGGCCAGCGTCAGTTCGGACAAGGCCGGGTCCAGCGCCGACAGCGGTTCATCGACCAGCAGCGCCTGCGCCGACGACAGCAGCAGGCGCGCCAGCCCGCAGCGCTGGCGTTCGCCGCCGGACAGGCGGTCGACCCGCGCGTACAGCTTGTCGCCCAGGTTGAAGCGGGCCAGCGCCTGGTAGGCGGCCTCGGGATCGGCCGGTTTGACCAGCGAGGCGAGCGCGCGCCACAGGCTCCACTGCGGCAGGCGCGCCGCCAGCACGGCCGTCACCACGCGCTGGCGCGGCGGCAGCGGCGGCGTTTGCGGCGCCAGGAACAGGCGCGCGCGCAGCTTGTGGCGCTGCGCCTCGGCCAGCGCCCACGGATCCTGGCCGAAGGCCTGGAACACGCCCTCGGCCGGGCGGTGGGCGCAGGCCAGCACGGCCAGCAGCGTGGTCTTGCCGGCGCCGGACGGGCCGATCACGGCCAGCTGCTCGCCCTGGTCCACCACCAGCGAGATGTCGCGCAGGGCCGCGCTCTGGGCCGATGCCTGGGCGGCGGCCAGATGACGCACCGTCAGATGCTCAAGGCGGTAGGTGGCGCCGGCATCGCCGGTGTGACTGCTGTCTTGCATCGTCGATTACTTCTTCAGCAGGCCGGCGTTGACGGCGGCCGCCTCGATGGCGGTGTAGTTCTCAGCCTTGGTCGGGATGAACTTCGAGGCGCGCTGCAGGTCCAGGATGGCCTTGTCCTGCGGGTTCTTGGGGTCCAGCGACAGGAAGGCGTCGGTCAGCTTCTTCTTCAGGGCCGGGTCCATGTCGGTGCGCACGCTCCAGTTGTAGTCATAGTAGCCGGGCGTGGTGTAGAACACGCGCACCACGGCCGGATCGACCTTGTGCTCGCTCACCAGTTTGTCCCACACCGAGATGTTGAGCGCGCCCGCGTCGACCTTGCCGCCGGCCACGGCCGCCACGGTGGCGTCATGCGCGCCGGAGAAGGCGATGCGCTTCAGGTCCGTGTCGGGATTGACTTTGGCCTCCAGCAGGTAGGCGCGCGGCATCAGGTGGCCCGAGGTGGACGACTCGGAGCCGAAGCTCAGCGTGTGGCCCTTCAAGTCCGCGAGCTTGTGGATGTCGTTTTTGGTGGTGATGAACACGGAGTGGAATTGCTGGTCCTCGGCGCGCTGCACCAGCGGCGTGACCTGGTTCTTGCTGCGGTCCTTGGCCTGAATGAAGGTGAAGCCGCCGAACCAGACCATGTCGATCTTCTTGTTGATCAGCCCTTCGACCGAGGCGGCGTAATCGGTCACGGGCGTGAACTCGACCTTCATGCCGATTTTCTTTTCCAGGTATTCGCCCAGCGGCTTGAACTTGCGCTGCAATTCGGTCGGCGCCTCGTCCGGGATGGCCGAGACGCGGAACACCTGGCTCTGGGCGTGGCTCAGCGGCGCGGCCAGCAGCAGGGTGGCGCTCAAAGCGGCGGTGAGGGCGGACTTGAAGGTGCGCAGGGCGGAGGTGGTCATGGTGTGGTGGCCTTTTCTGTTCGGGTAGTTGTTCGATCGCTATCGCAGCGTGGCGCCGCAAATTGGATATTCGGCTATGATAACAAAATTGTTATCGGAAGCAGTGGCCGGCGTGGCCAGTTGCAGCGACAGCGCCGGCAGGCAAGACCGTCATCCACCCAACGACCGAGTCCACTATGCTGATGCCCCTTTCCCCGGCGATGCGCATCGTTTCGCCCGCACCCCGCAACGACCACGACGCCAACGCTATCGACGACACCGGCGGCAGCACGCGCCCGGCCCACGGCGCCCCCGCCGTGCAGGCCGAGATCACCGCCGGTTTGCTGGCGCCGTCGGCCGCCGTGTCGCCCAAGTTCTTCTACGACAGCCTGGGCTCGCGCCTGTTCGAGGCCATCTGCGCGCTGCCCGAATACTATCCGACCCGCACCGAGGCCGCCATCTTCGCCCGCCATGGCAGCGACATCGCGCGCGCCGTGGGCACCGGCTGCACGCTGATCGACCTGGGCGCGGGCAATTGCGCCAAGGCCGCCGCGCTGTTCCCGCTGCTGCAGCCGGCGCAGTACGTGCCGGTCGATATTTCGCGCGATTTCCTGGCCGACGCCGTGCGCGGCCTGCAGCAGCGCTTCCCGGAAATCGGCATGCTGGCGCTGGGCCTCGATTTCTCGCAGGGCTGCGCGCTGCCCGACAGCGTGCGCCATGCGCAGCGCCTGTTCTTCTATCCCGGCTCGTCGATCGGCAATTTCGGGCCGGAGCAGGCGCAGCGCTTCCTGAGCGGCCTGCGCGACAGCGCGGGCGAGGACGGCGGCTTGCTGATCGGCGTGGACCTGGTCAAGGACACGGCCGTGCTGGACGCCGCCTACGACGACGCGCTGGGCGTGACGGCCGCCTTCAACCTGAACCTGCTGAACCACCTGAACCATCTGGTGGGCGCCGACTTCGACGTGCGCGACTGGCTGCACCGGGCGTTCTTCAACGAGCAGGCCGGCCGCATCGAGATGCATCTGGAGGCGCGCCATGCGCTGAGCGTGCGCTGGCGGGGCGGCGAACGCCATTTCGGCGCGGGCGAACGCATCCACACCGAATACAGCTACAAGTACACGCGCGCCGGCTTCGTGGCGCTGCTGGAACGGGCCGGCTTCGAGGCGGGCCGCATCTGGACCGACCCCGAGGGCTGGTTCGCCGTGATCCACGCGCGCGTGCGCCGCGACGGCGCCTGAGCCCATGAGCATGCACCAACCCCTGCAACTGGCCGGCGCCCAGTCCCTGTGGCGCGCCCGTTATGAGACCGTGCGGCGCCGTACGCTGGCGCTGGCCGAGCCGTTGTCGGACGAGGACTGCGGCGCGCAGTCGATGCCCGACGCCAGCCCCGTCAAATGGCATCTGGCCCACACCACGTGGTTCTTCGAGACCTTCATCCTCGAACGCATGGAGGAGGGCTTCGCGCCGTTCCATCCGGCGTTCCGGGTGCTGTTCAACTCGTACTACAACGGCGTGGGCGAGAAGCATCCACGGCCCCAGCGCGGCCTGCTCACGCGGCCAGCGATGGCGCAGGTGCGCGCCTACCGGGCCGACGTGGACCGCCGCATCGCGCGCCTGACGGAGCGCGTGCGCGACGCGGAACAGGCGCGGGAACTGGGCGCGCTGCTCACGCTGGGCATGCAGCACGAACAGCAGCACCAGGAATTGATGCTGACGGACGTGAAGCATCTGCTGGCGCAGAATCCGCTGCTGCCCGCTTATCTGGAGGAGGCGCCGGCCGGCGCCGCGCCGGCCGCGCCGCTGGCATGGCGGACGTTCGACGGCGGCCTGCTGGACATCGGCCACGACGGCGACGGCTTCTGCTTCGACAACGAGCTGCCGCGCCACCGGCAATACGTGGCGCCGTTCGCGCTGGCCTCGCGGCTGGTGAGCAATGGCGAGTTTATGGCCTTCATCAAGGCCGGCGGCTACGACGATCCGGCCCTGTGGCTGGCCGAGGGCTGGGACTGGGTGCGGGCCAACGGCCTGCGCCACCCCTTGTACTGGCGGCGCGGCGACGGCGCCGGAGACTGGCGCGAATTCACGCTGCACGGCGCGTTGCCGCTGGACCTGGCGCGGCCCGTCACCCACATCTCGCTGTTCGAGGCGGACGCCTATGCCCACTGGGCGGGCGCGCGCTTGCCGACGGAAGGGGAGTGGGAGCTGGCCGCCCGCGCGGCCGAGGTGGAAACGGGCTGGCTGCACCCGGCTGGCGTGGCGCCAGCCCATGACGGGCAGGAGCTGGCCCAGATGTTCGGCCACTGCTGGCAATGGACCAGCAGCGGCTACGCGCCCTATCCGGGCTACCGGGCCGCGCCGGGCGCGCTGGGCGAATACAACGGCAAGTTCATGGTCAACCAGTACGTGCTGCGCGGCTCGTCGTGCGCCACGCCGGCCGGCCATGCGCGCGCCAGCTACCGCAATTTCTTCCCGGCCGGCGCGCGCTGGCAGTTCACCGGGATCCGGCTGGCGCGCCAGCCGTAGTCAGACGGCCGGCGTCGGTCAGCCGGCTTCGGGGAGCCGCCTTATGGCAGCCGGTATCAGGCGGCCGGCGTCCGGCCACCGGACCGGCGCTTGTCAGGCCGCCAGTTTCAGGCGCTGGCGCTGTTGCTGTCTCTCGCGTTCGGCCTTGGGGCCGTCCGCGAAGCCCAGCTTGAACACGCTGACGGCCGACTGCAGCTCCCTGGCCTGCTGGTTCAGGGACTTGGCCACGGCCGCCTCCTCCTCCACCATGGTGGCGTTCTGCTGCGTGACCGAATCGAGATGGGTGACGGCCTCGGTGATCTGTTCGATGCCGATCGCCTGTTCGCTGCTGGCCGTGCTGATCTCGCCGACGATGTGGTTGACGCGCGAGATGCTGCCGATGATCTCGTCCATCGTGGCGCCGGCCTGCTGCACCAGCTTGGCGCCGGCGTTCGACTGCTCGGACGAGGCGTCGATCAGGGTCTTGATCTCCTTGGCCGCCGCCGCCGAGCGGTGCGCCAGGTTGCGCACTTCCGTCGCCACCACGGCGAAGCCGCGACCCTGCTCGCCGGCGCGCGCCGCCTCCACGGCCGCGTTCAGCGCCAGGATGTTGGTCTGGAACGCGATGCCGTCGATGATGCCGATGATGTTGGTGATCTCGCGGCCCGAGGCGTTGATCGATTCCATGGTCTGCACCACCTGCGCCACCACGGTGCCGCCGCGCACGGCCACGTCCGAGGCCGAGGCGGCCAGCGTGTTGGCCTGGCGCGCGCTCTCCGCGTTCTGGTGCACGGTCGACGCCAGCTGTTCCAGCGCCGACGCCGTCTCCTCCAGCGCGCTCGCTTCCGATTCCGTGCGGCTCGACAGGTCGGCATTGTCGGTCGCCATCTGGGTCGAGGCGCTGACGATGGCGTCGCTGCCGGCGCGCACGGTGCCGACGATGGCGGTCAGGCTGGCCACCATGGCGTGCAGGGCGCGCATCAGCTGGCCCGCCTCGTCATCCGAGTGGGCGTCGAAGTCCACGGTCAGGTCGCCCTGGGCCAGGCGGTGCGCCGCTTCCACGGCTTCGGCCAGCGGCACGGTGACGGATTTGACGATGGCCACGCAGGTCACGCCGGCCAGCAAGGCCACCACCAGCATGACGGCCAGCGCTTCATAGCGCACGGCGGTCAGGTGCGCCAGGCGCGCGTCCACCCGGCTGTGCACCAGGTCGAGCGCGGCGTCGTTCAGTTTGAGCTGATTGTCGATGGCGTTGGTGAGCTGGCCGAAATAGTCGGCCGGCGTGAGCGTCAATTCCTCGGCCTGGACGATCTGGCGTTCGATCATCTGCAGCACGGTGCGGCCGGTGGCCTGGCTGGTTTCCAGCGGCGCGTCCAGTTGCGCCTTGATGGCCGCGTCGCCATCGCTGGCCTTGCGCAGCGAATTGGCGGCGCTGTCATACAGTTCGCCGATGCCGGCGGCCATGGCGGCGATGGTCACGCGGTCTTCCGGCGTGGCCGTCTTGGCGGCCAGCACGGCCGAACCTTTGGCGCGCAGGCGGCCCAGCGCCTCGGTCAGGGTGGGGGATTTGATCAGGGCCGAGTCGATCAGGTAGAAGGTCTCGAACTGGGGGTCCAGGCTCAGCTTGTAGTGGTCGACCAGCGCCTCGTTGAAGCGCATCAGGCGGCCGATCAGGGCGCTGTGGGCGGCGAAGCTTTCCTTGCCGCTCAGGCCACCCTGGTCCACGCGCGCCGTCAGCGCGCCGAACTCGTCGCGCAGCTTGGCGTAGCGCTCGACCAGGGGCGGGGCGGCGTCCTTGAGCAAGCCCTCGGCCGTGGTCAGCGCCTGCGCCAGCTCCTGCTGCTTGGCGCGGCGGCGCTCGGCGGCGCTGGCGTCGCCGCCGAGCACGATGGCCGACAGGCCACGGTGCTGCTGCGCCAGCTTGATGGCGTTCATGGTGGCGCGGATGGGCGCGATGCCTTGCGCTTCCTGGCGCGCCACGCTCACTTCCTGGCCCGATTGGACGATGTAGAGCAGCAGGGGGATGGCCACCAGCACCGCGCAGAGCAGTGACAGGACCAGGAATTTTTGCCAGAGCAGCAGGCGTCGCAGGATCAGGTTCATGATGGACTCGTTTCTTATTCGAAGACTAGGGGATGCGGAGCAGTCGGATCGTTGCGTCAAATTGGTGCAGTGTGCGGCGAAATGATCAGAATGGTGCATGACAGCGCCACACTATAGTGCGGTGCAGCAAAAATCGGCATGATCCAGGACAATTTATGCATGAATTGGGCCAGCTATCCCCTATGTAAGCGATCGCGGCTGTGGTACGCACGCCCACGCGGGCACAATGATGGTGCAATTGTCCATATTGCCTGGCCAGGCGGCGGCGCCGCGAGCCGCTCAGGTGGCGACGGCGATGCGCGCGGCGGTCAGCGACGGGCGGCGCCGGCTCAGCACCACCAGCGCGGCGGCGATGGCCGTGCACAGCCAGCCGAACGCGTCGCCGGTGCGCGTGTACAGCGTGGCCAGTTGCGGGCCGGCCCGCACCGTGGCCAGCAGCGACGCGCCCGGCATGGGCGCGCTGTCGCGCTGCGCCAGCACGCGGCCGTAGGGATCGTGCACGGTCAGCAGGCCCTCGCGCGCGGCGCGCACCACCGTGTAGCCGTTCTCCACGCCGCGCAGGGCCGTCATGGCGGCCGTCAGATGACGGTCGGCGCCGAAGTCCCAGGCCGGCACCAGCATCACGTCCGCGCCGCGCACGCCGTAGGCGCGGCCGAACACGCCGAAATGCATGTCCTTGCAGATGGCCACGCCGTAGCGCAGCTCGCCCACGTTTTGCAGCGTGTAGTCGGTGCCGGGCTGGTAGTCGCGCTCCGGCGGCGCCAGGAAATGCTTCTGGTAGGTCGGCGGCGATTCCCCTTGCGGCGCCAGCAGCCAGGCCAGGTTCTGGCGGTGCTGGCCATCGTCGGTGCCCACGCCGGCCTCGATCCAGACACCGAGCCGCGCGGCCAGCGCGGCCAGCCGCTGGCGCTGCGCCGCCGCCTGCCCGGGCGACAGCATGGCGATTTTTTCCGGCAGCACGATGATGCGCGCGCCTTGCCGGGCCAGCGCTTCGGCTTGCTGCTCGTAGCGCTGCCAGATCGGCGCGGCGTAGGCGGCGCTGGCCTGCAGGCCGATGGCGTCGTCGATGGCGACCAGGCCAAAGGTGGTCTGCTGGCCCTCCAGCGGCGTCTGCAGGCGCAGCGCGCCGTAGGCCAGCGCGGCGGCCACGGGCACGGCGGCGGCGGCGCCGGCACGCCACGCGTGGCGCAGCGCGGACCCGCGCGCCACCAGCAGCGCCAGCGCGGACGCCGGCAGCGACAGCACGAACACCACGCCGGCCGCGCCGGCCAGCGCGCCCACCTGCAGCGCGGGCGGGAAGCCGGCCTGGGTGTAGGCCAGGCTGTTCCAGTTCCCGTCCGGCAGCAGGTTGGCCATCAGCGTGTCGGCGCCGGCCCACAGCAGCGGATAGGCGAACACGGCCCACCAGCGCGGATAGCGCAGCACGATGCGGCGCGCGGCCATGACGATGGCCATCCACAGCAGCGACAGCAGCAGCACGAACAGCGGCGCGCCGGCGAGGCCGACGACGGAATACAGGTAGGGCAGGTCGGGGGCGAAGGCGGTCAGCGCGGCCACCAGCGTGCCCCAGCGGGCCGCGCCCGTGCGCGAGCGCAGCGCCACCGCCAGCAGCGGGGCGGGCGCCAGCCAGGCCATCCACCACACGGGGTCCAGCGCGAGCGCGAAATGCAGCAGCGCGCCCAGCGCCACGGCCAGCAGCAGCCGCTGCCTGGGCGGCAGCTCAAGGAAGGGAATAGCGGAGAACTCGGTCGGTTTCACGGATCGCACTCCAGACTAAAAGTCCAGTGTAGTGCAATCCGTCAGATAGTTATCATATTTTCCACTTTTGAGAGCGGAAAGCGTTGCGCGCAAGCGACTGGCGGTTGCGCGCAACGGCGGCCTTGCCGCGTCAGGCCGCGACGCTTGCCGGCGTGGCGCCGGCCTTGGTCTGCCTGAGCTGGCGGTTGACGGCGCTCAGCACGGCCTTGAACGAGGCCGTGACGATGTTGCTGTCGATGCCGGCGCCGAACAGGGTGGGGCCGTTGTCGAGCCGCAGCTCGACGTAGCAGGCCGCCCTGGCGTTGGCGCCCGAGCCGATCGCGTGCTCATGGTAGTCCATCAGCTTGAGGTCCAGGCCCAGCGCGTCGACGAAGGCGTCGATCGGGCCGTTGCCGCCACCCTGCAGGGCCAGCGGCGCCTGGTTGTGGATCACGGCGATGTCGATCTGCACCGGCTCGTCGCTGCTGCTGTCCTCCACCATGCGGTGGCCGCTGTAGGCGTAGGGCGTGTTCTGCTCCAGGTATTCGCGGCTGAAGATCTCGTGGATGCCGGCGGCCGTGATCTCCAGGCCGGTGGCGTCGGCCACGGCCTGCACGGCGCGCGAGAACTCGATCTGCAGGCGGCGCGGCAGCACCAGGCCGTAGTCCTGCTCCAGCAGGTACGCCATGCCGCCCTTGCCGGACTGGCTGTTGACGCGGATCACGGCGTCGTAGCTGCGGCCCAGGTCGGCCGGGTCGATCGGCAGGTAGGGGATCTCCCACAGCGCGCCCGGCTGCTGCTGGGCGAAGCCCTTCTTGATCGCGTCCTGGTGCGAACCGGAGAAGGCCGTGAACACCAGGTCGCCCACGTAGGGGTGGCGCGGGTGCACGGGCAGCTGGTTGCAGTCCTCCACGCACTTGCGCACCTCGTCGATGTCCGAGAAGTCCAGGCCCGGGTGCACGCCCTGGGTGTACAGGTTGAGCGCCAGCGTCACCAGGTCGACGTTGCCGGTGCGCTCGCCGTTGCCGAACAGGCAGCCTTCGACGCGGTCGGCGCCGGCCATCACGGCCAGTTCGGCCGAGGCCACGGCCGTGCCGCGGTCGTTATGCGGGTGCACGCTGATGATCAGCGAATCGCGCCGCGCCAGCTTGCGCGACATCCATTCGATCTGGTCGGCGTACACGTTGGGCGTGCTGCATTCGACCGTCGACGGCAGGTTGACGATCATCTTGTTGTGCGGGGTCGGCTCCCAGATGGCGCTGACGGCGTCCACGATGTGCTTGGAGAAATCGAGCTCCGTGGTGGAGAACGATTCGGGCGTGTATTCGAACACCCATTCCGTCTGCGGATGCTGGGCCACCAGTTCCTTCACGAGGCGGGTGCCGGTGGTGGCGATCTCGGTGATCTGTTCGCGCGACATGCCGAACACCACCTTGCGGAACACCGGCGCCACCGAGTTGTACAGGTGGACCACGGCGCGGCGCGCGCCGGCCACCGACGCCACGGTGCGGCGGATCAGCTCATCGCGCGACTGGGTCAGCACGATGATGGTCACATCGTCCGGGATGCGGTTCTCGTCGACCAGCTTGCGCACGAAGTCGAAGTCGGTCTGCGAGGCGGACGGGAAGCCCACTTCGATTTCCTTGAGGCCGATCTTGCACAGCAGCTCGAAGAAGCGCAGTTTCTTTTCCGCGCTCATGGGCTCGATCAGGGCTTGGTTGCCATCGCGCAGATCGGTGCTCATCCAGATCGGCGGCTTGGTGATGACGTTGTTCGGCCACTGGCGGTCGGACAATTGGACGGGGGGGAAGGCGCGGTACTTCGCTGCGGGGTTCTGCAACATCATGGGGGACTCCTGGAATCTTGAATGGGGAAAGCCGTTACGGGCGGCGCGGGTGGCGATGGGCTGGCAGGTGGCCACGGGACACTAGACCTGACAACCGGTCGGTAGCGATAGCAGTAGGCGCGACAGGGCGCGCACGCCCAGCGGCAGCGCGACGGGGGCGCTGGGGCGGACGGATACGCGGTGGGCCTTGGTGGACATCGGTGCAAGCTTTCCTGGGTTCGAAGATCCGTGCGGCTCGTGGCCTGGCGGAGTGTAACGAGAACTTGATTGGGTGCGTTCGGGTGCTGCGGAACGCGGGGTGCGACGTGCGGATTAAGCGCGTGCGGGTAGGTGCGCCGCTAGGGATAGGGCGGCCGGCAGGAAAGAGGATAGGTGCAGATGCGCGGTCATGCCTTCAATGTAAGGGCTGGCGCGCGGACTTGTCAAGCAAAATGATGGGCCTTGTGGCGCGGCGGCGCGGATCGTGCCGCCGCCGCGCACTTGTTGTGCCGTCAACACGGCGCGCACCGTCGCCGCCTTGCCGGGCCGGTCGCGCCATGTACAATGTGTCGTAGACAATTCCTGTCCGACCCCACCGGAGCTCCGCGCACATGACCATGGGTTTGCCCCGCCTTGCGCCACGATCGGCCGCCGTTCTGACGCAGGAGGGCGAGGCCGCCCGGCTGCGGGTGGCCGACACCAGCGAGCGTTTCGTGCGCCGTTTCGTCGACGCGTGGATCGTGTTCGGCGCGGCGCTGTGGCTGGGGCTATACATGACGGCGCCCGCCGTCCAGTACCCTGGCATGCTGATGGTGGCCGCCGGCGTGCTGACCAAGATGGCGGTGCTGCTGGGCCATACCAGGCAGGCGCGCTGCATGATCGTTGGCCTGTGGTCGTTGTTCGTGTTGTGCGTGCCGATGCTGCTGAACGGGCTGCGCACGCCGGTGCTGTTGACCATGGCGCCCATCCTGATGATGACGGGCTGGCTGCTGGGCCGGCGCGCGCTGCTGGCGCTGACGCTGCTGTTCATGATCGGCGTGGCGTTGTACTGGCTGGCCGAGATGCGCGGCTGGCTGGTGCTGACGGTGCCGCTGCGTTCGGCGAGCGTGTGGGCCGTGGTGCACGTGGTGGTGATCGGCTTCACGGGCTTCATGGTGTGGTACTTCGTCGCCAGCCACGAGGCCAACTACGGCATCGAGATGGATTTGCAGAACCAACTGGCGGCCGCGCTGGGGCGGGCGGAAAAGGCCAACCAGGAACTGGCCGCCGTGCTGCGCTTCAATGAGACCATCGTGTTGTACTCGCCGGTGCCGATCGGGGTGTATGCGGCCGATGGCCGCTGCGTGGAGGCCAACGAGGCCTATGCCCGCATGGTGGGCACCACGCGCGCCAAGCTGATGCAGTACAACTTCCACCAGATCGACAAGTGGCGCGAGGCCGGGCTGCTGGAGCAAGCCAAGCTGTCGCTGGAGGACGGCCGGCCGCGCCGCATCGAGGGCGCCGTGCTGACCGCGTTCGGGCGCGCCATCAGCGGCGAGTGCCACATCATGGTCACCGAACTCAATGGCGAGCGCCACCTGCTGGTGCAGTTCCTCGACATGACCGAGCGTCACGAGATGGAAGGCCGGCTGCGCGACGCGCTCGACGCGAGCCAGCGCGTGCAGCAGGAACTGCGCGATGCGCGCGGCGTGGCCGAATCGGTCAACCGCGAGCTGCGCTCGGTCCTCAAGTTCAACGCCTCCATCCTGCTCAACTCGCCGCTGCCGATGCGCGTGTTCGCGGCCGACGGCCGCTGCATCGAAGCGAACGAGGCGTTCGCGCGGCTGATCGGTGTCACGCGCGAGCAGTTGCTGGCGCAGGGCGCCTACGACGTCAGCCGCTGGCACGTGGCCGCGCTGGTGGACGATTGCCGCCAGGCGCTGGCCAGCAACAGCGTGCAGCGGCGCGAGGTGCAGGTGGGCACCAGCAAGGGGCGCGACATCTGGCTCGAATCGCGCATCGTGCCGGTGGAGGCCGAGGGCGGCAGCCATTTGCTGGCCCAGTTCGTGGACATGACGGAGCGCAAGCGGCTGGAGCAGGAGCTGCGCATGATGGCGTTCTACGACGCGCTGACCCAGTTGCCGAACAGGCGCCTGTTGCTGGACCGGCTCAAGCAGGCCACACTGACCAGCCAGCGCCACACCAGCTACGCGGCCGTCCTGTTCCTGGACCTGAACAAGTTCAAGCAGCTCAACGATACCCACGGCCACGACGCGGGCGACCAGTTGCTGGTGAAGGTGGCGCGGCGCCTGCGCGCGCTGGTGCGCCAGGCCGACACGGTGGCGCGCCTGGGCGGCGATGAATTCGTGGTGCTGGTCGAGGAACTGGGCGGCGACGCGGTGGCCGCCGAACACCACGTGGAGGCGCTGGCGGAAAAGATCGCGCGCATCCTGAACCAGGAATACCAGCTGGGCGACTTGTACTACAGCTGCACCATCAGCATCGGCTGGCGCTTGTTCTGCGGCGACCAGAGCGATCCGGACGAGATCCTCAAGCACGCCGACTCGGCCATGTACCTGGCCAAGCGCAACACCGCCTAGTGCGCATGCGCCTAAGGGTCTGCATTAGGGTCTGACCCCTCGGGGTCAGACCCTGGTTTAAAAGCGGGAATAACCTACGCCGCCACCTGCACGCGCGGCGTGCCGGCCACCATCTCACCGATCACGGCCGCCTCGCCGAAGCCTTCGCGGCGGAACAGGGCCAGCACCTCGTCCACGCTGGACGGATCGCACGACACCAGCAACCCGCCCGACGTCTGCGGGTCCGTCAGCAGCATGTGCTGGGCCTGGGTGATGGACGGCGACAACTGCACATCCTTGCCGTAGGCATCCCAGTTGCGGCCCGAGGCGCCCGTGAAGTAGCCGTCGTGCGCCAGTTGTTCCACGCCCGGCAGCAGCGGCACCTGCGCCATGTTCAGCTGCGCCGTCAGGCCCGCCCCACGGCAGATCTCCAGCAGGTGGCCCAGCAGGCCGAAGCCGGTGACGTCGGTCAGCGCGTGCACGCCGGCCAGTTCCGATAGCGCCTTGCCCGGCTTGTTGAGCTTGGTGGTGTTGGCGATCATGGCCGCGTAGCCGGCCGCGTCGAGCTTGTCCTTCTTCAGCGCGGCCGACAGCACGCCCACGCCCAGCGGCTTGCCCAGCACCAGCACGTCGCCGGCGCGCGCGTCGGCGTTGCGCTTGACCTTGGACGGATGGACGAGGCCCATCACCACCAGGCCGTAGATCGGCTCCACCGAGTCGATCGTGTGGCCGCCCGCGATCGGGATGCCGGCCTCGGCGCAGATGGCCTCGCCGCCCTTGATGATCTGGCCGATGGTCTCCAGCGGCAGTTTGTTGACCGGCATGCCCACCAGGGCCAGCGCCATGATGGGCGTGCCGCCCATCGCGTACACGTCCGAGATGGCGTTGGTGGCGGCGATGCGGCCGAAGTCGAACGGGTCGTCCACGATGGGCATGAAGAAATCGGTGGTGGCGATCAGCGCCTGCTCGTCGTTGAGCTGGTAGACGGCGGCGTCGTCGGCCGTCTCGATGCCCACCAGCAGTTCCTTGGGCACGGGGAAGCCGGACGAGTTCTTCAGGATCTCCGACAGCACGCCGGGCGCGATCTTGCAGCCGCAGCCGCCGCCATGGGAAAAGGAGGTGAGTTTGATGGGAGCGTCGCTCATGGTGGTTTCCTCAGTGTGGTGCGGCCGCCGTCGGGGCGGCCGTGGTTGGATTCGTCTGCAGCAGATTATCCACTAACTCGAGCAGGGCCGTCTGCTCGGCCGCCGGCGTGAACAGTGCCGCGCGCGCCGCGCATTGCGCCTGCAGGCGCGCGTGGAAGGCCGGATCGGCGGCGCAGCGCTCGATCAGGGCCGCCAGCGCGCCATCGTCGCCGGGCGCGAAGTAGCCGGCGTAGTCGTCGCCCAGCATGCCGCGGTTGCCGCCGATGTCGCTGGCCAGCACCGGCACGCCGCTGGTGACGGCTTCGATGATGACGTTGGCGCCGCCCTCCATGCGCGAGGTGATGGCCATCAGGAAGCTGCGCTTGAGGCGCTGGCGCGTGGTGGCGTGGGGCAGGGCGCCCAGCCAGCGGTAGCGCGGACAGGCGCGCGCCGTGGCCTCGGCCAGCCGGCCCAGCGCCGGGTCGAGCGCGCCGCCGATGTGCAGCAGGCGCACGCGCGCGTCGCGCACGCGGGCGGCCGCGCGCATGAAGGTGGCCGGGTCCTTTTCGTCGCGCAGGTGGCCCACCATGCACACGTCCAGGTGGCGGCGCGCGCCGGCGGCCGGGCGCAGCGCGTTCGCCGACTGGTGGATCACGCTGGTCTTGGCGCGCAGCGGTGGCGGCAGTTCGGCCAGGCCGGCCGCTTGCAGCACCACCAGCGCGTCGGCCTGGCGCAGCGCGGCCTGCGCACTGGCGTCGTGGGCGATGTCGCGATACAGGTCGGTGCCGGTCAATAGCAGGATGGTCGGGCGTTGCGGATACGCTTGCACGAACGCGTCCAGCGAGGCGGCCGAGCGGCGCGCGTGCAGCGCGATGAGCAGATCGGGCAGGTCGGCGGATTCGGAAGGGACGGCGGGAGCGGGCCTGCCTGGATCGGGCCATTGTTGCGCGATCGTCACGCGGTAGCGCGTGCGCAGGAAACGCGCCCAGCGGCTGGCGCTTTGCCAGTTGCCGTTGTTGGCCTTGGCCGAGGCCGGGCTGATGATCCAGATGTGGGGTCGCTTCACTGCCGCCTGTCGTGATGTGGGGACGCCGTCCGCCGCCGTTTGATCGCGCACCTGTATTCCGGCGCAAAAGCCGCTACAATCGAGCGATGAGTGCTATCCATGCTTCGTTCCGCCACGCCCGCCCGATGCAACTGGCCGAGGCGCTCCATTCAGCGCGTGATTATACGCTGCGCTTGTTCGACTGTTTCGCGGCGGCGGGGCTGGACGCGCCATCGCGCGTGCCGCAGCTGGTCACGGTCAATCCGCCGTTGTGGGAGCTGGGCCACACGGCCTGGTTCGCCGAATGGTTCATCCTGCGCGAGGCGGCGTCCAGCCATCCGGCCGACGCCTTGTACAACTCCCTGCTCACGCGCGGCGACGACTGGTTCGACTCCAACACGGTGCCGCACCGCAGCCGCTGGAACCTGGACCTGCCCAGCACGGGCGCGCTCAAGACCTACTGCCATGAAGTGCTGGACCGCGTGCTCGACAAGCTGTCGCGCGAGCCGAACACGGACGCGGCCCTCTATCCATACCGGCTGGCGCTGGCGCACGAGGATATGCATGGCGAGGCGTTCCTGTACACATTGCAGACGCTGGGCCTGGCCGCGCCGGCCCAGCTCACGCACGACGAGGCGAGCCTGTTCACGCCGTCCGAGATCCGCTTCCCCGGCGGCACCATCCAGTTGGGCAGCGCGCAGGAGGGCGGCTTCGTGTTCGACAACGAGCGCGACGCGCACCCGGTCCACGTGGCGCCGTTTTCCATCGACAGCACGCTGGTGAGCAACGCCCAGTACGCGGACTTCGTGGCCGATGGCGGCTACGACAACCGCCAGTACTGGAGCGCGGCCGGCAGCGCGTGGCTGATGCGCCAGGAGCGCAGCGCGCCGCGCTACTGGCAGCGCGACGGCGCGCAGTGGCGCACCATGCGTTTCGGCCAGCCGCACACGCTGGCCGGCGCCGAGCCGGTGCGCCACATCAACCTGTACGAGGCGCAGGCCTATTGCGCCTGGGCCGGGCGCCGCCTGCCCACCGAGGCCGAGTGGGAATACGCGGCCCTGTCGGGCCACCCGGCGTTCCGCTGGGGCCAGCTGTGGGAGTGGACGGCCTCGCCGTTCGAGCCGTATCCGGGCTTCCAGGCCGACCGCTACCGCGAGTATTCGGCGCCGTGGTTCGGCACCCACCAGACCTTGCGCGGCGCGTCGTTCGCCACCCCGGAGCGGCTCGGGTCGGCCAAGTTCCGCAATTTCTACCGCCCGGAACGGGACGACATCTTCGCCGGCCTGCGCACCTGCGCCTGGCCGGGCTGAGTGGCCGGGCCGCCGCGCGCGTCGCCGGCATCATCAACAAGATGTTTGCCGGAAAGAATATTGTGTTAATATTATCTAATTAACATCGCGGCGCTGGTGTGGCGCGCATCTACCTGTGGAAGTGAACATGAACACGCTGACCGACCTGTCGCCCATCCTGATCCCCGTGGTCGCCCTGTTGATCCCCATCGTCGGCATCATCGCCAACACGGTGCTGAAGGTGACGCGCCTGCACCTGCTGCATGAGACCGTGCGCAATCTGAGCGCCAACGGCCAGCCGATCCCGCCCGAGCTGCTGAGCGAAATCGCGGGCAAGAAACCGTCCTGAGGCCGGCCGCTCAGTTCTTCGCCGGGTCGTACGACAGCGTGACCTTGTAGCCGTCCGGCGCGATCGAGGTGTCGAACGGGTAGCTGGCGAAGTTGAGCTGGTCCACCAGTCCCAGCTTGATCAGGATGGTGTGCGGCAGTTCCTTGTTGCGCCCCTCGAGCGCGTTGACGGCCGCGTTGATGGCCACCCGCGCCTGGCTCACGCCCTTGGTGTCGGCGGCCGCATAGATTTCCTTGTTGTGGATCAGGCGCGCGATGTCGTCCGTGAGGTCGAAGGCCACGATGCGGATCCTGTCGGCCAGGCCGGCATCCTTGACCGGCCGCACGGCCGCCGGCGCGCAGCCGGTGCAGCCGATCAGGTAATCGAGCTTGCCGCCGTACTTGGCCAGCATCTGCGTGGCCAGCCTGGTCTGCCCCTTGAAGTCGCTGTCGCCGTAGCGGATGTCGATGATGTTGACCTGGAGCGGCGCCTGTTGCGCGCCGATGCGGGCGCCATCGACCTCGCCCTTGACCCAGCCCGCGCCCATGGGGCCGGGCAGCAGGCCGATGTTGACCGATTTCATGCCGCGCTGCTGGGCGTCGCGCACCACCCAGCCGGTCGCCTCCAGGCCCATGGCGCGCAGCGAGGTGGTGACCTTGATGGTCAAATCGTCGCTGCGGCTGTCGTTGGCCAGTTCGAACACGGGGATGCCGGCCGCGCGCGCCTTGGCGATCGAGGCGTTGTTGGCCGTCATGCCGATCGGCGACAGCACGATGGCGTCGTATTTGGCCGCGATGGCATGGTCCATCTGGCGCAACTGGCCGGGCAGGTCGTCGTAGCCGTCGGCGGCCAGGATGTCGGCCGCCACGCCCAGCCGGTGCGCCTCGCTGATCACGCCATAGCTGCAGCCGACCCAGTACGGGTCCTTCAGGTGCGGGAACAGGAAGGCGATGCGCCAGTGCTTGCTGGCCCGCGCCGCCATCGGGTAGTGGCCGGCCACCACGTGGCCGCTGGCGATGGCGTCGTCGGCCGTGCCGCTGGCCTGCAGCGGGCGGAAGATCGACAGCACGGGAATCGGC
This sequence comes from Rugamonas sp. GW822-FHT03B10, assembly GCF_058801745.1. Classification (NCBI taxonomy): domain Bacteria; kingdom Pseudomonadati; phylum Pseudomonadota; class Betaproteobacteria; order Burkholderiales; family Oxalobacteraceae; genus Rugamonas; species Rugamonas sp. GW822-FHT03B10. The sequence continues at coordinate 88,303 of NZ_JBXANP010000006.1, read as the reverse complement.
GCGAACTTCACCGTGGCCGGGGCCGGCGGCGTGGCGGGCGCGGTGGCCGCCGGCTGCGCGCCGGCGCCGGCCATGGCCAGCGCCAGGGTCGGCGTCAGCGCCAGCGCGGTCCAGTCTCGCATGCGGGGTTTGGGCATCCTGAGGTCGTTCTTCCGTATCGGCGGTTTAAATTCCTGATTGCAATTCTACCTGCTGCGGGCGCCGATCGCCGCAGGCTTCGCGCGGCGTGTTGTTGTGGCGAAGATACAACCGGGGCCGCGCCGCGCGCAGGGACGGAATGCCGCGTCGGCCCGTGACGATTCTGCTATCCTTGCCGCCGGGGAAGTTTTTCGATCAAAAACAGGCGGCCCCCGGCCTTTTACCTGGAAAGAGCGCAAGCCATGAAATTCAAGCATCTCGTCGTCACCGCCACCGCCCTCGGCGCCATCCAAGCCGCCGGCCCGTCGTTCGCCGACCCGGCGCCGGCCAAAGTGCTGGCCATCCGTGCCGGCAAGCTGGTGGACGTGGTGGCCGGCACCGTGCTGGCCGATCAGACCATCATCGTCACCGGCGATCGCATCACCTCGGTCGGCCCCACGGCCAGCGCCAACGTGCCGGCCGGGGCCGAGCGGATCGACCTGTCGGGCCAGACCGTGCTGCCGGGCCTGATCGACATGCACACCCACCTGACGGCCGATCCCATGCAAAGCGGCTACGCGGCGCTGGGCGTGTCCGACATCCGCGCCGCGCTGTACGGCGCGCGCGCGGCCCGCGTCACGCTGGAGGCCGGCTTCACCACCGTGCGCAACGTGGGCGCCGGCGGCTTCGGCGACGTGGCGCTGCGCGACGCCATCAACGACGGCGATGTGATCGGCCCGCGCATGCGCACGGCCGGCCACGCGATCGGCATCAAGGGCGGCCACTGCGACAACAACCTGCTGCCGGCCGACATGAACGTGACCGACCGCGGCGTGGCCGACGGCCCGTGGGCGGCGCGCGCCAAGGTGCGCGAGATGGCCAAGTACGGCGCCGACGTGATCAAGATCTGCGCCTCGGGCGGCGTGCTGTCCAAGGGCGACGAGCCGGGCGCCCAGCAGTACACGCTGGAGGAGATGCAAGCCATCGTCGACGAGGCCCATAAGCTGGGCCGCAAGGTGGCGGCCCACGCGCACGGCGCCAGCAGCATCCGCGCCGCCATCACGGCCGGTGTCGACTCGGTCGAGCACGCGAGCCTGATCGACGAGCAGGGCATGCGCCTGGCGCGCGAGAAGGGCACCTACCTGGTGATGGACATCTACGACGACGATTTCATCCTGCAGGAGGGCGCCAAGGCCGGCATGCTGGCCGAGTCGATCGAGAAGGAGCGCGCGCTCGGCCAGTTGCAGCGCGATAACTTCCGCAAGGCATTCAAGGCCGGCGACAAGATGGCCTTCGGCACCGACGCCGGCGTCTACCCGCACGGCGACAACGCGCGCCAGTTCGCCTACATGGTGCAGTACGGGATGACGCCGATGCAGGCGATCCAGTCGGCCACGGTGCAGGCGGCCGATCTGCTGGGCTGGAAGGACCGGGTGGGCGCCATCGCGGCCGGCAAGTTCGCCGACATCATCGCCGTCAAGGGCGACCCGCTGGCCAACGTGGCCGAGCTGACCCGCGTGTCGTTCGTGATGAAGGGCGGCGCCGTGGTCCGCCGCTGAGGCGCGCGGGACGCGCACGCGAGCGGCCCCGGCGCCGGCCGTCCGCGCTAAAATGGCGACTCGCATCAGTCACGCGCGCAGGTCACGGCCATTGGCCACGCGCATAGTCCACGTCCAGGTGGGAGAAGCGGGACGGTATGGAGCGCATCCTTTCATCGCTGGCGCACACGGAAAGCATCCTGCGGCTGGGTCTGCCCAGCCGCTCGGCCTTGCTCGTGGCCACGCTGCGCGCGGCGCACCAGCTGCTTGACGATCCGCCCTTGTTCGCCGATCCGCTGGCCCTGCCCATCCTGGGGCCGGCGCTGGAGGCGCAGTTGCGCGCCCAGCTGCCGCGCTACGCGCACGGGCCGGCGCGCCAGCTGCGCGGCGCCACGGCCGTGCGCAGCCGCCTGGCCGAGGAGGAGCTGGCCGTCGCCGTCGCCTGCGGCGTCAGGCAATACGTGGTGCTGGGCGCGGGCCTGGACACCTACGCCTACCGTTGCCATGGCGCCCCGCTACGCGTGTTCGAAGTCGACCATCCGGCCACCCAGCAGTGGAAGCGCGACCAGCTGCGCCATGCCGGCATCGACGCGCCGGACGCGTTGACGTTCGTGCCGTTCGACTTCGAGCGCGACACGCTGGACGCGGCGCTGGCGGCCGCCGGCTGCCGGCTCGACCTGCCCGTGTTCCTGTCCTGGCTGGGCGTGACCCTGTACCTGAGCGACGACGCCGTGTTCGACACCCTGCGCGTGGTGGCGGGCCTGCCGGCCGGCAGCGCCATCGTGTTCGATTACGGCGTGGTGCCCGAGCTGCTGGACCTGTTCGACCGCATGGGCATGGCCTATTTCGCCGCCAAGTTCGAGGCGGCCGGCGAGCCGTGGAAATCGCTGTTCGCGCCGGCCGTGCTGCAAAGCGAACTGCGGGCGCTCGGCTTTGCCGGCGTGTCCGACTACGCGGCCGACGCGCTGCGCACCCACTACCTGGGCGGACGCGGCGACGGCTGGCATCTGGGCGGCGCCATGCGGCTGGTGGTGGCGCGCACCGGCAGCCGCGCGGCCTGAGGACGGCTGGACCGCCAGGTCACGGCGATGGCTCCCCAGGCCATGTCGCTGGCCGTTGGCGCACGTTGTCATCCCCTATACTCATTCCTTCATCAGATCATGCCGGGAATTCGTATGCGCCACCGCTCCAAGTTCACCTTTGCCGCCTTGCTGGCGGCGTTGATGCTGACCGGCTGCGGCGGTGGTGGCGGCGGCGGCGCCAGCGTGGCGGCCGGCACCGTGGTCGACACGGGCGGCAACCAGGCCAGGGGCGCCATCACGGTGAGCGCCCAGCAGGAGGTGCGGGCCGCCTCGGCCGATCCCGGCCAGCCGGCCGGCGTGGCGCTGAGCCGCATGCGCGACGCCATCGTGGTGGACGATCACATCCTGGTGCGTTCCGATTCGGCCTCCACCATCCAGGTCGACCGCGACCTGATCCACCCCGGCACCCGCGTCAGCGTGCTCGACGCGCAAGGCAGGTTCGTGGCCACCCATGACTACGGCAACACCCTGGCCAGCGACTACCTGGGCGAATGGGCCATGCTGTCCTTGGGCGGCGACGTGCTCATGGTGCAGACCGGCGCCGGCTCCAAGCTGTTCCGGCTCGACCGCCAGGGCGCCATGGCGGGCGCGGCGGCCGGCATCGACCTGTACGCGGTGCAGCCCGTCGATTCGCCGCTGCCGACCGTGGTGGCCAGCGCCGCCGCCGTGGACGGCAACGGCTTCTGGTACGCCACCACGCTGGTCGAGCGGCCGATTCCCAACAGCGAAAAGAACGCCATCTACAGCATGATGCTGGTCAAGCTCGACGCCAACGGCAAGGAGATGACGCCGCCGTTCAAGCTGACCATGTCGACCAAGTTCATGCAGCCGCGCATGGTGGTGTCCGGCGGCTCGGTGCTGGTGACGTGGCTCGACAGCGGCACGCCCATGCAGGCCTACTGGCCTTACGGCGGGCCGCGGCCGGTGGTGCATTCGGTGGCCGGCACGGGCGGCGGCGCGCCCGATCTGCTGCCGGTGGCCATGGCCAGCACGGGCAAGGTGGGGGTGCTGTGGAACTACAAGGTGGGCATGACCAGCAACCTGCTGGGCGTGGCGTTGAATGACAACGGCAATCCCATCATCGAAGCCGGCCGCCAGGACCTGACGCAGGAATCGCTGTCGGCCACGTGGAAGTTCACGCGCCGCGACCGCGTCACCTTCGACGCGCGCACGGCGGCCAACGGCACGCTGCTGATCGCCGACGTGGCCACGGGGCGGCTCAACGCCAGCGATCCGCTCGGCGACTTGCTGCTGCTGGCCGATTACAGCTATGGCGCCGGGCCCGTGTCGGCGGCCACCGTCAACGTGGAGTATGTGCGGCGCGACCCGGCCGCTGCGCCGCTGGGACAGGCGCCCATCGTGCGCCAGATGCTGTTCGCCGACCACGCCGTGCTGCTGATCGGCGACGAAAACCACCTCGAAACGGCGCTCGTCACCCGCCAGTAACGCCGCGCTGCGGACGGCGAGCGTCGGGCGTCGAGCGTCGGGCGGCGAGCGTCGGGCGGCGCGCACGCAGGCGCGGGCGGTCGCATCCGCGCCCGCGCCCGCGCGCGTGGCCTTACAGCAGCGAGGCGCCCAGGTCTTCCAGGTCGGCCGCGTACTCCGACTCGTCGAGCTGCTTGCGGGCCACGCCGCTGCGCATGGCGGCGGCCGCGATTTTCGGCGTCACGCCGGCCAGCAGGCGCGGGTCGAGCAGGCCGGGCACCACGTAATCCTTGCCGAAGCGGGCGTCGCCGCGCGCCATCTCCGCCAGCGCCATCACGCAGGCGCGCTTCATCTCCTGGTTGATGGTGGAGGCGCCGCAGTCGAGCGCCGCGCGGAACAGGTAGGGGAAGCACAGCGCGTTGTTGATCTGGTTCGGATAGTCGGAACGGCCGGTGGCGATAATGGCGTCCGGCGCCACTTCGCGCACCAGCTCGGGCCGCAGCTCCGGTTCCGGATTGGCCAGCGTGAACACGATCGGCGACTTGCCCATCTTCTCCACGTCCAGCGGCGACAGCACGCCGGGGCCGGACACGCCGAGGAACACGTCGGCGCCGGCGATCACGTCCGACAGCGTGCGCGCCGACGTCTGCTGCGCCCAGGCGGCCTTTTCGCCGTCCAGTTCACGGGCCGTGGTCAGCACGCCCTTGCTGTCGCACACGAAGATGTGCTCGCGCCTGGCGCCCAGGTCCAGCAGCAGTTCCAGGCAGGCGATGGCGGCCGCGCCGGCGCCCGAGCAGACCACCTTGGCGGTGGCGATGTCGCGCCCGGTCAGGGCCAGCGCGTTGAGCATGCCGGCCGCCACCACGATGGCCGTGCCGTGCTGGTCGTCGTGGAACACGGGGATGGCCAGCCGCTCGCGCAGCTTGCGCTCGATGGTGAAGCACTCGGGCGCCTTGATGTCCTCCAGGTTGATGCCGCCGAAGGTGGGGTGGAGCGCGGCGATGATGTCGACCAGCTTGTCCGGATCGCGTTCGTCGATCTCGATGTCGAAGGCGTCGATGCCGGCGAACTTCTTGAACAGCACCACCTTGCCCTCCATGACGGGCTTGCCGGCCAGCGCGCCGATGTTGCCCAGGCCGAGCACGGCGGTGCCGTTGGTGATCACGCCCACCAGGTTGCCCTTGGCCGTGTAGTCGTAGGCCTTGGCCGGATCGCGTTCGATCTCCATGCAGGGCGCGGCCACGCCGGGCGAATAGGCCAGCGCCAGGTCGTCCTGGGTGCTGACGCTCTTGGTCACTTCGATGGCGATCTTGCCGGCGCCGCCGGCCTTGTGATACGCCAGCGCTTTCTGTTCCATGGTGCTCATGCTGTCTGTCTCCGTGAATGGAAAAAATGCGCCTGCGCGAGCGTCGCTCGGGCAGGCGCATACGTTAAGGTGCCCGGTCGGGGCTTATGGGTACAGGCCGCGTACTTCGCGCGCTTGCAGCACGCGGGTGCAGGCCAGGATGAAGGTGGCGGTGCGCAGCGTGACCTTCTTCTCCTGCGCCACGTTCCACACGGCGTTGAACGCTTCCTGCATGATGCGGGTCAGGCGGGCGTTGATCTCGTCCTCGCTCCAGAAGAAGCTGGAGAAGTCCTGCACCCACTCGAAGTAGGACACGGTCACGCCGCCGGCGTTGGCCAGCACGTCCGGCACGATCAGCACATCCTTGTCGGTCAGGATGTCGTCCGCTTCCGGCGTGGTGGGGCCGTTGGCGCCCTCCAGGATGATCTTGGTGCGGATGCGCGGCGCGTTCTTGGCCGTGATCTGCTGTTCCAGCGCGGCCGGGATCAGGATGTCGGATTCGACGTCCCAGAACGCGTCGCGGTCCAGGAACGCTTCAGCGCCGGCGAAGCCGGTGACGCTGCCGCATTCGGCCACGTGCTGGTGCAGGCGGGCCACATCCAGCCCACCCTGGTGGACCACGGTGCCGGTATGGTCCTGCACCGCGATCACTTTGGAACCGGCTTCTGCGAACATCGTTGCTGCGACGCCGCCTACGTTGCCGAAACCCTGGACGGCGACACGCGCCCCCTCGATCTTCACGCCGCGCTTGGCGGCCGCTTCACGGCCCACGACGAACACGCCGCGGCCGGTCGCTTCGCGGCGGCCCAGCGAGCCGCCCAGCGAGATTGGTTTGCCGGTCACCACGCCGGTCGACAGGTTGCCTTCGATCATGGCGTACGAGTCCATCATCCAGGCCATCACCTGTTCGTTGGTGTTCACGTCCGGCGCCGGAATGTCCTTGGTGGGGCCGATGATCAGGCTGATCTCGCTCGTGTAGCGGCGGGTCAGGCGCTGCAGTTCGCCCTTCGACAGGGTCTTGGGATCGACGCGGATGCCGCCCTTGGCGCCGCCGTACGGCACGTTCACGGCCGCGTTCTTGACCGTCATCCAGGCCGACAGGGCCATCACTTCGGACAGGGTCACGTCCTGGTGGAAGCGCACGCCGCCCTTGCCGGGGCCGCGCGACATGTTGTGCTGCACGCGGTAGCCTTCGTAGTGGGCGATCGAGCCGTCATCGCGCTCGATCGGCACGTCCACGGTCAGGATGCGCTTGGGGCGCTTCAGGGTCTCGACCCAGCGCGACAGGTTGCCCAGGTGCGGGGTGACGCGGTCGATCTGCTGCAGGTAGACGCCCCAGGGGCCGAGGTCGTCGGCGTTGAGGTAGGAAGGCAGTGCGTGTTCGGTGGTCATGCTCATAACTCCTATGGGTTCGTGAGTGACGCGGCTCTTGGCTGCGATCAGTGGGACGAATCATAGGCCCGGATGAGTTGGCCCGGCCAATGCTGTATGCGCATCCTATTATGCAAATTTTGCATAGTTATGCACTGTAACGGTGCATGAACGAACGTGCTTTTCGAGGACGGATTTTGCGGCGGCATCGCCGCAAAATCAGCGCAAAATCAAGGCACTATCAACACCCGGCCGGCGCCCGGCCGGCAGCGTGCGCGGCCGGAAAATCAGCGCTCCGAGACGGGCGCGCGGCGCTTGCGATTGGCCTTTTTCTGCTGCGTTTCCAGGAACTCCCACAGCCGTTCGACGATCGGTTTGCCGCGCCGCTGCGGCGACGGACGCTCGCGGTAGAGCCGGATTTCCATCTCGATCTCCCAGCCGCCGCTGCCGCCGTCGGCGCACGCCAGCTGCTTTTGCTTGATCTCGCGCGTGACCGCCGATTCGGGCAGGAAGGCCATGCCGCGCCCTTCGAGCACCATCATCTTCAAGCCCTCGGCCATGTCCGTCTCGTAGCGCGGATCGAGGTAGGGATGCTGTTTGGCGTCGCCCAGGATCAGGTCCACCATGCGCCCCAGGTAGGCATTGTTGGTGTACGACAGGAAGGGCAGCGGCGCGTCCGGCGCGCCGGGGAGCGCGTAGGCCGGGGTGCGCGTCTTGTCGCAGCGCGCGTACGGGCGCAGCGCCTCGCGCCCCATCACCAGCATGTCGTAGCGGCCCGGATCGAGCTGCACCGGCTGGCGCGGATGGTGGTAGCACAGCAGCAGGTCGCAACCGCCTTCGACCAGTTGCAGCACGGCGTCGTGCACGTTGAGCGCCATCAGGCGGCTCTTGATGGGGGCGAAATCGTGCTCCAGCGCCGACAGCCATTTCGGCACGAAGGTCAGCGACAGCGTGTGCGGCACGGCCAGGTCGATGCTGGTGAGCGCGGCGGCGCGCTTGTTGCGCATCATGTCGCGCGCGCCGTTGATCTGCGCCAGCATCTCCAGCGCCTGCTCGTAGAACACGATGCCGGCCGACGTCAGCCGGGTGGGGTAGGACGTGCGGTCGATCAGGTCCGTGCCCAGCCAGTTCTCCAGCGACTGGATGCGGCGCGAGAAGGCCGGTTGCGTGACGTGCCGCAGCGCCGCCGAGCGGCTGAAGTTATTGGTTTCGACCAGCGAGATGAAGTCTTCCAGCCATTTGGTTTCCATCGTATTGCTCCTTAGTTTTGCTGGGTGGCGGCCGAGGTGGTGCTGGTGCGGATCGCGCGCATGGGCGTGAACAGCCAGGCCAGCGTGGCCAGCGCGATCAGCACGGCGCCGCCGCCGCTGAACAGTTGCGCCAGCGTGATCGATTGCAGCAGCCAGCCGGTGACGGCGGCCGACAGCGGCGCCAGCCCCATGAAGATGAACATGAAGATGCTCATGGTGCGGCCCATCATGTGGGGCGGCACGCGGCGCTGTATCCAGGTGAAGACGGCCACCTGCATGTAGCCCGACACGGCGCCCACGGCCAGCAGCAGCAGGGCGCCTTGCCAGGTGCTGTCGATGCGGCCCAGCGGCATGACGAGCGCGCCGACCAGCATGTCGGCCAGCAGCACCATGGCGCCGAAGCTGGCCATGCGCAGGCGCGCGCCGGCGATGGCGGCGGCCGCCATGCCGGCCAGGCTGCCGGCGCCGTTGGCCGCCATCAGCAGGCCGTACGCGGTGGCGCCGTGCAGGCGCTCGTTGCCCAGCGCGGGCAGGGCCACCTGCATGGCGCCGCCGATGAACAGGGCCACGATGCCCCAGTAGCTGAAGCACAGGCGCAGCGCCGTGTCGCGCCACACCATGACCAGGCCGGCGCCGACGGCGCGCCAGACGGATGGTGGATGATCGTTGGCGCCGGGGTGGGGCGGTTGGGGTGCTTCGTCCGCTTGGCTCGCCCGTGCTGCCTGTGCCGCCTGTGTCGTCCGCGCCGCGTGCGGCGCCGATGCGCCGGGCAGTTCGCGCACCTTGGCCAGCGTCCACGCGGACACCAGGAAGCTGGCGCAATCGAAGCCGAACGCCAGCGCCAGGCCGCGCGCGTCGCGCAAGGCGCCGCCGCTGTCGCCGGCCAGCGCGATCAGCAGGGCCGCCAGCAGCGGGCCGGCCAGCGTGGTCAGCTGGCGCATCCCCATCAGGATGCCGTTGGCTTGCTCCAGCTGCTGCGGCGCCATCACGCGCGGCAGGATGGAGGTGCCGGACGGGATGCCGAACGCTTGCGCCAGGCCCAGGCCCAGCGCCAGCGCGTACACCAGCCACAGTGTCACATGCGCGTTCAGGGCCAGCGTGACCGACAGCGAGGACGTGAGCGCCAGCGTGAGCGTGGGCGCGTTGTTCAGCACCAGCAGCGTGAGCATGGCCAGCAGCGCGGCGTTGGCGAATTTGCTGAGCATGAGCACGCGCTTGGGCGAATGGCGGTCCACCAGCGCGCCGCCGATCAGGATGAACAACGCGCGCGGCGCGCTCATGAGGGCGATCACCAGGCCCAGGGCCAGCGTGTCGCCGGTCAGTTTGAGCACCAGCCAGGGCAGGGCGATCATGGTCAGCTGGTCGCCCAGCATGGAGATGGCGCCGCCGCGCAGCAGCCAGCGGAAGTTCGGATCGCGCAGCGCCGCGCCGCGCGGGGCGGGCGGCGCCGTGTTGTGGGTGGTCATGGTGTGCCCCTCAGGAGTTCGACGGCCCCATGCCGGCGATCTGGCCCAGCACGGCCGACAGCGCGGCCAGCTGGTCGGGCGGACAGCTGCGCAGCAGTTCGGCGCTGGTCTGCTGGGCGATGACGGTGGCGTTGGCCAGCAGTTCGCGGCCCGTGGCCGTGATGGCGGCGTAGCCCACGCGCGCGTCGCGCGGGTCTTGCTGGCGCTCGACCAGGCCGATCTTCTCCAGCGGCAGCAGGGTGCGGGTGACGCCGGACGCCGTCAAGCCCTGGCGCTCGGCCAGGTCGACCCGGCGCAACCGGCCGCCCGGCGCGCGCTGCAGGTAGAACAGCAGCATGAAGTCGCTGAAGCTGATGCCGTGGTGGCCGCCCAGCGTGGTGTCGAGCCGGCGCACCAGCATCGCTTGCGCGCGCGCGAGGCGCAGGGCGACGTCGAGCTGCGGGCTGATGGAGTCGGTGGTGTCGTTGATGTGTTCGCTCATGGTGTGCCTCGCCAAAAAATGCTTGCGCATTACTTGATTGATTGTTGAATAATGCTTGAGTACGCAAGTATATGGCAATTGAAAATATTTGCAAGAGTTGTTTGCGATAGCGCCTGTGGTGACGTCGCGGCGCCCGCGTCCCCTTGCAACCGGCCGGATGCGGGGTGGCGCGACCGGGTGTGGCATGTCCTTGGCGGGCGGCGGGGGGGGGGGCAGTCGACGATCATCTGGTCGCTATCGCGGTCGCCTGAAGCGCGTCTGATCGAGCGAAACCAATGGTTCGCTGAACGGGCTTGGCAAGGCCAGGGGATGAGGCGGCCAGCGCCGGCAGTCAAGCAGCCAGGAAGCCGCTGAGGCGGGCCAGATCGATATTGCCGCCGCTCACAAGGATGCCGACTCGCTTGCCGCGCAGCTCGTTCTTCATGCGCCGTGCGGCCGCGAAACCAAGACAGCCTGTCGGTTCGACAACGATCTTCATGCGCTCTGCGAAGAAGCGCAAGCATTGCACGAGTTCGTCGTCCGACACGGTCAGGACATCGTCGACGTCGCGCTGGATGATGGGAAACGTGTATTGGCCGAGATGCTGGGTCTGGGCGCCGTCGGCGATGGTCTGCGGTGTGTCGATATGGACGATGGCGCCCGAGCGGAACGACTGCTGCCCATCATTGCCGGCCTCTGGCTCGACGCCGTACAGCTTGCACCGAGGCGACAGGGCCCGGGTCGACAAAGCGGATCCGGCGAGCAGGCCGCCGCCGCCCAGGCAAACGAAAAAGGCGTCGAGCGGCCCGGTCTCTTCGAACAGCTCCTTGGCGGCGGTGCCCTGGCCGGCAATGACGTCCGGATGGTCGTACGGCGGAATCAGCGTCAGGCCGTGTCTGTCCGCGAGTTCGCGGCCGATCTGTTCGCGGTCTTCCTTGTAGCGATCGTAGACCACGACATTGCCGCCATAACCCTTGGTTGCCGCCACCTTCGCCGCCGGTGCGTCGTGCGGCATCACGATCGTCGCTGGCATGCCGAGCAACCTGGCCGCCAGTGCGATGGCTTGGGCATGATTCCCGGACGAGAAAGCGACCACGCCGGAGGCGCGCTGCTCGGGAGTGAAGTTCGACAGCGCGTTATAAGCGCCGCGGAACTTGAATGCGCCCATCCTTTGCATGTTTTCGCATTTGAAGTACAGCTCGGCGCCAAATTCTTCGTTGACGGTGCGCGAAGTCAGCACGGGGGTGTGGTTGGCGGCGTTCGCAATGCGTGCTGTCGCTTGGACCACGTCATCGTATGTGGGCAGGTTAAGCGTGTTCATCTTGGATTCCTTCGATTACTTGATGTCGTTGTAGGCCGTGGCACGCGAGATGCCGAGGCACGAGGCGGCGATTTCCATGGCGCGCCGCACCTCCAGGAAACCATCGTTCTTCAGTTCCCGCATCAGTGCGCGCCGCTCGTCGGCCTTCAGCAGTTGCGGCGACGATGCCAGGCGCGCGGCATACTGGTCGATGCGTTTGCGCAGCATCTCGGCATTGGTTGGGTCCAGCGTTTCAGGTACTGGGGAGGCGTCGGTTGCGGTGAACTGTTCCAGCGCGCTGCGCATCGAGCGGAACAAAGTCAGGTCCACGTTCAGGCAAAGGGCTGCGATATAGCGCCCTTCCGCATCACGGATGCCGATAGAAGTGCTCTTGGCCGGCCGGCCGTCCGCAAACTGATTGGCGTAGTTGGCCACGATCTGCGGATAGGCGTTGTCCTCGATGCGCGCCAGGCCAAGTTCGGTGGCCGGGTCGCGCGCTGACCGCCCGGACAGGTTGTTGTGGATGGCGAGCACCGCATGCTCAGGATTGCGCAGATCGTGTACGACTACTTCGCAAAACGGCGCAAACGTTTGGGCCAGGCCGTCGGCAATCTGCTTGACCTGCTCGATCAGTGCGGCCTGGAGCTTAGCGCCGGATGCATCGGTGTCACGCGTCATGGCCGGCCCTGCAAATGCTTGTCCTTGGCCCGTGCGTCGTGCCCGGCCGAACATGCCTGTGGGCGCGCCCGGCAAGGCGCGGGATCGAGGAATGAGGATGGCTGCATTGGAATAAGATATTTTGTCTAGGATTGGACATATTGCCAAATTTTAGCCCGTTGTGCAAGCTGTGCGTCGCCAAGGCAGTCGACTGCGCTGAGATCGCGGCCATGCCGGATCGCCGGGCCCGCAGCATGGCCGGTAGGGATGTCGTGATAGGGGAAGACCGCTTCCTGATGGATGACCGGACGGCTGCGACTTCGACGCGGTCGAATCGCGACACCGGGGGCTGCGGCTACGGGCGTAAAAAAACCACCCGTCCGCGAGGAGGGGTGGTTGTGCGCGGCCGTCAGGACGGGCGCGGTGCGCGATTAGCGGTCGCCGTAGCTGCGGCGGGCGCCGTCGGTGCTGCGCGGGTTGCTGCCCTTGTAGCCGCCGCCGCTGGCGCCGTCACGGCGCGGTGCGTTGGGCTTGCTGAAGGTGCGCTGGCCCGGCTTGGCGCCGGTACGGTTGTCGCCCGGCTTCCAGCCGCCCGGACGGGAGGTCGAACGCGCCGGCGCCGATTTCTTCGGCTCGTAGCCCTCGATCACGTTGACCGGGATCAGCTGCTTGGTGAAGCGCTCGATGCGCTTCACGTTCATGCCCTCGGCGTGGTTCACCAGCGAGATGGCCAGGCCGTTGCGGCCGGCGCGGCCGGTGCGGCCGATGCGGTGCACGTAGTCCTCGGGGAACTTGGGCAGGTCGTAGTTGAACACGTGGGTGATGGTCGGCACGTCGATGCCGCGCGCGGCCACGTCGGTGGCGATCAGGATCTTCACCTGGCCGCGGCGCAGGCTGTCGAGGGTGCGGTTGCGCGCGCCCTGGTGCATGTCGCCGTGCAGGGCGGCGGCCGAGAAACCGGCGATGTTCAGGCGGTCGGCGATGGTGTCGGCGTCGCGCTTGGTGGCGGTGAACACCACGGCCTGGTCCAGCGAGTCGTCGCGCAGCAGGTGGTCGAGCAGGCGGTTCTTGTGCGACAGGTCGTCCACGAAGTGCACGCGCTGGGTGATGTTCTCATGCTTGTTGGCCGCGCTCAGGATCTGGATCACTTGCGGATCCTTGGTGATGCGGCGCGCCATGTTGCCCACCACGCCGTCCAGCGTGGCCGAGAACAGCATGGTCTGGCGCGTGGCCGGCGTCGCTTCGACGATCTTTTCGATGTCGTCGATGAAGCCCATGTCCAGCATGCGGTCCGCTTCGTCCAGCACCAGGATTTCCAGTTGCGAGAAGTCGATCTTGCCCGACTCCATGTGGTCGATCAGGCGGCCCGGCGTGGCCACCAGGATTTCAGGATTCTTGGCCAGCAGTTGCATCTGCTTGGGGTAGGGCATGCCGCCCAGGATGGAGACGGCCTTCAGGCGGCGCAGGTTGACGCTGTACTTGTCGGTGTTGGTGGTCACCTGCAGGGCCAGTTCGCGGGTCGGGGTCAGCACCAGCATTTTCGGCTGCGCGGCCTTGAAGCGCGGGCGTTCGCCACGGGCGCGGGCGGCCTGCATTTCCTGGTTGTTGGTGCGGCCGGCGGCGCCCGGTTCGATCTCGGACAGGCGGTGCAGCGAGGGCAGCATGAAGGCCGCCGTCTTGCCGGAACCGGTTTGCGAGGATACCAACAAGTCCTTGCCTGCGATGGCGGCAGGGATGGCCTGCTGCTGGACCGGGGTCGGCGCGGTGTAGCCGGCGTCGGTCAGGGCTTTGATGATGGACGTGTTGAGACCAAGTGCTTCAAATGTCATTCTTATCTTTCGTAAAAATCAGCGTTCGTGCAAACAAGCAGAACGCGAAATAGCAACGCCAACCAAAACGAAATGACTCAATCTAAATCGAAAGAAATTTCGGCACAAAAGCTTTGCGCCGGGACGGTGTCAGGTGCGACACACAAGGCGGGAGGGCTTTATAAGCGACATCAGTGCGATGCGCTAAGGCTTGCGAAGCTGCTAGTTATTTTTCGGGCGACCACCGTGAGGTAGCGCAGAGGCAGGACTATACCCGATTTCCACTGCGATTGCACGCTTTAATATGCATGCGCTTATGGATGTGCGGTTCTAATTTTCAAAAAGATAAGCTTGCCGATTCATAGTAAGATGTTCTTTGCTTAATTTTTTGCATACTCATCATGGCAACTGTCCGCATCCCTACCCGCAACTATCTGGGCGCCGTGGTGGCGCTGGCGTTGGCCGCGTGCGGCGGCGGCGCGGGCGTGCCCAGCGGCCCCATCGTGGTGGCGCCGTACCTCGACACCCCTTTCAGCGGCGCGAACGGGGCGCAGATCATCCCGGCCGGCGGCAGCCATACCATGGCCGCCGGCGAGAAGGTGATGGTGCCGGCCGGCACCATCATCACGTCCGACGGCAGCACGATCAATCTCAGCGGTTCGAACAACACGGTCAACGTGGCGGCGGGCGCGGTGGTGCGGGTGCCGTCCTCGGCCACCGGCACGGCCGACAACACGGTGGTGGCCAGCGCGGCCGTCGCGGGCGCCACGGTGAGCGCGCAATTGCTGGCCGGCCCATCCGCCGTGGGCGCGTATCAGCCGGTCGACGGCACCGGCGACCAGGTCCGCTTCGGCGGCCTGTTCCAGTTGACGCCCGATGGCGCGGGCAACCTGATCGGCTCCGACCGGGGCCGCCTGCGCCGCATCACGCCAGCCGGCGTCGTCAGCACGCTGGCCGCCTCCGCGACGCTCACGTTCGAGGGCGTGGTGGTCGATGGCGCAGGCAATATCTACGGCACCGACAGCGCCACCAACGCGCTGTACCGCCGCACCCCCGATGGCGTCGAGCGCCCGTGGGGCCCGGACTGGAGCAAGGTGATGGTCAATAACGGCGGCCAGTTGGCCATCGACGGCGCCGGCACCATCTACCGCGCCGATTACGGCAACCGGCGCATCCTGAAAATCACGGCCGCCGGCGTGGTCAGCGTGCTGGCCGGCGGCGGCTCGGGCGACGGCAACGACGGGGTCGGCGTCAACGCGGCCTTCCACGGGCCGTCCGGCCTGGCCGTCGACGCCGATGGCGCGCTGCTGGTCAACGACTACGACGCGGTCCGCAAGGTGTTGCCGAACGGGACGGTGACGACGGTGGCCAGGATCCCCAAGCGCGTCAACCCCGCCGATGGTTCGATCGCCGTCGATCATGGTTACATCTACGTGCCCACGGATGGCGCGATCCAGCGCGTGGCGCCGGACGGCACGGTGGACGCCATCCACTTCGCCAACGGCAACATGCCCTACATCATGACGCTGGTGTCCGATGGCCACGGCACGTTGTACGCGGGCACCGGGTGGTCGTGGCCGGTGCAGGTGTGGAAAATCTCCTTGTGACCGGGGTGGCGTGTTAATTGGAGAGAAACAAGCGCGTATGAGACGCTATACTTTATAAAAAGTATAACGTTAGCTACTTTCTAAAAGCTAGCCATGGGCTGGCGCACGAGGTGCATCATGCGTGGCAGGAGTTTTCCCCATATCTTGATCGTCGGCGGCGTGGCGCTGGGCACGGCCCTGGGCGCCATGCATGTCATGCGCGACATGACGGCGCCCAGGCCGGCGCTGGAACAGGCGAGCGCGGCGCGGCCGGCGCCCAAGGTGGCGGCCAGGAAGCCATCCCGGGTGCGGCAGGTGATCGCGCAGGCGTCGCAGACGGACAAGATCACCCAGGCGCTGGGCGGGTCGGATTAGGCGCGCGGGCCGTCCTACGTCAGGCGTCGGCCGCGCCGCAACATTTTTTGTACTTCTTCCCGCTGCCGCAAGGGCAGGGATCGTTGCGCCCCACCTTGGGCGTGGCGCGCTGGACCGGGCGGCCCGCACCCTGCGGGCGTGGCCGCGCGCCGTGGATCGCGATGATGGCCGGCGCCACGGCATCCATCCATTGTTCCGTTTCCTCGTCCGGCATCGGTGGCTCGCGCCCGTCGGACGCGGCCAGTGCGCGCATGGGGGTGAACCAGTCCGGCTGCGCCGCCTGCAGCGGTGCCCAGCCGGCCGCGTCCAGTTCCATGCCCGCCAGGAAGCCCTGGCACCAGGCCGCGATGCCCCATTCCGGGCCGCAGTGGAAGATCGGCTCGAAGCTGGCCGCGTCGTCCGCGAACCACTGCGCCAGATGGTTGTAATGGCGCAGCACCAGTTCCAGCGCGCGTTCGCGCTCCGGCGCGCCGCTTTCCATGTTCCACACGGCCGGCAGCCAGTCGCCAGGCGTGGTCAGGCCGGGGGCGACGACCAGCGCCGTCAGGAAGCCTTCCAGGGTGGAGACGTCGGTCAGGCGCGCGCCCGCGCCGGGCGCGGCCAGCAGCACGCCGAGCGCTTCGTATTCGTCGTCGGACAAGGGGGCGGAGAGTTGGGTGGGGCTCATGGTGGTGGCGGGGGGGGGGGGCAGGTGGGCCGGTCGGGCCCGGATGTAAAAAAGCCGCCCGGCGGGGCGGCTGGTCGGATGCGCCGGGGGGCGATCAGGTGTAGTCTTCGGCGTTCAGGCCCATCACGTGGGAGAAGCCGCCGTCCACGTAGGTGATTTCGCCCGTGATGCCGGACGCCAGGTCCGACAGCATGAAGGCGGCCGTGTTGCCCACTTCCTCGATGGTGACGTTGCGGCGCAGCGGCGCGTGCGAGGAGGCGAAGCCCAGCAGCTTGCCGAAGTCCTTGATGCCGGAGGCGGCCAGGGTCTTGATGGGGCCGGCCGAAATGCCGTTGGCGCGGATGCCCATCTTGCCCAGGTTCTCGGCCAGGTAGCGCACCGACGCTTCCAGCGAGGCCTTGGCCAGGCCCATGGTGTTGTAGTACGGGATGGCGCGGATGGCGCCCAGGTACGACAGCGTCAGCAGCGACGAGCCTTCCTTGAGCAGCGGCAGCGCGGCCTTGGCCATGGCCGGGAAGCTGTAGGCGGAGATGTCGTGGGCGATGCGGAAGTTCTCGCGGGTCAGGCCGTCCAGGAACTCGCCGGCGATCGCTTCGCGCGGCGCGAAGCCGATCGCGTGCACCAGGCCGTCCAGCTGCGACCAGCTTTGCGCCAGGTCGGTGAACAGGGCGGCGATCTGCTCGTCGCTCGAGACGTCGCAATCGTACACCAGCGTGCTGCCGAATTCGGCGGCGAATTCCGTGATGCGGTCCTTGAAGCGCTCACCGACGTAGGTGAAGGCCAGCTCGGCGCCTTCGCGGTGGCATGCCTTGGCGATGCCGTAGGCGATGGAACGGTTCGACAGCAAACCGGTGATGAGGATTTTTTTGCCTTGCAAGAACGCCATATAGACTCCGATTGCTACTGCTGCGCCGCGGCGCCGCCCGATAGGCGGTGACGGCGACAGTATGGGTTGTTTGGTAGTGGTGGCCAGGCCGGCGCGGCGATTCGCGCCGTCCTGGGACGCAACTTTGCGCGCTCAAGGTCTGGCTGCCGCAAGACCGAGATTGTAGGGCGTGTGCGCCGCGCTGGCAACTTTTCATCGTCGCCAACACGGGCCTCAGTCCTCGCTGCGGTGCCGGGACTTGTGGTAGCGGGAGACGCGGGCCTTGACCAGCTTGACCGGCGCGTTGGCGCCGTCATCGCTCTGGCGGCGGGCCGCCTTGTAGCCGCGGCCGCGCTTGAAGCCGCGGTCGGCCTCCAGCGCCACGATGGCGTTGTCGGCCACTTCCGGCGCGATGTCCACGTTGGCCGAGGTGGCCAGTTTGGGCACGAGGATGGTGGAGCCGGCCTTGAGCAGCGTCTTTTGCGGGATGTTGTTGGCCTGGCGGATCACTTCGGGCGTGGTGTGGAACTTGGAGGCCAGGGTTTCGATCCGCTCACGCGCGCTGGTGATCTTGTGCGTGGTCCAGGTCGACAGGGCGCGGCCCCACTGGGCCAAGTTCAGGTGGAACTTCTCCGCGTTCTCCTGGGGCAGCAGGATCTTGGTGTGTTCGCCGCCCGTGATGACGGGGCGGTTGAACTGCGGGTTGAGCGCCTTGAATTCGTCGACCGACAATTCGGCCAGGTGGGCGGCGATGGTCAGGTCGATGTCGCTGGTCTTGTCGACGGCCGTGAAGTAGGGCTGGTTGTCGATCAGCGGCAGGGTCAGGCCGTACTGGCCGGGGTTGGCGATGATGTTCTTGACGGCCTGCAGCTTGGGCACGTAGTTGCGGGTTTCGGCCGGCATCAGCTCGGACAGGCTCTCGAAGTCGGTCGGCTTGCCCAGCGCGCGGTTGCGCTGGATGGCCTTCTGCACCGAGCCTTCGCCCCAGTTGTAGGCGGCCAGCGCCAGTTGCCAGTCGCCGAACATGTCGTACAGGCGCTGCAGGTAGGTGAGGGCGGCGTCGGTCGAGGCCACGATGCCGCGCCGTTCATCCTTGAACACGGTCTGTTTCAGGTTGAAGTCGCGCCCCGTGCCGGGCACGAACTGCCACATGCCGGCCGCGTTGGCGCTCGACAGCGCCTGCGGGTTGAAGGCGGACTCGATGAAGGGCAGCAGCGCCAGTTCCGTCGGCATGCCGCGCTTTTCCAGTTCCGTGACCACGTGGAACAGGTAGCGCGAGGCGCGCGCCGTGGTGCGGGCCATGTAGTCGGGACGGCTGCTGTACCACGTGATGTGCTTGGCCACCAGCGGATTGTCCAGATCGGGGATGGCGTAGCCGGAGCGGATGCGGCCCCACACGTCCGTCTCGCGCAGCGCGTCTTCGCTGGCGGGGCGGGCCGACTTGGTGTCGGCCTTGGTGGTGAGGGTGAGGTCGGGGGCTTTGGCCGGGGCCGGCTGGAAGGCCGGGACGGCCGGCAGGCCCGCGTCGGCGGCCTGGCTCAACGCCGGTGCCAGCATCAGGGCCAGCGCCGCCAGTGCAGCGGAAGTGTTATTGCGTGCTTGCATAGTATTCCATTGTTGTCGGCGCAGAAACACCGGACGGACATGAATAAACGTGGAGTGTACGAAGGTCGACTAGCGGAGTCAAGAAATATGTCAGCCGCGTGACGGCCTCGCCGGTTGGTGCTTTTTGGCAATAATTGCCGGTGAGTACAATACAGTTGTCGTGGAATTCAGGGTAATTGGCCGCTCATCGGCGGCGCCACCGGGCCAGCATGGACCGGGCCGGGCGCTGGCGCAAGCGGCGCGCCAGGGCGGGCGCGATACATATATGAGATGGCGCAAAGAGTGCGTACAATTCGGGTTTTGAATCCAGGGACACACTATGCGCACCACCGCCGACGACCACGCCGCCATCATCGCCGCGACTGAACAATGGCTGGAGAAGGCCGTCATCGGCCTGAACCTGTGCCCGTTCGCGAAGGCCGTGCACGTCAAGAAACAGGTGCGCTACGTCGTGTGCGACGCCGACACGCCGGAGGCGCTGCTGTCGGCGCTGATGGATGAATTGCAATATTTGTCCGACGCCGACCCGGAAGCCGTCGACACCACGCTGCTGATCCACCCCAAGGTGCTGACCGATTTCCAGGACTACAACGAATTCCTGGACGTGGCCGACGCCGCGCTGGAGGACATGGATCTGGCGGGCGAGCTGCAGGTGGCCAGTTTCCACCCGCAATACCAGTTCGCCGACACCGCGCCCGACGAGATCAGCAACTACACCAACCGTTCGCCGTATCCGACCCTGCACCTGCTGCGCGAGGCCAGCGTGGAGCGGGCGGTGGAGGCCTTCCCCGAGGCGAGCGACATTTTCGAGAAGAACATCGCCACCCTGGAGGCCCTCGGCCACGAAGGCTGGGACAAGCTGGGCCTGAAGGTGGACTGAGATGACGAACGAATTGCCGGTGCGGCCCGACACCCCCTGCGTGGCCGTCTGCTCCACCACCTTCGACGAGATTTGCCGCGGCTGCGGGCGCAGCGTGGTGGAGGTGGCGCATTGGGTGGCCATGACGGCCGAGCAGAAGGAAACGGTGTGGCAGCGCATCCTGGCGCAGGGCTACCCGCGCCGCAACACCTGATCCCAAGCGACGCCCCCCGGCGTTTTTTTGGAGGCGGCTCCGGAAGTCTGGGGTCTGACCCCGGCTTCAAGGGGTCTGACCCCGGTTTCCGAAGCGGCTCCAAGGGGGCTGCCCCCGGTTTCAGAAGAGCTTCATGGGGTCAGAGGCCGGTTTCAGAAGTAATTAATAACTGCCGATGAAATCCTTCTTCCCAATCTCCACCCCGTTATGGCGCAGGATGTCGTAAGCCGTGGTGGCATGGAAGAAGAAGTGGGGCAGCGCGTAATGCAGCAGATAGGTCTGGCCCGTGAAGTGCTTGGTCTTCTCGCCGCTGCCGGTGGTGATGGCGCGCTCGGCGCTGCCGGCGATCTGCTCCGCCGGCACGGTGTCGATGAAGGCCAGCGTCTTCGCGATGCGCGCCTTCAGTTCCGCGAAGCTGTGCTCGTTGTCCTCGAATGCGGGCACGTCCATGCCGCCGAGGCGGGCGCTGCACCCTTTGGCGAAGTCGCAGGCGATCTGGATCTGGCGGGTGAACGGCAGCATGTCCGGATACAGACGGAACTGCAGCAGGGCTTGCGGGTCGATTTTCTTCTCGCCGGCGTGGGTTTCGGCCTTGTCGAGGATGGCCAGCAGGCTGTTCAACATTTGTTTGAACACGGGCACGGATGCGGAGTACATGGATAGGGTCATGGCGATTCCTCAGGTTGGGGGAGCGCAGATCATAGCCTGCCTGCGGTTTTTTCGCTGATAGCGCCACGACTGTTACATCGAAACGGCTTGCGGATGACTTTTCCGTGTTTTTCCGTGCATAATTCCGTGCAGGACAAACAGAGTTTGCGTTTTAAGAGATCCGGTGCCGCGGCGGTCGGCGGCGCCACACGAATCGAACCAACACAGCTTGATGATGCAAACTGACAAAACAGGCCGCTGTGGCGCGGCACATGCATGACTAGTGCCCTCTACCAGCAGGTGCGCGCCCGGCTGACCGCGCTGTATGGCCTGTCCATCTACGGCGCGCTGCTGCTGGTGGTGTTCGGCGGCCTGGTGATTCCGGCCATGATAGGCAGCTACCTGCTGATCGGCGTGCACGAGCAGCAGTCGGCCAAGGTCGCGTTGAACGAGGCGCTGCAGCGCAACGCCGACATCCTGGCGCTGGGCATGCAGGAATCGCTGTGGAACATGAACGCGGAATCGGCCCATTCGCTGGTCGAATCGGTCATGCGCGACCGCTCCGTGCTGCAGGTGGAGGTGACCGGCCAGGCCGACACCCAGTTCATCAGCGTGCAGTCGCCGCGCCGCGCCACCGGCCACGTGTTCCGCGCCGAGCGCGAGATCCTGGTGCGCGGCGAGCATATAGGCCGCATCATGGTCGAGATGGACGACGCGCGCAGCCAGCAGGACCTGCGCGAGAAGCAGCTGTCGTACGTGTTCGTGCTGGCGGCCCAGCTCACCGTGTCGCTGCTGCTGATCGTGCTGTTCCTGAACAAGCGCCTGCTCAAGCCCTTGCGCAAGCTGATGCGCTTTTCCGACCGCCTGTCCCATGGCGACTTCGAGACCCGGCTCGACCTGACCGGCAGCGACGAGCTGGGGCGGCTGGCCGGCCAGCTGGAGCAGATGCGGGTCGCCATCAAGCACCTGTTCGAGGACATCGGCCAGCGCGAGGAGCGTTTCCGCACCATCGTCACCCAGGTGCCGGGCGCCGTGTTCCGCTTCCGTCCGGACGGCCCGATCGACTTCGTGTCCGACGCCATCGAGGACATCTCCGGCTATTCGGCGGCCCAGTTCATGCGCAGCACCACCCACGCGTGGGCCAACCTGATCTGCCCCGAGGACCGCAAGGCGCAGCGCCGCTGCGTGACCCAGGCCGTGCGCGACGGCCAGCCTTACGAGATCGAATACCGCATCATCGACGCCACCGGCACCGAGCGCTGGGTGGCCGAGAACGGCCAGCCCCAGGTGGCCGACGGCGACGGCGGCGCGCCGTGGGTGGACGGCATCATCTCCGACATCAGCCAGCGCAAGCACAACGAGATGCGCATCGAAGCCCTGCTGGCCGAGCAGAGCGCCATTCTCGACAACGTGATGTTCGGCGTGATGTTCGTGCGTAACCGCGTGATCGTGTCCGTCAACCGCCGTTGCGAGGAACTGTTCGGCTACGAGCCCGGCGCCATGACGGGCAGTTCCACCGCCATCGTGTTCCCCAACGCCTTCGACTTCGAGGCTGCCGGCGCGCGCCAGTATTCGTCGCTGGCCTCGGGCGACTACTTCAGCGAGGAGCGCCACTACCGGCGCAAGGACGGCACCCTGTTCTGGTGCATGGTGAGCGGCTGCGCGATCGACCAGAACCGCCCCAACGAGGGCAGCATCTGGGTCTACGCCGACATCACGGCCCGCAAGGAGGCCGAGGAGAAGCTGCGCCTGTCGGCCACGGTGCTCGAACACATCGCCGACGGCGTGATGGTGGTGGACGCGGACGGCAGGATCGTGGCCGTCAACCCGGCCTTCACGCAGATCACCGGCTACAGCGAGCAGGAGGCGCTGGGCAAGGACCGCACGCTCACGCGTTCGGGCCGCCACGACGACGCGTTCTACCAGAGCCTGTGGACGGAACTGGTGACCACCGGCTTCTGGCGCGGCGAGATGTGGAACCTGCGCAAGAGCGGCGAGTTGTACCTGGAATGGCTGACGGTGAGCGCCGTGCGCGACAACCGGGGCCAGACCACGCACTACGTGGGCGTGTTCAGCGACATCACGCAGGTCAAGGAGTCGCAGGAGAAGCTCGACCATCTGGCCCACCACGACCCGCTCACGGCCTTGCCCAACCGCCTGCTGTTCAACGACCGCCTGCAGCACGCGCTGCAGCGGGCCTCGCGCGACCAGGAGCAACTGGCGCTGCTGTTCATCGATCTGGACCGCTTCAAGAACGTCAACGACACGCTGGGCCACCACATCGGCGACGAGCTGCTCAAGCAGGTGGCCAAGGCGCTGCAGGAAAAGCTGCGCGAGGGCGACACGCTGGCGCGGCTGGGCGGCGACGAATTCATCGTGCTGCTGGAGAACGTGGATGGCCAGCGCGGCGCCGGACTGGTGGCGGAAAAGCTGGTGGCCATGTTCGAGCAGCCGTTCATGGTGGCCGGACACGAACTGTTCGTCACCTGCAGCGTCGGCATCAGCCTGTTCCCGACCGACGCCACCGACCTCAATATGCTGATCCGCAACGCCGACGTGGCCATGTACCAGGCCAAGGCGCGCGGCCGCAACGGCTACAGTTTCTACGCGCCGTCCATGACGGGCGAGGGCGTCGAGCGCCTGCGGCTGGAGACCTTCCTGCGCCGCTCGATCGAGAAGGACGAGATCTTCCTCAACTACCAGCCGCAGGTGGAGATCGACACCGGACGCCTGGTGGGCGTGGAGGCGCTGGTGCGCTGGAACCATCCGGAACTGGGGCTGGTGCCGCCGGTGCGCTTCATCCCGCTGGCCGAGGACACGGGCTTCATCAACCAGCTCGGCAAGTGGGTGCTGTACGAGGCCTGCCGCCAGATGGTGCGCTGGCAGGAGGCGGGGCTGCATGTGCCCAAGATCGCCGTCAACCTGTCGGTCAAGCAGTTCGAGCGGGGCAGCATCGTCAACATGGTGGCCGACATCCTGCGCGAGACGGGGCTGGAACCGGAGCGCCTGCAGCTGGAGGTGACGGAGTCCGTCATCATGAACACGGGCGACGCGCTCAACTTCATCAACGACCTGCACTCGATCGGCGTGGGACTGGCGATCGACGATTTCGGCACCGGCTATTCGTCGCTGGCCTACCTCAAGCAGCTGCCGGTGCAGACGCTGAAGATCGACCGCTCGTTCATCCAGGACATTTCGACCGACGTGAACGACGAGGCGATCGCCATCGCCATCATCCAGCTCGGCAAGAGCATGAATCTGTCCGTGATCGCGGAAGGGGTGGAGACGGAGCAGCAGGCCGCCTTCCTGCTGCGCCAGGGCTGCCGTCTGGCGCAGGGTTATTTGTACAGCAAGCCGATGCTGGCCGAGGAAATGCTGCTGCGCTGGCGCGTGCCGGCGTAAGGCGGTCGTTCAACGGGGCGCCGCCGCGGCGGCCGCCCGGATGCGCGCCGGGGTCAGCCGCGCGCGGCGCGCAGCAGCGTGCGCAGGTTGCAGTCGTGCTGCCACTGGCGGCGCTCCTCGCTGGCGGCCGTCAGCGCGGCCAGTTCCGCGTCGCTGTGGCCCGACTGGGCCTGCACCAGGCGGTGCGCCACACCCGCGTCGGGCAGCATGGTGCCGAAGAAGGCCACCTGTTCGCCATGCTGGATCAGCAGGGTGGGGAAGTTCTCCACGTCCAGTTCACCCACCACGTCCGCGTTGTCCTCGATGTCGATCCAGATGAAGCACTTGTCGGGATGGCGGGCCGCCAGTTCCTCGAACGTGTTGCGGTAGGACGTGCAGGTGCCGCACCAGGCGGCGCAAAGGCAGGCCACGATCCAGCGCTCGCCGGCGAGGGCGGCGGCGATGTCGCGATGGTTGTCGGTGCTGAGGGTCAGACTGTGCATGGGAAATCGGCTTTCAGGGGCGCCCGCAGCGCCAAACGTGCATATTCTACATGGCAGCCGGCCGGTCGAGGCATGCTTCGGTGGCCGGCAGGCCGCGCCCGGCCGCGCAAGCGACCAGGCGCCGTCGTCGTCCCCGCCTTCAGGCCGGGGGGGAGGTCAACAGCTTGACCGTGCGGGTCGGATAGGCGAACTCGATCTTTTCCCGCGCGAAACGCTTGAACATGGCGAGATTGATGGCCTGCTGGATGTCCATGTACCGGGTGTAGTCCGCCGATTCAATGATATAGACCACCTCGAAGTCCAGCGAGGAATCGCCGTAGCTCTTGAAATGCGCGCGATCGAAACGAACCGGCTGCTGACTTGAGACGATCTCGCGCAGTATCCCCGGGACCCGCTCCAGCTGCTGTTCCGTCGTTTCGTAGGTGATCCCGACGCTGAACACCACGCGCCGGCTCTCCATGCGCTGGAAGTTGCGGATGCGGCTTTTCAGCAGGTCGCTGTTGGAGAACACGATCTGCTCGCCGTCCAGGCTGCGGATGCGGGTGGTCTTCAGGCCGACGTATTCCACGGTGCCGGCGATGCTGTCGACGATGATGAAGTCGCCCACGGCAAACGGCTTGTCCAACACGATCGACAGCGACGAGAACAGGTCGCCGAGGATGTTCTGCAACGCCAGCGCCACCGCGATGCCGCCGATGCCGAGGCTGGCGATCAGCGTGGTGATATTGACGCCGAAGTTATCCAGAAGCATCAACGCTATGATCAGCCACAACGCCGCGCGCACCATGAATCCGAGCGCGGCGGTGGAGGTCGTGCTGGCCATGTCCTCCGCGCTGCGGCGCGTCCGGTAATGGTCCAGCCAGCTGCGGATGCCGACATCGCCCCAGTGCGCCACCTGCAGCAGCAACACGACGATCGCGCCATGCGACAGCAATCCGGCGGTCTTGGGCGTCATCACCAGCCATTGCGCGCCGGCGTAGATGCCGATGCCGGCGAGGAACAGCTCGCTGGTGGCGGCCAGCACGGCAACGGCCAGGTCGTCGAGAAAAGTCTCGGTCTTGACGGCGATCTGGCCCAGGCGCCGCAACACCAGCGCATGCACCGTTTTCAGCAGCATGGCCGCCACCGCGGCGATGCCGAGCGCCACCAGCCAGGCGCCGAGCGTATTGCCAAGCAGGATGTAGGTCATCGCTCCGCCCTCATGCCGCGGCCAATGCTTCGCCGACGTCAGGCGCCATGACGGCCGCGAGGAAATCGTCCCCCCAGCGCGTGACATCATGCTCGGTGACGATCATCGCCATGCGCGCGGTGCGATAGGCGCGCTCCTCGATGCCCATGGTGAGCGCCTGATGCAGCGAGGCGGTCATCGCGTTGCTGTCGTACGGGTTGGTCAGCAGGGCGCCGTGCACCTCCACGGCGGCGCCGGCGAACTCCGACAGGATCAGCACCCCGGGTCTGTCGACCGCCTTGCGCACGGCGACGTACTCCTTGGCCACCAGGTTCAGGCCGTCGCGCAGCGGTGTGATCCAGGCGATGTCGCAGGCGGCGTAGTGGGCGACGATCTCGTGGAAGGGCAGCGAGCGGTAGAAGTAGCGCACCGGCACCCAGTCCAGCGTCGAGAAGCGGCCGTTGATGCGGCCGACGGCGCGGTCCACCTCCAGGCGCAGCGCATCGTAGATCTCCATGCCCGGCGCCGCCGGCGTGATGATGTTCAGCAGCGTCACCTTGCCCACATGTTCGGGGTGCGTCTCCAGCAGCCGTTCGAAGGCCTGCAGCTTTTCCAGCGAACCCTTCACATAGTCGAGCCGTTCGATCGAGACGATGCCCGTCACGCCGGCAAGGTAGTTGGCGATGGTGCCGGCCATTTCCCGCACATCCGGCTGCATCACCATGCGCTCGATCAAGGCCACGTCGGTGCCGACCGGGTGCACGCCGAGCCGTATGGTGCGGTCGCTCGTCTCGAGCCAGCTCGTCACGGTGTCGACGCCCAATGCGCAGCCGTAGGTCAGGAAGCGCGGCGCGCATGGCTGCGCGGGGCCGGTTTCGACCGGCGAGAACGAGCGCACGGCGTCGACAAAATTCTCCACATAGCGCGGAATATGGAATCCCACGTAATCGCACTGCAGCAGGCTGCCGATGATGTCGCGCCGCCACGGCAGGATGTTGAACACGTCGCTGGAGGGGAATGCGGTATGGTGGAAGAACGCGATCCGCAGATCCGGCCTCAGCGGGCGCAGGAACGCGGGCACCATCCACAGGTTGTAGTCGTGCAGCCAGACCACGGCGCCTTCCGCCGCTTCGCGCGCGGTGTGTTCGGCGAACAGCTGGTTCACTTCCAGGAACCGTTCCCAGTGCCGCTGATGGAACTCGGCCTTGTCGGGGAATGAAAAGATGATCGGCCAGAACGCTTCCTTCGAAAACTTCTTGTAAAACAGGTCCACATCCTCCGCCGTGAGGGCGATGCGGGCCGCGCGCAGATGCGGATAGGCGACCTCGTCGACCATCAGCCGGGCTTCAAAACCGGCCGGCGCGCGGCTCTCCTGCTGCGACCAGGCCACCCACGAGCCCTTGCGGCCGCCGGCGAAGAAGCGCAGCAGCGTCGGGATGATGCCGTTCGGGCTTTTCGGCCTGCTGCGCGTGGGCACGCCGCCGTCCATGGCCTCGTCGAAAGGCAGGCGGTGATAGACCATGACCAGTTCCGCGTCGCCCGGCCGGTCGGCCGGCGTGGCGTAATGGCGCGGGCGCACCAGCGCGCCGTGATGGGCGAGCCCCTCCAGGATGCCGTCGCAGCCCTCGCCGATGGCGATGTGCACGTGCGGCCGACGGCGCAGCCGCTGCACCAGCGCCGGTTCGGCGCCGCCGACGACAATGCCCCGCAATCCGGTCTCGAACATGGACAGGTCATTGAGCGTGTCGCCGGCCACCACGATGGTGTCGGGGGCGATGTTCAGCACCTGCGCCAGGCGCAATAATGCCGGGCCCTTGCCGACGCCGCGCGGCAGCACGTCCAGATAGCAACCGGCCGACAGCAGCAGGTCGCAGTCCAGCGCGCCGACTGCCGCCCGCAAGGCCGGCGTCACGTCGGCTTCGCTGGCCAGGAACGAGCAGCGACGCTCCTGCGGCACGCTTTGGCGGCGCAGCTGCGGAAAATCGGCGAGCGCCTTCAACACGGCCTGCGAGCCGGGCCAGCGGGCAGCGATTTCCTGCTGCAGGTTCTCCACCGGGCGCAGATCGTCGCCATGGACTATCGTGGCGCCGACGTCGGCGATGATGTAGTCGGGGGTGGGGATCGTGGGATCGCTGAGCAGTGGCAATATGGATTCCAGGCCGCGACCGGTCACGAACACCAGCCTGGCATTGCGCGGCGTCGCGGTGAACAGTTCGCGCACGTGGCGGCGGCCCTCGGTGCTACCGGCCAGCAATGTGCCGTCCAAGTCCGTGGCCAACAAAAAATGCCCCTGGGGGAGGCGGGAAGATGGGCGGAGAGATTCCACAACTGTCATAACAATTCATCCTTTAACAGCGATGCGTCCGGCGCCAGGTGAGTGCACCAGACCAGTTAGCGTGCGGCTTGCGGCGGGACGCAGCACAACACGCGCGGAAGCAACAAGGCGCGCGGCCATTGGTTGCAGGCGAAAATAGAATGCCGGGCCGGCCATGGGAGGCCGGCCGCGTTTCTTGATGGTGGGGCGTTATATTGATGGGGCGCTATTGTACTACGGAATGAAGAATGCATTTGTACAAATGTATTTCAACCGGCGCCGGCGCGGCCGTTGCCCGCAAAAGGCGGCGCCTCCCTGTCCGGCCGATTTCGGCGGCCCGCTGGACTTGTCCCCGGCACGGCAGGTTAAAATACGGCATGCCTACGATACTTGCCATTGAAACGTCCTCCGAACTGGCTTCCTGCGCGCTGCTGCGCGAGGGAGCCGTCATCGCCCGCGCCTCGTCCGGCGTGCGCACCCACTCCCAGTCCATTCTGCCGATGGTGCAGGAACTGCTGGCCGAAGCCGGCATCGCGCTCAAACAGTGCGACGCCATCGCCTATGGTTCCGGTCCCGGCTCCTTCACCGGCGTGCGCACCGCTTGCGGCGTGGCGCAGGGCCTGGCGTTCGGCGCCGGCCTGCCCGTGGTGCCGGTGGTGACGCTCGATGCGATGGCGCTGGCTTGCCATCAGCAATTCGGCGCGGACGAGGTGTTGACCGTGCTCGACGCGCGCATGGGCGAAGTCTATTGGGCCCAGTATCGCTTTGAAGCGGGCGCGGTGGCGCCGGCCGTGGTGTTGGCGCCGGCACTGGCGGCGCCCGAGGCGGTGCAGCCGCAGGGCCAGCCTGCCGCTTGCGGCAATGGCTTCGCGGCCTACGCCGAGGCCTTGTCCGGTCTGGCCTGCGCGCCGTCGGCCCACGGCGAGGTGATGCCGCACGCGGCGCAGATCGCGCAACTGGCCGCCGTGGCGTTCGCCGCCGGCCACACCGTGTCTGCCGCCGAGGCGCAGCCGCTCTACCTGCGCAACAAGATCGCCTACACCAGCGCCGAACGACGCGACATACAGGCGGCCAAGGCGGCCCAGGCGGATGGGGCGGGCGCATGAAGCCTGTGTGGGATCTGGCCCGGCTCCAATACGAGCCGATGCAGGCGTCCGATCTGGACGATGTGGTGGCGCTGGAGCAGACCGTGTATCCGCATCCGTGGAGCCGCGCCAATTTCGACGATTCGCTGGCCAGCGGCTACCAGGCCTGGGTGCTGCGCGATGCGGCCGGCGGGTTGCTCGGCTATTTCCTGTTGATGGTGATCGTCGATGAAGCCCACCTGCTGAACGTGGCCGTGTCGGCCGAGCGCCAGGGGCAGGGGTTGGGGCGCTTCCTGCTGAATCAGGCCGTCGCGTGCGCGCGCGGACTGGGCATGGAGTCGGTGCTGCTCGAAGTGCGGCCCTCGAACACGCGCGCGCTGGAAATCTACCAGCGCTATGGTTTCCAGCAAATTGGCCGGCGTAAGGCGTATTACCCGGCGGCCAATCAACAACGCGAGGACGCGATCGTCATGCGGTTCGGCATATGAGTCAGCAGTCTGCGCGCAGTTCCGTTTTCCTCGACGAGATGGGTGTCGGGCCCCAGTGGCGGTTGCGCCATCCGGTGCCGGCGCTGCCCGGGGCGCCAGCCGAATTGACGGAAGCGCCGCTGGAGGCGGCCGCGCCCGCAACCGCGCCCGCACCCGCACCCGCACCCGCACCCGCACCCGCACCCGCACCCGCACCCGCGCCCGCACCCGCACCCGCGCCCGCAATCGCGCCTGCGCCTGCGCCCGCGCGCGAGGCGGAACCCGCCGCCGTTGAAGTGGCGCCGGTGGTTGTTGCGCCTGTCGTGCCGGTGGAGGTGCCGGTGGCTGCTGCCGCCAGCATGCCCGACGCCGACGACGATGTGGCCGCGATCGACGTTGTCAACGCGTCGGCCGCCGACATCGGCGAGGAAGATTCGACGGCATGGTTCGACGATGCGCCTGTGCCCGCCCGTCCGGCGCCGGTCAGCGAGCAAGCCATCGCCGCCATGGACTGGCCGGCGCTGAAGACCGCCATCGCCAGTTGCACCCGCTGCGACCTGTGCGCGACGCGCCGCGCCGCCGTCCAAGGCCGTGGCCACACGGGCGCGCAATGGATGGCGCTTGTCGGCGCGCCCAGCAGGCTCGATGAAAAAGAGGGCCGCGCCGTGGCCGGCGAGGCAGGGCAACTGCTCGACAATATGCTCAAGGCGATCGGCCTGACGACGGAATCGGATGTCTACCTGACTGGCCTCGTCAAATGCCGCCCGTCCGGCGACGACGGCGCCGACCGTGCGCCTACCCCTGACGAAGTGGCGGCCTGCCGGCCATTCCTGGAGCGGGAGCTGGCGCTGACGGGTGCCGGCATGGTGCTCACCTTCGGCGGGGCCGCCGCCAAGGGCCTGCTGGGCGTGGCCTCGCGCGGCAAGGTGCACCGCCACGGCGCGTTGCCCGTGGTGGCGACCTACCATCCGGCCGACCTGCTGCGACGACCGGAAGACAAAGGCAAGGCATGGGCCGACCTGTGCCTGGCCAGGGCCACGCGTGACCAGGCCACCTGACATCGACGCCGACAACTACCAGGCGCGTTTCGAGCGTCGCTGGGGGCATTTGACCTGTTCCCCCGTGCGTGCGCTGGCCTGGTTGCTGGACGCGCCCGATCTGCTGGACCCCGCCTCGCCGCACTGGCGCGGCCGCATCGCCACGCTGGGCGCGGTCACGCCGGCCGTGGTCGACTGGCTGGCCGCGCTGGAGGCCGATCCGGCGCCGCTCGACGCCGCGCTGGGCCAGCGTTCCTATTCCCGCCTTGGCCTGTACGCGGAAAAGCTGATGGCCTTCTACTTCCAACAGCATGGCATGCTGGAAGCGCACGGTTTGCAGGTGCGCGCCAACCGCAACGACACGGTGGGCGAGTTCGACTTCCTGCTGCGCGATGGCGCCCGCCTGCTGCACTGGGAACTGGCGACAAAATTCTATCTGCTCGACAGCGCGGCGCCGTCCGATGTGGACGATGGCCGCTTCAATTGCCTGATCGGCCCCAACCTGGCCGACACGCTGGGCGCCAAGATGCGCAAGATCCTCGACAAGCAGCTGGCGCTGGCCAGCCATCCGGCCGCGCAGGCGCTGCTGCCGCAGCCCGTTGATTGCGCGCAGGCGCTGGTCAAGGGCTGGCTGTTCTATCCGGGCGGCGTGTGGCGCGCGCTGGACGGCATCTCGCAACCGCATTGCCACGGTTTCTGGCGCACGCTGACCGAGTCGGTGGCGCTGGAGGGGGAGCACTTCATGCTGATGCCGCGTCTGGAATGGCTGGCGCCCATGAAGGCGCCGCTGGCCACGGCGCCGGTGCTGGACCGGGCCGAGTTGGGGCAGGCGCTGGAGCGCCACATGGCGACGGTGGCCGCGCCGCAGATGGTGGCGGTGCTGGAACGGCGCGGCGACTGGTGGGTGGAGCGTGCGCGCGGCTTCGTGGTGCCCGACGATTGGCGCAGCCAGGCGGCGGCGCGCCGGCTGGCCGGCACGCTGCCGTCGTGATGGTTTAGTGCTTCATCTCGCCGATCAGCGCGAGCGAATCATGCTCGCGTTGATTGGCCGCGTGCTTGCGCATGATGAGCAGCATGACGCCGGCCACGAACAGGCCGAACAGGATGATGATGCCATCCAGCTCCAGGTGCAGGCGCAGCATCAGCGAGTAGATGGCCAGCATGGTCAGGATGGACAGGTTCTCGTTGAAGTTCTGCACCGCGATCGAATGACCGGCGCTCATCAGGACGTGGCCCCGGTGCTGCAGCAGCGCGTTCATCGGCACCAGGAAGAAGCCCGACAGCACGCCCACCAGGATCAGCAGCGGGTAGGCCAGCCACACGGAATGCACCAGCGTCATGCCCATCACGATGCCGCCCATGGCGATGCCGAGCGGGATCACGGTGAGCGACTTGCGCAGCGTGATGAAGCAGGCCGACAGCACGGCGCCCGCCGCCACGCCGATGGCCACCACGCCCACCAGGCTGGTGGCCTTGTCGTACGGCAGATGCAGCGACTTCTTGGCCCATTCCAGCACGATGAACTGCAAGGTGGCCGCCGCGCCCCAGAACAGGGTGGTCACGGCCAGCGAAATCTGGCCCAGCTTATCCTTCCACAGCAGGCCGTAGCAATTGGCGAAGTCGGTCACCAGCTTGATCGGATTGTGTTCCTGGTGCGGATATTTGCAGCCGGTGTCCGGAATCTTCAGGTTGAACAGGGTGGCCAGCACGTAGATGCCCACCACCACGCACAGCGCCGCTTCCGTCGGCGTGTCGATGCCGGTGTCCAGGAACGGCATGTCGAAACTCAGCAGGAAGGCCGAGGTGCGCCCGCTCACCAGCGCGCCGCCCATCACGGTGCCGAAGATGATGGAGGCCACCGTCAAGCCTTCGATCCAGCCGTTGGCGGCCACCAGCTTCTCCGGTGGCAGCAGCTCCGTCAGGATGCCGTATTTGGCCGGCGAATAGACGGCCGCGCCGAATCCCACCACGGCGTAGGCCAGCAGCGGGTGCACGTCGAAGAAGATCAGCAGGCAGCCGGAAATCTTGATCAGGTTGGCGATGAACATGACCCGGCCCTTGGGCAGCGAGTCGGCGAAGGCGCCGACGAAGGCGGCCAGCAGCACATAGAACAGCACGAAGGACAATTTCAGCAGCGGCGTGATCCAGCCGGGCGACTTCATGCTGATCAACAGGTCGATCGCAACAAACAGCAGCGCATTGTCCGCCAGGGACGAAAAGAACTGCGCTGCCATGATGGTATAAAAACCACGATTCATACGGGTGACCTGAAAACTTATCTGGCATGCTTTATACCATAAATGCCAAGCGATCCGAAGCATGGCGGCGGCCGCCACTGATATGCCTTATGGCCGTGCGGCCCGCGCAGATCGGGGCGGCTCCGGTAAAATACGGCTTCCATCATCCCGCTCCGATTTCCTATGCCACGGCCGATAGTCGCAACCATCCACCTCGAATCCATGCAGCACAACCTGGCGCGCGCCCGGCAATGCACGCCGCACGCCAAGACCTGGGGGGTGGTCAAGGCCAATGGCTATGGCCACGGGCTGGAACGGGCCATGCGCGGTTTCGCGGCGGCCGACGGCCTGGCCCTGATCGAATTCGACAACGCCGTGCGCCTGCGCGAGCTGGGCTGGACCAAGCCGATCATGCTGCTGGAAGGCTTTTTCGACGCGTCCGACCTGCAGACGATGGCGCAGTACGACCTCAATGGCGCCGTCCACTGCGAGCAGCAGATCGCCTGGCTGGAGGCGGCCCGGCTGCCGCGCAAGCTGAACCTGCACCTGAAGATGAACACGGGGATGAACCGCCTCGGCTTCAAGCCGGAGGCGTTCGCCGCCGCCCACGCGCGCCTGCGCGCGCTCGACTGCGTGGGCGAGATCACCATGATGACGCACTTCGCCAACGCCGATGAACTGGCCCATCCCGGCCTGCCGCTGCGCGAGCAGATCCGCCGCTTCGAGCTGGGCGCGGCCGGTTTGCCGGGCGCGCGCAGCCTGTCCAATTCGGCCGGCATCCTGCAGGCCGATGCGCTGGCCGACGTGCTGACCAACGACTGGGTGCGGCCCGGCATCATGCTGTACGGCGGCACGCCGGGCGGCAGGAGCGCGGCCGACTTTGGCCTGCTGCCGACCATGACGCTGGCGAGCGAGATCATCGGCACCCAGGATATCGTCGCGGGCGACATGGTGGGCTACGGCAGCCGCTTCCGGGCCGACGGCCCGATGCGGGTCGGCGTGGTCGCTTGCGGCTACGCGGACGGCTACCCGCGCCACGCGCCGCTGGGCACCCCGGTGCTGGTGGACGGCGTGCGCACCCGCCTCGTGGGCCGCGTCTCGATGGACATGCTGACGGTGGACCTGACCCCGGTTCCGCAGGCCCGCGTGGGCAGCGCCGTGACCCTGTGGGGCAAGGGCATGCCGATCGACGAGGTGGCCGAGGCGGCCGGCACCATCGGCTATGAACTCATGTGCGCGCTGGCGCCGCGCGTGCGCGTGGTCGAAGGCTGATATGGCCAAGATCAAGACCAATTACACCTGCAGCGACTGCGGCGCCATCAGCAGCAAGTGGACCGGCCAGTGCGGCGCGTGCCAGCAGTGGAACACGATGGTGGAGACGGTGCCCGACAGCCCCGGCGCCAACCGCTATTCGAACCTCCAGCACCAGGCGCTGGCGCAGACGGCGCCCGTGCTGTCGCTGGCCGACATCGACGCCATCGACGTGCCCCGTTTCGGCACCGGCATCGAGGAATTCGACCGCGTGCTGGGCGGCGGCCTGGTGGCCGGCGGCGTGGTGCTGATCGGCGGCGACCCCGGCATCGGCAAATCGACGCTGCTGCTGCAGGCGCTGGCCAATCTGTCGCACCTGAAAAGCGTGCTGTATGTGTCGGGCGAGGAGTCGGGCGCCCAGATCGCGCTGCGCGCCAAGCGCCTGGCCATCGACGCCAAGGAGCTGAAGCTGCAGGCCGAGATCCAGCTCGAGAAGATCCTCGGCACGCTGGCCGAGCTGCGGCCCGAGGTGGCCGTGATCGACTCGATCCAGACCATGTATTCGGACGCGCTCAGTTCCGCGCCCGGTTCGGTGGCCCAGGTGCGCGAGTGCGCGGCCCAGCTCACGCGCGTGGCCAAGACCACCGGCATCACCATCATCCTGGTGGGCCACGTGACGAAGGAGGGCGCGCTGGCCGGCCCGCGCGTGCTCGAACACATCGTCGACACGGTGCTGTACTTCGAGGGCGACAGCCATTCCAGCTTCCGGCTGGTGCGCGCCATCAAGAACCGCTTCGGCGCGGTCAATGAACTGGGCGTGTTCGCGATGACGGAGAAGGGCTTGAAGGGGGTGTCCAACCCGTCGGCCCTGTTCCTGTCCCAGCACGACAACCAGGTGCCCGGTTCGTGCGTGATGGTGACGCAGGAGGGCAC
Organism: Rugamonas sp. GW822-FHT03B10; assembly: GCF_058801745.1. NCBI lineage: Bacteria > Pseudomonadati > Pseudomonadota > Betaproteobacteria > Burkholderiales > Oxalobacteraceae > Rugamonas > Rugamonas sp. GW822-FHT03B10. The sequence goes on along the minus strand of NZ_JBXANP010000006.1, from coordinate 53,289 downwards.
CCGGCCGCTGCTGGTGGAGATCCAAGCGCTGGTGGACGCCAGCCATTTGCCCAACGCGCGCCGGCTGTCGGTGGGCCTGGAGCAGAACCGGCTAGCCATGCTGCTGGCCGTGCTGCACCGCCACGCGGGCATCGCCGCGTTCGACCAGGACGTGTTCATCAACGCCGTGGGCGGCGTCAAGATCACGGAACCGGCGGCCGACCTGGCCGTGCTGCTGGCCATCAATTCGTCGATGCGCAACAAGGCGCTGCCGCGCGGCTTCGTGGTGTTCGGCGAAGTGGGGCTGGCCGGCGAGATCCGGCCCGCGCCGCGCGGCCAGGAGCGCCTGCGCGAGGCGGCCAAGCTGGGCTTCTCGCTGGCCATGATTCCCAAGGCCAATGCGCCCAAACAAGCCATCGAAGGCATGACCATCATCGCCGTCGAGCGTATCGACGACGCCTTCGCCCGCATGCGCGAGCACCAGTGACGGCGGCCGGCCGCTCATCGGACGCCCGCCTGGCCGGGCGCGCTACGCCGATCCCGTTTGGCCTGTAAAATATCGGGCAGTGCCGGCCGTGCGATGACACGGCTGGCCATGCAGGCATGCGGCGCGTCGCGCCGTTTTATTTCGTGCAAGCTCTTACCTTATCGGAACGTGAAGTGTCAGTAGATCAGAGATCATCGGCGCGCAAGATCATGCGCGCCAAAGCGGTGGTGGCCATGGACGGCATGCCGCCCCAGCCCGCGCGCACGCTGGACATCGGCGCCAGCGGCATGTCGCTCACCTTCGAGCACAAGCTGGAGGTCGGCCACCTGGGCAGCGTGTCGTTTGAATTGTTTTTGGATGGCAAGGCGCACATCGTCACCTGCCGCTCCAAGGTCAGCTATTGCATTTTCAGCGGCGACCATTTCAAGATCGGCTACCAGTTCGTCAACCTCGATCCGACGGCGCTGAACGCCATCACCAAGTTCCTGCGCTAGGACCAAACGCGCGAATGGAGGGAGAATCCGGCCCTGTTCCTTGTTTTGATTATTCGGCAATAGTGGATAATCAATAAAGACAGGGCCGGCGCCATTTCTGGGCGGCCGCCAACTTTTGGGGACCGCCATGGCCACTTCCACCATCCACGCCAGCACTGCCGGCAACCTCGGCGCCGCGCCGTCGACCGACGTGTACAACCGCGTGCAGCAGACGCTGAGCTCGCAGAACACGGGCGTGGCCAAGCTCAACGCCACGCTCACGCGCGACCAGACCCGCTTGTCGGGACTGGGACAGTTGCAAAGCGCGCTGGCCACGTTCCAGGCCAAGGCCGCCAGCCTGGCGGGCGGCAAGACCGCTGACGCCACGCCCGATGCCGCGCAGACCGGCAAGGATGTGCGCGCCTTCGTGGCGGCCTTCAACGAATTGAACCAGAAAATGCTGACCTTGCAGAGCGGCGGCCTGAAGGGCGATGTGGCGCTGGGGCAGGTCAGCCGCCAGATGGCGCAACTGCTCAAAACGGGCGGCGACGGCGTGGCCGCCGGCGCGCTGGCCAGGGCCGGCGTGACGCTGGACGCCAGCGGCAACCTGCAGGTGGACGACAAGAAACTGGCGGCCGCGCTGACGGCCAACGCCGGCGGCGTGGCCAAACTGCTGAGCAACGGCGGCAAGGGCATGGCCGACCAGCTGGCCGCCAAGGCCGGCGCCTTCACCAGCGACAGCAGCGTGATCCGGCGCGAGGCCGCCACGCTCAACAAGGAGATCTCCGCCATCAACGGCAAGCGCACCGTGCTGTCCAAGGCGCTCACCACCCAGGCCAACGCGCTGGCCGCGCTGTACACGCAGCAGGCGCAGACGGGCGGCGGCGGTTTGCCGGGCGGCGTGGCCGGCGGCACCGGCACCGCCTTCGACTTCCTGGCGTGAAGCGCAACGCTTGCAATCGTGACCACTATGCCCGATCATCTCGGCTTGACACGGAATTCCATCTTCAGGAGGCGGGCATGGCAGGCAAAGGGTTGGGCAAGCTGTTCGGTTTGGGACTGGCCGCTGCGGCGGTGATGGCGGCGCTGGCCGCGCCGGCCGCGCGCGCGCAGCAGGAAGAAAAAGTCCTCAACATCTACAACTGGTCGGACTACATCGCCGACGATACGGTCAAGAACTTCGAGAAGGAGACCGGCATCAAGGTCCGCTACGACCTGTTCGACAACAACGAGATCCTCAACTCCAAGCTGGTGGCCGGCCATTCGGGCTACGACATCGTGGTGCCGACGGCCCAATGGGCGCGGCTGCAGATCGACGCCCACCTGCTGCGCAAGCTCGACAAGTCCAAGCTGAGCAACCTGGGCAACCTGGACCCGGCCATCCAGGCCAAGCTGTCCAAGATCGACCCCAACAACGACTACCTGGTGGACTGGCTGTGGGGTTACACGACGGTCGGCATCAACGTCAACAAGGTCAAGGCGGCGCTGGGCGGCATGCCGATGCCCGACAACGCGTGGGAGCTGATCTTCAATCCCAAGTACGCGTCCAAGCTCAAGTCGTGCGGCGTCTCCTTCCTCGATTCGCCGTCCGAGGTGCTGCCGGCCGCGCTGATCTACCTGGGCAAGCCCGCCTATTCAGCCAATGTCGCCGATTACGACGCGGCCGGCAAGATGCTGCAGGCCATCCGGCCGTACGTGACCCTGTTCAGCTCCTCGGGCTACATCAACGACATGGCCAACGGCGCCGTGTGCGTGGCGCTGGGCTGGTCGGGCGACATCAACATCGCGCGCCAGCGCGCCATCGACGCCAAGAACGGCAATGTGATCGAAGTGCTGGTGCCCAAGACCTCGGCCGCGCTGGTGTTCGACACCATGGCCATCCCGGCCGACGCGCCGCACCCGAACAACGCCCACCTGTGGATCAACTACATCCTGCGCGGCCCGGTGCAAGCGAGCCTGACCAACAAGGTGTTCTACGCCAACCCGAACAAGGCCGGCTTGAAATACGTGCGCAAGGATATCGCCGGCAACAAGAGCGTGTTCCTGTCGGATGCGGACAAGCAGCGCATGGCCGCACCGGAAGCCGTGCCGGCCGACATCCGCCGCCACGTGACGCGCGTGTTCACCAAGTTCAAGTCGGGGATGTGATTGTAAAAAGGGGGAGGGCGGAAACGGGAATGGCGCGAGAGGCAAAATCCGCGAGGACTTTGCCGCTGGCGCCACGGCTTCGATGAAGCTGGATGCTATTCGTGATAGCGGTCGATCAGTTTGTGCTTACTCCCCCGCATTTCCGCCACGAGTTCGTAAATGACCAGGGCGATCATGCCACCAAAGATGCCCATGGTGAACCAGGTGATCATAGTCATATCAGTCGCCTTACGACGGCTGCTCCCTAGAGTTGGTACACTTTAAATGTAGCAGATCGTTACCGCTTTGCAAGCCCATCCCAGCCGTTCGCTTTCATTTCACAACCAGGTCCGCGGCCATCACGGCTTTCAAATAAACGCTGAGCGGCTCGCCCGGATCGCGCTGCGACAGCCACCACGCGCCGGCCTTGCGGATGTCCCAGTCCTGCACGTCGCCCGTCATCAGCAGCGCGGCCGCCTGGCCCAGCGTGGGCTGGTGGCCGACGATCAGCACCGCTTCGCGGCTGGCCGGCCAGTTGGCCGCCTTCAGGATGTCCTCGGGATCGGCGCCCGGCGCCAGGTCGGCGTGGATCTTGTACTTGCGCCCCAGCGCCTCGACCGTCTGCAGCGCCCGCACGGCCGGGCTGACCAGCACGCGGCAGCTGTCCGGCAGTTGGGAAGCTAGCCACTGGCCCATGCGGCGGGCTTGCTTCTGGCCTTTGCCCGTCAGGGCCCGTTCCAGGTCGGACAGGCCGGGTCCGGCTTCCTCCGCCTCCGCGTGACGCCACAATATCAGGTCCATGTTGTGCTCCCTTCGAACGAAACGGGCACATCACGGCGGATCGGGCGTCCGCCGCGCATGCGCTTAGTCACCCACTTCGCTGGCTGGCGTGCCCAGCGATTGCATCAGGAACTGCTGGGCACCAAACGGCGCTTGCTTGCCGCGCGGTTTGCGGCGCTGGTAATGGCCATCCGGTTCCAGATCCCAGGCGTTGGTGTTGTCCTTCAAATAAGGGTTCAAGCCTTCCGCGATCACCCGCCGCTTCAGGGCCCGGTCCAGCACGGGGAAGGCCACTTCGATGCGGCGGAACAGGTTGCGGCTCATCCAGTCCGCGCTGGCCAGCAGCACGTCGTGCGCCAGGTCGTTGCGGAAGTAGTAAATCCGGCTGTGTTCAAGGAAGCGGCCGATGATGGAGCGCACCCGGATGTTCTCCGACAGGCCCGGCACGCCGGGCTTGAGGGTGCAGGCGCCGCGCACGATCAGGTCGATCTTCACGCCGTCCTTGGACGCGGCGTACAGGGCCCGTATCACCGATTCGTCTACCAGTGCATTGATTTTAACAATAATCCGCCCCGGCCGTCCCGCGCGCGCGATGCGTGCCTCGTTGCGGATGGACTTGATGATCTCGCTCTGCAGCGCGAACGGGGCCAGCCACAAATGGGTCAGCTTGTGCGGCTTGGTCAGGCTGGTCAGGTGGATGAAGATCTCGTTGACCTCCTGGCTCATCTGCGGGTGGCAGGTGAGCAGGCCGAAGTCCGTGTACAGCTTGGTGGTGGTGGGGTGGTAGTTGCCCGTGCCCAGGTGGGCGTAGTAGCGCAGCTCGCCTTCCTCGCGGCGGATCACCAGCGCCACCTTGGCGTGCGTCTTCAGGCCCACCACGCCGTACACGACCTGGGCGCCGGCCTGCTCCAGCTTGTCGGCCCAGTTGATGTTGGCCTCCTCGTCGAAGCGCGCCTTGAGCTCCACGATCACCGTCACCTCCTTGCCTTCGCGGGCCGCCGTCAGCAAGGACTCCATCAGGTCCGAGTTCATGCCGGTGCGGTAGATGGTCTGCTTGATGGCCACCACGGCCGGGTCGTGGGCGGCGCTGCGGATGAAGTCGATGACGGTCTGGAAGGTCTGGAACGGGTGGTGCAGCAGGATGTCGTGCTGGCGCAGCTCGCTGAAGATGTCGGTGCCGGGCGCCTTGCGGCCCACGCCCGGATAGAACGGCGGGAAGCGCAGGGTGGCGTGGTTGACGTGGTCGATCATCTCCGTCAGCCGCACCAGGTTGACCGGGCCGTTGACGGCGTACAGACGGCTGTGGTGCAGGCCGAACTGGTCGAGCAGGAATTGCGACAGCTCGGGCGGGCAGTTCATCGCCACCTCCAGCCGCACCGAGGTGCCGAACTGGCGCCCCTGCAGCTCGCCCTTGAGCGCCTGGCGCAGGTTCTTCACCTCATCCTCGTCCACCCACAGGTCGCTGTCGCGGGTGACGCGGAACTGGGAATAGGCGATCACTTCGCGCCCGGCGAACAGGTCGGAGATGTGGGCGTGGATGATGGACGAGAGCAGGCAGAACGACACGCCGCCGCTCTTGGACAGATGGTCGGGCAGGCGGATCACGCGCGGCAGCACGCGCGGCGCCTTGACGATGGCGATGGCCGTGCCGCGCCCGAACGCGTCCTTGCCCGACAGCGAGACGATGAAATTGAGGCTCTTGTTGACCACCTGGGGGAAGGGGTGGGCCGGGTCCAGGCCGATCGGGGTCAGCAGCGGGCGCACTTCGCGCTCGAAGTATTCCTTCACCCACGCGCGCTGGGCTTCGTTGCGCTCGTTGTGGCGCACCAGATGCACGCCTTTCGCCTGCAGTTGCGGCAACACCTCCTGGTTCAGGATCTCGTACTGGTGCGCCACCAGCGCGTGGCACTCCTGGCTGATGCGGCTCAGCGTGGCCTTCAGGGCCGGGTGCTCGGACAGCGGGCCGTCCACGCTGGCGGCGGCCAGCAGGCTGGCCACCCGCACCTCGAAGAACTCGTCCAGGTTGCTGCTGGCGATGCACAGGTAGCGCAGCCGTTCGAGCAGGGGGATGCCGCGGTCCTCGGCCTGGGCCAGCACCCGCCGGTTGAAGGCGAGCTGGGACAGTTCCCGATCAAGAAAAATGCTGGAAGACCCAGCTTCCGCGCGCAAATCAGGCTTCATGGTTTTCTTGCTCACTTTGCAGATAATAGATTCTAGCCTGTCATCACTTCATTTGTGTCACAGCGCGCCAGTGTAGATATCAAATATGACAAGTCCATGACATCAGCTGTCATAATTGCCCGCCCGGGCCGTCCAATTATGACAAGAACGGCGTAATATGCTGGGCGAATCACCGCTTTTTCCCAGTGGTCGCGCTGTTTCCGTCTAGTTTTAGTTGAATTACATCGATGTCATAAACCTGTCATATTTCGCCGGTAGACTGCGCTGCATTCCAACCCCTGTCACCTTCTTGAAGGACTTGTTATGCGAATGAAACAGTTGTTGACCTCCATGGTCGTCGGTGTTGCCGCCGTGATGGCATTCTCGTCCGCCGCGACGGCCGCCGACATGACCGGCGCCGGCTCGACCTTCATCTACCCGATCGCCGCCAAGTGGGCCGAGTCCTACAAGGCCGCCACCGGCAACGGCCTGAACTACCAGTCCGTCGGCTCGGGCGCCGGCATCAAACAGATCAAAGCCAAGACCGTCGATTTCGGCGCCTCCGACATGCCGCTCAAGGCCGAGGAGCTGGACGCCGAAGGCTTGATGCAATTCCCCGCCATCATGGGCGGCGTGGTGACCGTGGTGAACATCGACGGCGTCGCCCCGGGCCAGCTGAAGCTGACCGGCCCCGTGGTGGCCGACATCTACCTGGGCAAGGTCAAGCAGTGGAATGACGCGGCAATCGCGGCCATCAACCCTGGCGTGAAGCTGCCGGCCACCGAGATCACCGTGGTGCACCGCGCCGACGGCTCGGGCACCTCGTTCCTGTTCACCGACTTCCTGTCCAAGACCAGCGCCGAATTCAAGACCAAGATCGGTTCCGGCACCGCCGTCAAGTGGGTGGTGGGCGTGGGCGGCAAGGGCAACGAGGGTGTGGCCGCCAACGTGCAGCGCATCAAGGGCTCGATCGGCTACGTGGAATGGGCCTACGCCAAGAAGAACAAGATGGCGCACACCCAGCTGAAGAACAAGGACGGCAACTTCCTGCAGCCGGACGACAATTTCTTCAAGGCCGCCGCCGCCTCGGCCGAGTGGGCCAAGACCCCCGGCTTCGGCGTGGTGCTGACCGACCAGGCCGGCAAGAGCTCGTGGCCGATCACGGGCGTGACCTTCGTCCTGATGCACAAGCACCAGGCCGACGCCGCCAAGGGCAAGGAAGTGGTCAAGTTCTTCGACTGGGCCTTCAAGAACGGCGGCGCCGCCGCCACCGAACTGGACTACGTGCCGCTGCCGGCCTCCGTCGTCAAGCTGGTGCAGGACGCCTGGAAGGCCAACCTGAAGGACGCTTCGGGCAAGGCCATCTACTAAGCGGATCGCCCCTGGGACGTCGCGCCTGCAACGGCGGCGGCCCAGGGGGTTAGCCTGCATCGCTCGCTCCGGGCGGCGCAGGCTAGCTGTCATCCAAGAGATCAAAACCAATATGAGCGCTGAACTTACTTCCCCGCCCGTCATCCAGTCGGAGCCCCCCATGAGCGTCACCGACCATCCCGCCCCGGCCGCCCAGCCCGCCGCAACGACGACCTCGGCGCGCGCGCAGGCCGCCGCCGAGGCGGAGCAGGCCGCCAGCCTGGCCGCCATGCATGCGACCATGCGCAAGCAGCGCATCCAGGATTTCATCTTCCATAAGATCACGATGACGTTCGCGTTGTCGGTGCTGGCGGTGCTGGTCGGCATCATCATCTCGCTGATGATCGGCGCCTGGCCCGCGTTCAAGGAATTCGGTCCCGGCTTCATCACCACCGTCGAGTGGGATCCCGTCAACGACAAATTCGGCGCCCTGATCGCCATCGTCGGCACCCTGACCACCTCGGGCATCGCGCTGCTGATCGCCTTTCCCGTCAGCTTCGGCATCGCGCTGTTCCTGACCGAGATCTGCCCGGTCTGGCTGCGCCGCCCGCTGGGCACGGCCGTGGAACTGCTGGCCGGCGTGCCCTCCATCATCTACGGCATGTGGGGCCTGTTCGTGTTCGCGCCGCTGTTCGCCGACACCGTGCAGCCGCTGCTGAAGAACACCATCGGCCACCTGCCGCTGATCGGCCAGCTGTTCAGCGGCCCGACCATGGGCATCGGCATCCTGACGGCCGGCCTGATCCTGGCCGTGATGATCATCCCCTTCATCTCGTCCGTGATGCGCGACGTGTTCGAGATCGTGCCGGCCGTGCTGAAGGAATCGGCCTACGGCCTCGGCTGCACCAAGTGGGAAGTGGTGCGCAAGATCGTGCTGCCCTACACCAAGACCGGCGTGGTGGGCGGCGTCATGCTGGGCCTGGGCCGGGCGCTGGGCGAGACCATGGCCGTCACCTTCGTGATCGGCAACGCCAACGAATTGTCGCTGTCGCTGTTCTCGGCCGGTAACAGCATCGCCTCCACGCTGGCCAACGAGTTCGCCGAGGCCGAATCGACGCTGCATGTGTCGTCGCTGTACGCGCTGGCGCTGATCCTGTTTGCCATCACCTTTATCGTCCTGTCGGCCGCCAAGCTCATGCTGGCCGGAATGTCTCGCAAGGAAGGCGTGAAATAATGAATCAAGCAATCAACCCCGTCTACCGCAAGCGCCTGTTCGTGCACCGGGTCGGCATCGCGCTGTCGGTGGCCGCCATGTCGCTGGGCCTGGCGTTCCTGGTGTGGATCCTGGCCACCTTGCTGTTCAAGGGCTTCGGCGCGCTGAGCGTGGCCATGTTCACGCAGACCACGCCGGCGCCCGGCAGCGAAGGGGGCGGCCTGCTCAACGCCATCGTGGGCAGCCTGATGCTTGTGGGCCTGTCGACCCTGGTCAGCACCCCGGTCGGCATCCTGGCCGGCATCTACCTGGCCGAATACGGCGACGAGAACAAGGTGGCGCACGTGACGCGCTTCGTGACCGACATCATGCTGTCGGCGCCGTCGATCGTGATCGGCCTGTTCGTGTACGCCATGTACGTGGCCAACGTCAAGCACTTCTCCGGCTACGCCGGCACCATCGCGCTGGCCCTGATCGCCGTGCCGGTGGTGGTGCGCACCACCGACAACATGCTGCGCCTGGTGCCCAACAGCCTGCTCGAGGCGGCCTTCGCGCTCGGCGCGCCGCGCTGGAAGGTGGCGCTGCTGGTGCGCCTGCGCGCCGTCAAGGCCGGCGTGGTGACGGGCGTGCTGCTGGCGCTGGCCCGCATCTCGGGCGAGACGGCGCCGCTGCTGTTCACGGCCCTGAACAACCAGTTCTTCAGCGCCGACATGAACCGCCCGCTGGCCAACCTGCCGGTGGTGATCTACCAGTTCGCCATGAGCCCGTACGACAACTGGCGCAGCCTGGCCTGGGGCGGCGCGCTGCTGGTGACCTTCAGCGTGCTGGCACTGAACATCCTGTCGCGCACGGTGTTCCACCAGCGCACTCCGCATTGAACGACGCACAGAATCGACGAGAGCAACCATGAATACGCAACTGATCCAGGAACCCGCCGCCGCCATGACGCCCAAGCGCAAGACCATCGAGATTTCCGGCCTGAACTTCTTCTACGGCAAGACGCAGAGCCTGACCAACGTCAACCTCGACATCCACGAGAAGCAGGTGACGGCCTTCATCGGCCCGTCCGGCTGCGGCAAGTCGACCCTGCTGCGCACGCTCAACCGCATGTACGACCTGTATCCGGGCCAGCGCGCCGAGGGTTCCATCATCTACCGCGGCAAGAACATCCTGGAACCGGGCCAGGACGTCAACATGCTGCGCGCCAAGGTCGGCATGGTGTTCCAGAAGCCGACCCCGTTCCCGATGTCGGTGTACGATAACATCGCCTTCGGGGTGCGCCTGTACGAGGACCTGTCCAAGGGCGAGATGGACGAGCGCGTGGAGTGGGCGCTGAAGAAGGCGGCCCTGTGGACCGAGGTCAAGGACAAGCTGAACAAGAGCGGCCTGTCGCTGTCGGGCGGCCAGCAACAGCGCTTGTGCATCGCGCGCGGCGTGGCCGTGCGGCCCGACGTGCTGCTGCTGGACGAGCCGACCTCGGCGCTGGACCCGATCTCGACCTCCAAGGTGGAGGAGCTGATCTCGGAACTGAAGCAGGACTACACGATCGCCATCGTCACCCACAACATGCAGCAGGCCGCGCGTTGCTCGGACTACACTGCCTACATGTACCTGGGCGAGCTGGTCGAATTCGGCGAGACGGACCAGATCTTCATGAACCCGGCCCGCAAGGAAACCCAGGATTACATCACCGGCCGCTTCGGCTAACCTTACAATATCTACAACATCGTTACGAAGAGAGACCAGCATGTTAGGCGAGCATTCCTCCAAGCAGTACGACCAAGAACTCGAAGCCATCCGCTCCAAGGTGTTGCTGATGGGCGGCATCGTCGAGACCCAGTTCCTCGACGCCATGACCTGCTTCCGCATCGGCAACCCCGAGCGCGCCGACCGCGTGATCCGCGAGGACGACAGCGTCAACCAGCTCGAGGTGTCGCTGGACGACGCCTGCAGCCACCTGATCGTGCGCCGCCAGCCGGCCGCCAACGACCTGCGCACCATCATGGCCACCATCAAGGTGATCACCGACCTCGAGCGCATCGGCGACGAGGCCACCAAGATCGCGCGCACGGCCAAGTCGCTGCACAGCCGCGGCGCCGTCACCGTCAACCACTACGAGATGGTGCGCGGCATCGCCAACAACACCAGCGACATGCTGCACGACGCGCTCGACGCCTTCGCCCGCAACGACGGCAAGCAGGCCTTGCAGCTGATCGCCCAGGACGCCGTGATCGACCACGAATTCCGCTCCATCATGCGCAACCTGATCACCTTCATGATGGAGGACCCGCGCACCATCTCGGCCGCGCTCGACACGCTGTGGGTGGCCAAGGCCATCGAGCGCATCGGCGACCACGCCAAGAACATCGCCGAATACGTGATCTACGTGGTCGAGGGGCGCGACATCCGCCACAGCAAGGCCGCCCCGCTGGCCGACGACAGCGCCGAGTAACCGTCCGCACGACCGCACATGGCAACCGATAAAACCACGATATTGATTGTTGAGGACGAGCCGGCCATCGTCGAGCTGGTGACGTTCTCGCTGCGCGAGGCCGGCTGGAACTGCTGCGCCGTGCCCACCGTGGGCGAGGCCTGGGATTTCATCCAGCACCGCACGCCGCAGCTGATCCTGCTCGACTGGATGCTGCCCGACCAGACCGGCCTGCGCCTGCTGGCGCGCATCCGCGCCGACCGCCAGTTCAACGAGATCCCCGTCATCATGCTGACGGCCAAGAGCATGGAGGAGGACAAGCTGGCCGGCCTCAACAGCGGCGCCGACGACTACATCACCAAGCCGTTCTCGCCGCGCGAACTGCTGGCGCGGGCCAAGGCGCTGCTGCGCCGCAAGAGCCCCGAGCACGCCCAGTCGACCATGCGCGCCGGCAACGTGATGCTCGACCCGGTCAGCTGCACCGTCATGCTGGACCAGCAGAAGATCGACATCGGCCACGCCGAGTACAAGCTGCTCAAGTTCCTGCTGGCCCACCCCGAGCGCGTGTTCTCGCGCAGCCAGCTGCTCGACAAGGTGTGGGGCGACCACGTCGTGATCGAGGAGCGCACGGTCGACGTGCACGTGCTGCGCCTGCGCAAGGCGCTGAAGGAGGCCGAGCACCTGATCCGCACGGTGCGCAGCGTCGGCTACATGCTGTCTGAAAAGTAAATCCATGAATCCAAAACTGCTGTTCTGGGTGCCCGCCGCGCTGCGCATGGGCCTGATCCTGGCGGGCGTGGGCGTGCTGTGGTTCATGTTCGGCGCCGTCTCGGCGCTGGTCGTGGCCACGCTGGTCATGGCCGTGCTTGTGTTCGTCCAGCTCGGTTATCTGTACCAGCTCAGCGACTGGCTGGACGACCCGCAAAGCGCCAAGCTGCCCGACGGCTGGGGCGCCTGGACCAACATCTTCTCGCGCCTGTACAAGCTGCGCCGCGACGACGAGAAGAACCAGACCGAGCTGACCGAATGGCTGGCCCGCTTCCGCCAGGCCATGCATCTGCTGCCCGACGGCGTGGTGATCATGGACGACGTGCTGTTCCTCGAATGGTGCAATCCGGCCGCCGAGCAGCACCTGGGCCTGACCCACGAGCGCGACAAGGGCATGCGCGTGACCAACCTGGTGCGCAGCCCCGACTTCATGGACTACATCATCCTGGGCCGCTACGACCAGCCGCTCACGCTGAGCTTCCGCGAGCGCAAGCTGATCGTCCACATCATCCCGTTCGAGAACCGGCGCCAGATCCTCGTCACGCACGACGCCACCGAGACCGAGCGCATCGAGGAGATGCGGCGCGACTTCATCGCCAACGCCTCGCACGAGCTGCGCACGCCGCTGACGGTGATCGTCGGCTTCCTCGAGATCGCCGCCTCGGAGGACCTGGACGCGGCCACCCGCGCCGCCCACCTGAAGCTGATGACGGAGCAGGGCCACCGCATGCAGCATCTGATCGAGGACATGCTGACCTTGTCGCGGCTGGAATCGGTCGACTACCCGATGCGGCCCGAGCGGGTCGACATCGTCAAGCTGATGGGGCAGGTGCAGCGCGACGCGCGCGCGCTGTCGGCCGGCAAGCACGAGATCACGATGGACGTGTCGGGGCCGGACGTGATGGGCAGCACGGAGGAGCTGCACTCGGCCTTCGGCAACCTGGCCTCGAACGCCGTGCGCTACACGCCGGCCGGCGGCAGGATCCACCTGTCGTGGGCGGAAGGGCCGAGCGGCATCAAGTTCAAGGTCGAGGACACCGGCATCGGCATCAGTCCCGAGCACATCTCGCGGCTGACGGAGCGCTTCTACCGGGTCGACAAGAGTCGTTCGCGCGAGACGCAGGGCACGGGTCTGGGCCTGGCCATCGTCAAGCACGTGCTGCTGCGCCATGGCGGCACGCTGCAGATCAAATCCGAAGCGGGCAAGGGCAGCAGTTTCATCGTCTGCCTGCCCAAGACGGCCATCGTCCCCAAGCAGCCGGAACTCCAGCTGGGCTAAGCACTCTAAAAAACCGGGGTCAGGTCATACCACCAGGCAAGATGCGCGCATCTTGCCTGGTGGTATGACCTGACCCCGGTTTTCGCTTTTCTTGATCCAGGTTGTGGCGCCGGCGGCCACCGCACCCGTAGACTGGTCCCGTCGCGTCGCCCAAGCGCGTTACTGTTGACAACACTATATAAAATAATATATTGTGTAATCGTAGATTGTAGAAAACCCGATCCGTCTCTAATTGATAAAGGAATTGCTATGAGCACCCCATTGACTGGTTACCGCGAACTGACCCAGGCCGTCTCCACCCAGTTGGCCACGCTGCGCGCCGACATGCCCGAGGTGATGAAGGGCTTCAACGACATGGCCCGCGCCGCCACCAAGGATGGCGCGCTGGACAAGAAGGCCAAGGAGTTGATCGCGCTGGCGCTGGGCGTGGCCGTGCGCTGCGACGCCTGCATCGGCTTCCATGTGCAGGCGCTGGTCAAGCTGGGCGTGACCAAGGCCGAGCTGGAGGAGGCGCTGGCCATGGCCGTCTACATGGGCGGCGGTCCGTCGCTGATGTATTCGGCCAATGCGATGGCGGCCTTCGCGGAGTTCTCCGAGGCGCAGTAAGGGGCTGCCCGTTCGCATACCCTAGGCCGTCACGATGCTGCGGTAGCGGCTGGGCGGCGCGCCTACGCTGTCGCGGAAGCGGTGGCTGAAGTGGCTCAGGTCGGCGTAGCCGCAGGCGTCGGCGATCCGCTGCAACGGTTGGTCGGTGGTCTTCAGCAGGTGGCGCGCGCGCTCCACGCGGCGCGCCGCGATCCACGCCGACGGCGGCATGCCGAACGAGATCCTGAACATGCGCGCCAGGTGGTACTCGGACATGCATGCCAGCTGCGCCAGCATGCCCAGCGAGATATTCCGCCCCAGGTTCGCCTCGATGTAGTCGGCCAGCCGGCTCCGCACCACCGGCGCCAGCCCGCCGCGCATGCGCTGCCGGTGGTGCGGCATCGATTGCGACAGCAGCAGATGGCTCAGGGTCTCGTGCGCCGTCTCATTGGCGCGCAGCCGGCCGTCCGCGCCTTCCCACGACATGTTCGCCAGCCCGGCGCAAAGGAGCCCGATGCGCTCATCCTCAAAATAGGTGCGGTCGGCCAGCGTGATCTCGCGCGGCTCGCGGTCCAGCTCCACCACGGCGCGCCGCGTGAAATGCTCGGGAAGAAAGTAGAGATGCAGGAAACGCAGCGGCCCGCGCACCGTCCAGTTGGACTCGTGCCAGTCCGGCAGCGTGCATAAACGCTCGGGCGCGCCGTACACGCCGGGCAGCTCGTCGCGCTCGGTGCGGTAGCCGCCACCCATGTAGTAGGACAGCGTGTGGTGGCCCGGTTTGTTGTAGCTGGTGCCGGCGACTTCGGCGTCGCGGCGCCAGATCGCCACCGCCAGATTGTCGCCAAGCCAGGCGAAGCGCTCCAGCACCGCGTCCGTTTCGGACATGGTGCGGAACACGGCGTGCGAGATCATCGCGTCCGGCGCGCGGGCGGGGGAGGCGTCGGTGGCGTTGGCGGGGCTGGCTGGCACGGTGCGCACATTCGGTGGGAGTTGACTGAAAGTCTAGCACGGCGCACGCCGTCTCCGCAGGCGGCCGGGCGATTTGCGCAATTTCAGACAAGCGCGCGCGCCGCGCGCGCGGCATGCTGGCGGCATGAATATTTTCCTCTACCTGCTCACTGTCCTGATCTGGGGTACGACCTGGATCGCCATCACCTTCCAGGTCGGCGTGGTGCCGGCGCCGGTATCGATCGCCTACCGCTTCTGGCTGGCGTCCGCCGTGCTGATGGGATTTCTGCTCGTCACCCGCAAGCCGTGGTGGCCGCCGCGCCAGGCGTGGCGCTACCTGCTGGCGCAAGGCCTGGCGTTGTTCTGCCTGAACTTCCTGTGCTTCTACTACGCCAGCCAGTGGATCACCAGCGGCCTTGAAGCGGTGGTGTTCTCCACCGCGCCGATCTGGAACGCCATCAACGGCCGCGTCTTCCTCGGCCGGCCGATACGCCGTCAGGTGATGATGGGCGCGCTGCTCGGACTGGCCGGCATCGTGCTGCTGTTTGCGCCGCAGATGGCCGGCCACTGGCACGACAGTCGGGCGATGATGGGCCTGGCGCTGACCCTGGCCGGTACACTGTGCTTCTCCTGCGGCAACCTGCTGTCGAGCCGCATGCAGTCGCTGGGCCTGACGCCGTGGCTGACCAACACCTGGGCCATGCTGATCGGCGCCACGACGCTGGGCCTGGCGGCGCTGGCGCTGGGCATGCCGTTCGCGCTGGAGCCGGGCACGCGCTACGTCGGCGCGCTGCTGTACCTCGCGCTCCCCGGCTCGGTCATCGGCTTCACCGCCTACCTGCTGCTGGTCGGCCGCATCGGACCGGACCGCGCGGCCTATTCCACGGTATTGTTCCCCATCGTGGCGCTGACCATTTCGACCGTCTACGAAGGCTACCACTGGACGCCGACGGCCCTGGCCGGGCTGGGGTTGGTGCTGGCGGGGAATCTGCTGGCGTTTCTGCCGCTGGCCCCGCCCGGACCGAAGACGTCGACCCGCGCGGCCGCATGCTGAGACCCGCCCCGGCTGGATCTGGGCATGGTTTTAAGGTGGTTCTCAGGAGCAAGGCCCGCATTTGGTATACAATCTGCGGCGCCTTTACTCCCCCAGCCACCGCCCATGCACCCTAGACGCCTTTTCACTTTCGCGCTCGCCGCGTTCGCGCTGTCCGCCTGTAGCACCACGCACCACGTGGACACCACGGCGGCCGCCACGCCCCAGGCGGCGCCGCAGCCGCCGCGCAAGATCAAGATCGGCCTGGCGCTGGGCGGCGGGGCGGCGCGCGGTTTCGCCCACATCGGCGTGATCAAGGCGCTCGAGGCGCAGGGGATTTACCCAGATATCGTGGTCGGCACCAGCGCCGGCAGCGTGGTCGGCGCGCTGTACGCGGCCGGCAACACGGGCTTCCAGTTGCAGAAACTGGCGTTTGACATGGACGAGGCCGCCATTTCGGACTGGGCCTTGCCCCTGTTCGGCAAGAGTTCGGGCGTGCTCAAGGGCGAGGCGCTGCAAGCCTACGTCAACAAGGCGGTCAACAACCAGCCGCTGGAAAAACTCAAGATTCCGTTCGGCGCCGTGGCGTCGGACCTGAAGACGGGCCAGCCGATCCTGTTCCAGCGCGGCAACACCGGCATGGCCGTGCGCGCCTCGTCGTCGGTGCCGGGCGTGTTCCAGCCCGTGGCCATCAACGGCCACACCTATGTCGATGGCGGCCTGGTGGCGCCGGTGCCCGTGCGTTTCGCGCGCGAGATGGGGGCCGATTTTGTCATCGCCGTCAATATCTCGACCCAGGCCGACGCCCAGGCCACCGTCAGTTCGCTGGAGGTGATCATGCAGACCTTCAGCATCATGGGCCAGCGCATCAACCAGTTCGAACTCAAGGATGCCGACATCGTGATCCAGCCCGCGCTGGGCAAGATGGGCAGCAGCGATTTCAACAGCCGCAACCAGGCGATTCTTGCCGGCGAGCAAGCGGCGGCAGCGTTAATGCCGCAAATCAAGCAAAAACTTGAAGCGAAGCGCCGGCTGTAACGGCCTATCATCGTCGTTCAATTCTTTATTAGGAAAGTACTATGCAAACCAAACCATTCCTGACCCTCGCAGACGTCAAGAAGATCGCCGCCGCGGCGGAAGCGGAAGCCGTGGCCAACAACTGGGCCGTCGTGATCTCCATCGTGGACGACGGCGGCCACCCGCTGTGGCTGCAGCGCATGGACGGCGCCGCGCCCCTGTCGGCCCACATCGCCCCGGCCAAGGCCAAGACGGCCGCGCTCGGCCGCCGCGAGTCGCGCATTTATGAAGAAATGATCAACAACGGCCGCATGTCGTTCCTGAGCGCGCCCGAAGTGGAAGGCTTGCTCGAAGGCGGCGTGCCCGTCGTGGTCGATGGCCACTACGTGGGCGCCGTGGGCGTGTCGGGCGTGAAATCGGCGGAAGACGCGCAGATCGCCAAGGCTGGCATCGCCGCCATCGCCTGATTCACACCGGAGGGTGGTGGTCGCCATCTTGCCAAAGGGCAGGGTTTTGGTTATAATTCAAAGGTTTAGCCAATCTCACATCTACCGTAGCGACTACCACCCATCCATCTTCGATCTGACCTCGACCCGGGCCTCGGCCGGGGATACTCGACGGTCGTCTGACGTGGCGCAGCTACGGTAACTTTATCAGGAGTTGCCCTTGCCGCCATTTTTTTCTGGCCCCGCTGTTCCAGCCATCCTCGCCCTCGCTGACGGAACCATCTTCAAAGGTTTTTCCATCGGCGCCGCCGGTCACACGACCGGCGAGGTGGTGTTCAATACATCCATGACCGGTTATCAGGAAATCCTGACCGATCCCAGCTACTGCCGCCAGATCGTCACCCTGACGTATCCGCACATCGGCAACACCGGCGTCAATCCTGAAGACGTCGAGTCGACCAAAGTCCACGCCGCAGGTCTGATCATCCGCGACCTGCCGCTGATGGCGTCCAATTTCCGTTCCACCCAGTCGCTGTCGGACTACCTGAAGGCTGAGAACGTGGTGGCCATCGCCGGTATCGACACCCGCAAGCTGACCCGCATCCTGCGCGAGAAGGGCGCCCAGGCCGGCGCCATCCTGGTCGGCACCCAGGGCAACGAGCCGTCCGTCGCCCAGGCGCTGGAACTGGCCCGTTCCTTCCCCGGCCTGGCCGGCATGGACCTGGCCAAGGTGGTCTCGACCACGGCCGCCTATGAATTCACGGAAACGGAATGGGCGCTGGGCGAAGGCTACGGCCAGCAGACCGCGCCTAAGTTCCACGTGGTGGCGTTCGACTTCGGCGTCAAGCGCAACATCCTGCGCATGCTGGCCGCGCGCGGCTGCAAGGTGACGGTGCTGCCGGCCCAGTCCTCGGCCGCCGACGCGCTGGCCCTGAACCCGGACGGCGTGTTCCTGTCCAACGGCCCCGGCGACCCGGAGCCATGCGACTACGCGATCGCCGCCACCCGTGAGCTGATCGAAAAAGGCATCCCCGTGTTCGGCATCTGCCTCGGCCACCAGATCATGGCCCTGGCCTCCGGCGCCAAGACGCTGAAGATGAAGTTCGGCCACCACGGCGCCAACCACCCGGTGCAGGACCTCGACAGCAAGCAAGTGCTGATCACGTCCCAGAACCACGGCTTCGCGGTCGACGCCGACACGCTGCCGGCCAACTGCCGTGTGACCCACCGCTCGCTGTTCGATGGCTCGCTGCAGGGCTTCGCCCGCACCGACAAGCCGGCCTTCTGCTTCCAGGGCCACCCTGAAGCATCGCCCGGCCCGACTGACGTCGCTTACCTGTTTGACCGCTTCATCGGCATGATGGAAGCTACGGAGAAAAAATAAATGCCTAAACGTACTGACATTAAAAGTATTCTGATTATCGGCGCTGGCCCCATCATCATCGGCCAGGCCTGCGAGTTCGATTATTCCGGCGCCCAGGCCTGCAAGGCCCTGCGCGAGGAAGGCTACAAAGTCATTCTGGTCAACAGCAACCCGGCCACCATCATGACCGACCCCGAGATGGCCGACGTGACCTACGTCGAGCCGATCACGTGGCAGGTGGTCGAGCGCATCATCGCCAAGGAGCGTCCGGACGCGATCCTGCCGACCATGGGCGGCCAGACCGCGCTCAACTGCGCGCTGGACCTGTTCCACAACGGCGTGCTGGACAAGTACAAGGTCGAGCTGATCGGCGCCACGCCGGAAGCGATCGACAAGGCCGAGGACCGTTCCAAGTTCAAGGAC
This sequence comes from Rugamonas sp. GW822-FHT03B10, assembly GCF_058801745.1. Classification (NCBI taxonomy): domain Bacteria; kingdom Pseudomonadati; phylum Pseudomonadota; class Betaproteobacteria; order Burkholderiales; family Oxalobacteraceae; genus Rugamonas; species Rugamonas sp. GW822-FHT03B10. The sequence goes on along the minus strand of NZ_JBXANP010000006.1, from coordinate 34,427 downwards.
GCGATGACCAAGATCGGCCTCGGTTCGGCCAAGTCGGGCGTGTCGCACACGATGGAAGAGTCGTGGGCCGTGCAGCGCGAGCTGGGCTTCCCCGTCATCATCCGTCCGTCGTTCACCATGGGCGGCACCGGCGGCGGCATCGCCTACAACGAGGAAGAGTTCGAGACCATCTGCAAACGCGGTCTGGAAGCGTCGCCGACCTCGGAACTGCTGATCGAGGAATCGCTGATCGGCTGGAAAGAGTACGAGATGGAAGTGGTGCGCGACAAGGCGGACAACTGCATCATCATCTGCTCGATCGAAAACCTGGACCCGATGGGCGTGCACACCGGCGACTCGATCACCGTGGCGCCGGCGCAGACGCTGACCGACAAGGAATACCAGATCATGCGCAACGCCTCGCTGGCCGTGCTGCGCGAGATCGGCGTGGACACGGGCGGCTCCAACGTGCAGTTCTCGATCAACCCGGCCGATGGCCGCATGATCGTGATCGAGATGAACCCGCGCGTGTCGCGTTCGTCCGCGCTGGCCTCGAAGGCCACCGGCTTCCCGATCGCCAAAGTGGCGGCCAAGCTGGCCGTGGGCTTCACGCTCGACGAGCTGCGCAACGAGATCACCGGCGGCGCCACCCCGGCCTCGTTCGAACCGTCGATCGACTACGTCGTCACCAAGATCCCGCGCTTCACGTTCGAGAAGTTCCCGACCGCCGACCACCACCTGACCACCCAGATGAAATCGGTCGGTGAGGTGATGGCGATCGGCCGCACCTTCCAGGAATCGTTCCAGAAAGCCCTGCGCGGCCTGGAAGTGGGCGTCGATGGCCTGAACGAGAAGACCAAGGACCGCGAGAAGATCGAAGAGGAACTGGGCGAGCCCGGTCCTGAGCGCATCTGGTACGTGGGCGACGCGTTCGCCCAGGGCTTCACGCTGGACGAGGTGCACACGCTGACCCGCATCGACCCATGGTTCCTGGTGCAGATCAAGGAGATCGTGGACCTCGAGCTGTGGCTCGACACCCAGAAGCTGGAAGCGCTGGACAAGAACACGCTGTACAAGCTGAAGCAAAAGGGCTTCTCGGACCGCCGCCTGGCCTTCCTGCTGCAGACCACGCCGGCCGCCGTGCGCGCCAAGCGCCACGAGCTGGCCATCCGTCCGGTCTACAAGCGGGTCGACACCTGCGCCGCCGAATTCGCCACCAACACGGCCTACATGTACTCGACCTACGACGAGGAATGCGAGTCCAACCCGACCGACAAGAAGAAGATCATGGTGCTGGGCGGTGGCCCTAACCGTATCGGCCAGGGTATCGAGTTCGACTACTGCTGCGTGCACGCGGCGCTGGCCATGCGCGAGGACGGCTACGAGACCATCATGGTCAACTGCAACCCCGAGACCGTGTCGACCGACTACGACACCTCCGACCGCCTGTACTTCGAATCGCTGACGCTGGAAGACGTGCTGGAAATCGTGGAGCTGGAAAAACCGGTGGGCGTGATCGTCCAGTACGGCGGCCAGACCCCGTTGAAACTGGCGCTGGACCTCGAAGCGAACGGCGTGCCCATCGTCGGCACCTCGCCCGACATGATCGACGCCGCCGAAGACCGCGAGCGCTTCCAGCAGCTGCTGCACAAGCTGGAACTGCGCCAGCCGCCCAACCGCACCGCGCGCACCGAGGAAGACGCGCTGCGCCTGGCGCAGGAAATCGGCTACCCGCTGGTGGTGCGTCCTTCGTACGTGCTGGGCGGCCGCGCGATGGAAATCGTGCACGAGCAGCGCGACCTGGAACGCTACATGCGCGAAGCCGTCAAGGTGTCGCACGACTCGCCGGTGCTGCTGGACCGCTTCCTGAACGACGCCATCGAGTGCGACGTGGATTGCATCTCGGACGGCGAGACCACCTTCATCGGCGGCGTGATGGAACACATCGAACAGGCTGGCGTGCACTCGGGCGACTCGGCCTGCTCGCTGCCGCCGTACTCGCTGGCGCAGGAAACCATCGATGAACTCAAGCGCCAGACCTCGCTGATGGCCAAGGGCCTGAACGTGGTCGGCCTGATGAACGTGCAGTTCGCGATCCAGAAGCAGGAGATCGACGGCCAGCTGCAGGACGTGGTCTACGTGCTGGAAGTGAACCCGCGCGCCTCGCGCACCGTGCCGTTCGTGTCCAAGGCCACCGGCCTGCAACTGGCCAAGATCGCGGCGCGCTGCATGGTCGGCCAGTCGCTGGCCTCGCAGGGCATTACCCAGGAAGTGGTGCCGCCGTACTTCAGCGTCAAGGAAGCCGTGTTCCCGTTCGTGAAATTCCCGGGCGTGGACACCATCCTCGGCCCCGAGATGAAATCGACCGGCGAAGTGATGGGCGTGGGCATGACCTTCGGCGAAGCGTTCGTCAAGTCGCAGCTGGGCGCGGGCGTCAAGCTGCCCAAGTCGGGCCGCGTGTTCCTGAGCGTGAAGGCGTCGGACAAGCCGCGCGCCGTGAAAGTGGCGCGCGACCTGGTGGAGATGGGCTTCACGCTGGTGGCCACCAAGGGCACCGCCGCCGTGATCGCGGCCGCCGGCATCCCGGTCACCCCGGTCAACAAGAAGACCGAAGGCCGTCCGCACGTGGTCGACATGATCAAGAACCACGAGATCGTGTTGGTCATCAACACGGTGGAGGAGAAGCGCACCGCCATCGCCGACTCGCGTGCCATCCGCACGTCGTCGCTGGCGTCGCGCGTGACGACCTACACCACCATCGCCGGCGCGGAAGCGGCCGTCGAGGGCATCCGCCACCTGGACGAGTTGCGCGTGTACGATTTACAAGGTCTGCATAAAACCTTACACTAAGCCTCTTTGCATCACCCTTGAACCACAGAGCCCGCGTAGCAGGAAGGCGCGGCCTCTGTGGTTTTCCGTTGTAATAACACGTAAATAGCAGATAAAACATGACTTCAGTCCCACTCACCAAGTTCGGCGCGGAACTCTTGAAAGAAGAGTTGCATCAGTTGAAGACCAAGGAGCGCCGCATCGTGATCGACGCCATCGCCGAGGCCCGTTCGCATGGCGACCTGTCGGAAAACGCCGAGTACGATGCCGCCAAGGAGCGCCAGGCGTTCGTGGAAGGCCGCATCGCCGAACTGGAAGGCAAGCTGAGCGCCGCCCAGATCATCGACCCGACCCAGCTCGACGCCGAAGGCCGCGTCGTGTTCGCCTCGACCGTGGACCTGGAAGACCTGGAATCGGGCGCCAAGGTGACCTACCAGATCGTCGGCATCGACGAAGCGGACCTGAAGCTGAGCAAGGTGTCGGTCACCTCGCCGATCGCCCGCGCGCTGATCGGCAAGTCGGCCGGCGACGTGGTGGAAGTGCAGGCGCCGTCCGGCCCGCGCGAATACGAAATCCTGGAAGTACGCTACATCTGATGCTGGCCCGCGCGCGCCTGCTGGTGGCAACGGCCTGGGCAGGCAGCCTGTGGACGGTCGGCTATCTGGCCGCGCCCACGCTGTTCGCCACGCTGAGCGACCGGGTGCTGGCCGGCACCATCGCGGCCAGCCTGTTCCATGTGCAGGCGCTGGTGGCGATCGCGTGCGCGCTGCTGCTGCTGTTGCTGCTGTTGTGGCGCGATAAGTCGGGTGTGCCCGGCGCGCGCCGCACGACGGCGGTGCTGGCGCTGGTGATGCTGGCGTGCACGCTGGTGTCGCATTTCGGCCTGCAGCCGGAAATGGCGGCCCTGCGGGCGGCGGCCGGGCCGGGCGGGGTGATGGAGTCGGCCGCCAAGGGCCGCTTCGGCATGCTGCACGGTATATCGAGCAGCATTTATCTGTTCCAGAGCCTGCTGGCGGCCTGGCTGGTCGTCAGGCAATAAAAAATGGGGACGTGACACATTCAAATGTGTCACGTCCCCAATTGTTCGCGGCGGGGCTTATTTGCCCAGCGCGCTCTTCTTGGCCGAGGTCTGGCGCGGTTTGGCGCGCTTGATGGAGCCGCCTTCGGTCACGCGTTCATTCCCTTTGATCATCACCTTGGTCACGGACGGCCGCTTGGTGCCGCTGGCGCTCGGTTTGACGATGGTGACTTCGCGCAAGCCCTTGCCGGTCTTGCCGCTGCGTTCCTTGGCCACCTCTTTTTTCGGGCGGTACAGCACCAGCAGCTTGCCGATGTGCTGCACGGGGGCGGCGCCCAGTTGTTCGCAGATGGTGTCGTACATGGCCACGCGCGCTTCGCGGTCGTCACCGAACACGCGGACCTTGATCAGTCCGTGGGAATCGAGCCCCAGTTCGATTTCCTTCATGACGGCCGGGGTCAGTCCCGCCTCGCCGATCATCACAACAGGCTTCAAGCCATGGGCTTCGGCGCGCAGGGCGCTGCGCTCAACGGGTGTAAGTTTGATCATAATAATTTTTAGTGGTTCCTTAAAAGCAGTATTCTACGCGAATGGCAAAGAAAAAATTAAACAAGAACTGGTTGCACGACCACATTAACGATCCCTACGTGAAGTTGGCGCAGAAGGAGGGCTACCGCGCCCGCGCGGCGTTCAAGCTCAAGGAGATCGACGAGGACGAGAAACTCATCAAACCAGGCCAGGTCATCGTCGACCTCGGCTGTACGCCCGGCAGCTGGGCCCAGTACACGCGGCGCAAGCTGGCGGGCAAGGAGGGCGGCGGCGTGCATGGCACCCTGATCGGACTCGACATGCTGCCCATGGAGCCGGTGGCCGATTTCCACTTCATCCAGGGCGACTTTCGCACCGCCCGCGTGTTGCGCGAACTGGAATCCGTGTTGGCCGGCCGCAAGGTCGACCTGGTGCTGTCGGACATGGCGCCCAACCTGTCCGGTATCGCCACGGCCGATGCGGCCCGCATGGAGCATCTGATCGACCTGGCCATCGAATTTTCGCAATCGCACCTGAAACCGAGCGGCGCGTTGTTGGTCAAATGTTTCAAGGACATGGGATTCAGCCAGATCGTGGAGAAATTCCGGGCAGAATTCAAGGTCGTGGTCCAGAAAAAACCCAAGGCCAGTCGCGATAAATCGTCGGAGATATTTCTTCTCGGTAAGGGTTTGAAAAACCCGGCCAGCGGCGCCATGCATTTGCCCGACGAGATGGATGATTTTCCCCTTGATATTTAAGGGTGGGGCCGCACTTAGCCATGGATAGAGCCGGTTTTTTTTCAAAATCAGTGGCTTTCCTGCGCCCGCGTTGGCTGTTCGGCCCCGCGCACGGGATGGTTTCTGGCACCGCCTGCTTATTGCGAGTAAAATCGGGTTTCTAGCTATTGGTAAAAGATGCGCCCCGCATCCAAGGAGTTTTCGTGAATAACATGTTTTCCAAATCGGCCATTTGGGTAGTCGTTGCGCTGCTCTTATTCATGCTGTTCAAGCAATTCGACAACCATGGCATCAGCGGCGGCGCCAAGGCCATCGCGTATTCCGACTTGTTGGATGAAGTGAAAGCGAAACGCATCAAGGAAGTGCTGATCGAGGGCGGCACCATCACGGCCACCCGCGTCGATGACAGCAAGGTGCGCACCAGCGCCACCTTCCTGGACCGGGGCCTGATCGGCGACCTGCGCGACAACGGCGTGCGCTTCGACGTGAAGCCGCCCGAGGAGCCAGGTTTCCTGCAGCAAATGTTCGTCTCCTGGTTCCCGATGATCCTGCTGATCGGCGTGTGGATCTTCTTCATGCGGCAGATGCAGGGCGGCGGCAAGGGCGGGGCGTTCTCCTTCGGCAAGTCGAAGGCGCGCATGATGGATGAAACCAACAACACCGTGACCTTCGCCGACGTGGCCGGCTGCGACGAGGCCAAGGAGGAGGTCAACGAGATCGTCGACTTCCTGAAAGACCCCACCAAATTCCAGAAACTGGGCGGCCGCATCCCGCGCGGCGTGCTGATGGTCGGTCCTCCCGGCACCGGTAAGACGCTGCTGGCGCGCGCCATCGCCGGCGAGGCCAAGGTGCCGTTCTTCTCGATCTCCGGTTCCGATTTCGTGGAAATGTTCGTCGGCGTGGGCGCGTCGCGCGTGCGCGACATGTTCGAGAACGCCAAGAAGCATTCGCCGTGCATCATCTTCATCGACGAGATCGACGCCGTCGGCCGCCACCGTGGCGCCGGCATGGGCGGCGGCAACGACGAGCGCGAACAGACGCTGAACCAGTTGCTGGTGGAGATGGACGGCTTCGAGGCGAGCTCCGGCGTGATCGTCGTCGCCGCCACCAACCGCGCCGACGTGCTCGACAAGGCGCTGCTGCGTCCGGGCCGTTTCGACCGCCAGGTGTCCGTGGGCCTGCCCGACATCCGCGGTCGTGAGCAGATCCTCAATGTGCACATGCGCAAAGTGCCGATCGGCACCGACGTCAAGGCCGACATCCTGGCCCGCGGCACGCCCGGCTTCTCGGGCGCCGACCTGGCCAACCTGGTCAACGAGGCGGCCCTGTTCGCGGCGCGCCGCAGCAAGCGCCTGGTCGACATGATCGACTTCGAGGACGCCAAGGACAAGATCTTCATGGGTCCGGAACGCAAGTCCATGATCATCCGCGAGGAAGAGCGCCGCAACACGGCCTACCACGAGTCCGGCCACGCCGTCGTGGCCAAGCTGCTGCCCAAGGCCGACCCCGTGCACAAGGTCACCATCATGCCGCGCGGCTGGGCCCTGGGCCTGACCTGGCAGTTGCCCGAGCATGACAACCTGTCCGGCTACAAGGACAAGATGCTGGAGGAAATCTCGATCCTGTTCGGCGGCCGCATCGCCGAGGAGATCTTCGTCGGCCAGATGTCGACCGGCGCCTCGAACGACTTCGCGCGCGCCACCAAGCTGGCCCGTTCCATGGTCACCCGCTTCGGCATGTCCGACAGCATGGGCGTGATGGTGTACGAGGACAGCCAGAACGACGGCTTCTTCGGCGGCGCCTCCAAGACCATCTCCGAGGCCACCCAGCAGAAGGTCGACGCCGAGATCCGCAGCATCCTCGACACCCAGTATTCGCTGGCCCGCAAGCTGCTTGAGGAACACCGCGAGCAGGTCGAGATGATGACCAAGGCCCTGATGGAGTGGGAGACCATCGACGCCGACCAGATCAACGACATCATGGCCGGCCAGGAGCCGCGTCCGCCGAAGGCGGGCGTGACCATCCGCAAGCATCCTAGCGATGGCGGCCCCGGCGTGACGCCCAGCGTGACCGCGCCGGCCTGATCCGTTCAGTACGACCACCAGCAAAGGGTGAGGAGCGATCCTCGCCCTTTTTCGTTATGCGCCACGGCGCCCACCAACAATAGTTTCAATGCGACAACAACTTCAGTTCGGCCGTTACAATTTCCCGCTGGCGGGCGACGGCCACCGCCCGCGCGTGATGGGCATCCTCAACGTCACCCCCGATTCCTTCTCCGATGGCGGCCACTACCAGTCGCTCGAGTTCGCCGTCTCGCACGCCGAGCAGATGATAGGGCAGGGCGTGGACATCATCGACGTGGGCGGCGAATCGAGCCGTCCCGGCGCGCCGGCGCTGCCGCTGGAGCAGGAGCTGCAGCGCGTGATGCCGGTGCTGTACGCGCTGCGCGATTGCGGCAAGGCCCTCTCGGTCGACACCTACAAGCCGCAGGTGATGCGCGAAGCCATCATCGCCGGCGTCGACATGATCAACGACATCAACGGCTTCCGCGCGCCGGGCGCCATCGAAGCCGTGCGCGACAGTGACTGCGCGCTGTGTATCATGCACATGCAGAGCACGCCCGACACGATGCAGCAGCAACCGGCCTACGGCGACGTGGTGGCCGAGGTGACGGCCTTCCTGCGCGAGCGGGTGGCGGCGTTGACGGCGGCCGGCATCGACCCGCGCCGGTTGTGCATCGATCCAGGTTTTGGTTTTGGCAAGACTGTCGCGCATAATTATGCTTTGCTCAAGGCCACCGGGCAGTTGATCGAACAGCTGGGCTTGCCGTTGCTGGCCGGCCTGTCGCGCAAGTCCATGATCGGCGCGGTGACGGGCAAGCCCGTCGAGCAGCGCCTGGCCGGCAGCCTGGCGGGCGCGCTCGCTGCGGTAGCGCAGGGCGCGCTGATCGTGCGGGTGCATGATGTGGCGGAGACCGTCGATGCCCTCAAGGTGTGGCAGGCGGCGCAATAAACGAAATTCAACGAATCTTAAATTAGGACTACGATAACTATGGCACGCAAATATTTTGGCACCGATGGTGTACGGGGTCTCGTCGGCGAGGCGCCCATCACGCCCGACTTCGTCATGCGCCTCGGCTACGCGGCCGGCAAGGTGCTGGCCAAGGCCCGCGCGGGCGGCAGCAAGCCGACCGTGCTGATCGGCAAGGACACGCGCATCTCCGGCTACATGCTGGAAGCGGCGCTGGAGGCCGGCTTCTCGGCCGCCGGCGTGGACGTGATGCTGGCCGGCCCCATGCCCACCCCCGCCATCGCCTACCTGACGCGCGCGCTGCGCCTGCAGGCCGGCGTCGTCATCTCGGCCTCGCACAACCCGTTCCAGGACAATGGCATCAAGTTCTTCTCCGACCAGGGCACCAAGCTGCCCGACGCCGTGGAACTCGACATCGAGGCCGCGCTCGACTTGCCGATGGCGTGCGTGCCGTCCGAGAAGCTGGGCCGCGCCAAGCGCCTGGACGACGCCCAGGGCCGCTACATCGAATTCTGCAAGAGCACCTTCCCCAACGAGCTGGACCTGCGCGGCCTGAAGATCGTGGTCGACTGCGCGCACGGCGCCGCCTACAACATCGCACCCCACGTGTTCCATGAACTGGGCGCGGAAGTGATCGCCATCGGCAACAAGCCGGACGGCTTCAACATCAACGCCGGCCACGGCGCCACGGCGCCCGACGCCATGTCGGCCGCCGTGCGCGCCCATGGCGCCGACCTCGGCATCGCGCTCGATGGCGACGCCGACCGCCTCATCATGTGCGACGCCACGGGCCGCCTGTACAACGGCGACGAGCTGCTGTACGTGATGGTGATGGACCGACTGGCCACGGGCCCCGTGCCCGGCGCCGTGGGCACACTGATGACCAACATGGCGCTGGAAGTGGCGTTCAAGGAAAAGAACATCGGCTTCGCGCGCGCCAAGGTGGGCGACCGCTACGTGCTGGAAGTGATGCAGGAGAAGGGCTGGATCCTGGGCGGCGAAGGCTCGGGCCATCTGCTGTGCCTGGACAAGCATACGACGGGCGACGGCATCATTTCGTCGCTGCAAGTGCTGTCGGCGCTGGTGCGCAGCGGCAAGTCATTGGAACAGTGCGCGCAGGAGCTGGTGCTGTTCCCGCAAACGCTGGTCAACGTGCGTGTGGCGCCCGGCTTCGACTGGACCCGCAACGCGGCCATGGTGCACGAGAAGGAACTGGTCGAACGCGAGCTGGGCGACAGCGGGCGCGTGCTGATCCGCGCCTCGGGCACGGAGCCGCTGATCCGCGTGATGGTGGAAGCGCGCAACGCGGCCGACGCGGCCGCCATGGCGCAGCGCATCGCCGACAAGGTCGACAGCCAGCTGGCGGCCTGAGCGGGGGAAGGACGGGGAAAGGGCGGGCAGCGGCCCGGCCGTCAGACCGGGCCCGCCCTGCGCGCATGGAGGGGATCAGGCGTGCAGGGCGATGCGGGCCGGACGCCAGGCGGCCAGCCCGCCTGACCGTGGCGCGTTCAGCGCACGGCCAGCGACACGGTGCGGGCCGGGATCACGGTGCCATCGGAGATGCTGCTCTCCGGCACCACCATCAACAGCTCGCCCGTGACGTTATCGTTGGGCTCCAGATTGATCGTCATCTGCAATTGCTGGTCCAGCGCCGTGAAGGAATGGGCGCCGGTGGCCACGATCTGGTGCTTGCCCAGTTCGTCCACCTCGGCAAACATTGTGCGGCCGCGTGCGGTCAGGGTCAGCTCCTGGCCGTTGGCCAGCGTGTAAGTGGCTTTGTACGGATAGAATTCATCCTGGTCCATAAGGCGCACATGGGTGGGCGCGTCGATGCGCAGCGCATGGCCGGCCACCGTGACGGTTTCACCGGGCGTGACGGTCTGGCTGAATGCGACCAGCGACGTCGCGCCGAGCAGTGAGGCGAGAATAAACTTGTTCATGATTTTCACCATTCTTTCTTATTGAACAGCGCCGTTTTTTTTAGCGCTGATTTAATCCGTTAATATTGGCGAACTTTCTTTGTGGTATAAACTTCATCATGCTGATTCTGCATGGAGGGTTCTGGTTTTGTATCATTTTGATGCTGACGGGTTAATATCCTGATCATGCCGATTATGTATCGTCGGCGATTCCATTTGAATATCAATTCGCCGTGCGCCGACCTGGCGGGAAAATAACGGCCGACCGGAATCCCGCCAGCTCCGTCCGCCTCCGCAAGGCAGGGGCGAACCAGCGCAGCGTAACTGCTGAAGCAAAAGCAACGATGTCGCTCACACCATCCGAGATGGGGAAGATTCCTGCCGGCGCCTTGAGAATGGCCGGCTGAATAAGACGCGTGTGGCGCGCGCCTGGTTGACGACGGGCGGTCATTTGGTATTACTGAGAGAAGCGTGTGCGGCTGCTCTCTGGCAGTAGTGCCCATTCGTCCCCTGCTGCGACTCCGGCGGGTGCGCGGAGATTATCCTGTAGCGTCTCGTGGACGGTCACGCAGCGTAAGAATATCTGATTGCTAGTCATTCTGCTATTAATCGGGGAAAATGTAACTAAATATATTTCTATCGTTAATGCCGGGCGGCTGCATAAAATATATGGCCCATCGCGCCGAATATGGCTTTTTAAATGAGGCCGGAATAGGGCGATATCTGGCGGAGCACGCGGCCGGGATTGACGCGATAGCGGCGGCCGGGCGCTGAAAAATCCATCACGCACACTTACATTGACGAAAATGGCGTCAGCGGTTATGATGTCGTCATCGGAGTGTAGCGCAGCCCGGTAGCGCACCTGGTTTGGGACCAGGGGGTCCAAGGTTCGAATCCTTGTACTCCGACCAAGAACGTATAAAACGGGTTGTCATCGACAACCCGTTTTTCATTTGTGCGTGCATTCGCATGCGCACCCCGCATCGCGCTGCCCATAGCTCAGTTGGATAGAGCATCAGCCTTCTAAGCTGAGGGTCGCAGGTTCGATTCCTGCTGGGCAGGCCATCCCCACAGGCACAGTGCCACACGTTTTGTCCGCCCCGTCACGTCATGCGTTCGAGCTTGGGGACAAACAAGTATTCCTTGCATTACTATAGTGCCCATGGATATCAACCTGGCACGAACCTTTCTTCAAGTGGCCGCCAACGGCAGCTTCATCCAGACGGCGCAGCGCATGCATTTGACGCAGACGGCCGTCAGCGCCCGCATCCGCACGCTCGAGGAGCAGCTGGGCCAGCGCCTGTTCGTGCGCAACAAGGCCGGCGCCCGGCTCACTACCGCGGGCGAGCAATTCATGAGTCACGCCCATGCGCTGGTGCAGGTGTGGGAACGCGCGCGGCGCCAGATCGCCTTGCCGGCCGGCAGGGAAGTGGGCGTGAGCGTGGGCACCGAGCTGAGCCTGTGGCATCCGTTCCTGGCCGACTGGCTGGTGTGGATGAACCGCAGCCATCCCGAGGTGTCGATCCGATCCGAGGTGGCGATGGCCGGCCGCCTGCTGGACCGGGTGCAGGACGGCTCGCTCGACATCGCCGTGCTGTACAACCCGCGTCCGCGCGCCGGCCTCGTGTCGGAATTGCTGCTTGAGGAAAAGCTGATCATGGTGACCACGGACGCCGACGGCAAGGTCGATCCCGAGCGCTACATCTACGTGGACTGGGGGCCGCAGTTTTCCATCAACCATGAGGCGGCCCACCCGGAACTGAGCATGCCGCCCATGTCGATCTCGTTGGGGCCGCTGGCCATGACCTATCTGCTGAGCGTGGGCGGGGCCGGCTATTTCCGGGCCAGCATGGCCCGCCAATTCATCGCGGACGGCCGCCTGCGCCGCGTGCGCGACACGCCAGAATTCTCCCACTCGGCCTACGTGGTCTACGCCAGCCAGCGCGACAGCGCCACGCTGGACCGGGTGCGCGACGCCATGCGGGCCGTGGTCGCCAGCACGGACCGCGCCAGCCTCCAGCACACCATCGGCCCCCGTCCGGCCGCCATGCCCTGCGGCGACACGCTGGACGACGCCTGAGCGGGCCCGCCCGCGCCAGGCGGGCGCAGTCCAGGCAATTTCAAAAACATTTTTTTGATATGAATTGCCAGAATTTTTCATTAGTCAAGAAACCTTGTGGGTGCGACACTGTTTCCTCCCGTTCAGACCGGCTTTGCCGTATCAGAACATAACCGCGCGTCACCTCTTGGCTTCCGTCGTGTCAGATGGATGATGTACCGCAGGGCCGGCCGCCGTCACGGCGCCGCGCTTGTCCACTTATCAGGCTTATGAATCAGATTTCGTCCACCGCACTCCGTTCATCCAGTTCCGATCCCTTCTTCCCCAACTCCCGGCTCTACGACACCGCCGCCAGCCTGCTGGCCACGGCTGGCATCGCCATCAACGGCAATGCCCCGTGGGACATCCAGCTACGCGGCAAAGGCGTGCTGGAACGCGTGTTCGACCAGGGCAACCTGGGCCTGGGGGAAGCCTATATGGACGGCGCATGGGAGGCGGAACGGCTCGATGAATTTTTTTGCCGCTTGCTGCGGGCGCGGCTCGATCAGCAGGTCAAACCCGTGCGCCTGCTGGTGCACGCCCTGAGCGCGAAACTGCTCAATTTGCAGACGCGCCGGCGCGCCTGGCAGGTCGGCAAGGTCCATTACGACCTCGGTAACGAGTTCTACGCGGCCATGCTCGATCCGCGCATGACCTACACCTGCGGCTACTGGAAGGGCGCCAAGACGCTGACGGCCGCGCAGGAGGACAAGCTCGACCTCATCTGCCGCAAGCTCGACCTGCGGCCCGGCATGAAGGTGCTCGACATCGGTTGCGGCTGGGGCAGTTTCATGCGCTTCGCTGCCGAGTATTACCAGGTCAGCTGCGTGGGCGTCACCATCTCGCGCGAGCAGGCGCAGTGGGGCAGGGAGCATAGCCTGGGCTTGCCGGTCGAGTACCGGCTGCAGGATTACCGCGAGCTCAACGAGCGCTTCGACCGCATCGTCAGTGTCGGCATGTTCGAGCACGTCGGCCACAAGAACCACCGCACCTACATGGAGGTGGCGCACCGCTGCCTGAAGGACGACGGCCTGTTCCTGCTGCACACCATCGGCAAGAACGTGCGCGCCTCGGTGCCCGATCCGTGGGTCGACAAATACATCTTCCCCAACGGCGCGCTGCCGTCGATCGGCCAGATCGGCGACGCGGCGGACGGCTTGTTCGTGGCCGAGGATCTGCACAACTTCGGCGCCGATTACGACAAGACGCTGATGGCCTGGTACCACAATTTCGAGGCGGCCTGGCCCCGTTTCGCGGCCCAGCTGGGCGAGCGCTTCCACCGCATGTGGCGCTACTACCTGCTGTCGTGCGCCGGCGCGTTCCGGGCGCGCGATATCCAGTTGTGGCAATGGGTATTTTCCAGGGAAGGCATCACGGGCGGATACCGCCGCCTTTCCTGAGTCCGCGCCGCCCCCGCGCCCGGCTCCAGTTTCCTCCCCACTTGGGCGATGGCGGCTTGCCGCCATCGCTGATGATCGTCTGTCCGCGTAAAGGTTTTGTTGTGTCTTCGGTTAGAAAATGGTTTTTCAGTCTCACCCCCGCCGCCATCCATCTCAATAACAAGGAACGGCTGCGCAGTTGCCTCGGCGCGCTGATCGGCATCGCCCTCACGGCCGGCCTGACCCGGCTCGCCGTGGGCGCCAACAGCAGCCTGCCCTTGCTGCTGGCGCCCATGGGCGCCTCGGCCGTGCTGCTGTTCGCCGTGCCGGCCAGCCCGCTGTCGCAGCCGTGGTCCATCATCGGCGGCAACCTCGTGTCGGCGCTGGTGGGCGTGGCCTGCGTGCGCGCCGTCGGCGACTCCATGGTCGCGGCCACGATGGCCGTGCCGCTGGCGATCGCCGCCATGTTCTATCTGCGCTGCGTGCATCCGCCATCGGGCGCCGTCGCGCTCACGGCCGTGCTGGGGGGCACCACCGTCCACGGATTGGGGTACGGCTTCGTGCTGGCGCCGGTCGGCCTCAATTCCGTGGCCCTGCTGGTCAGCGCCCTCGTGTACCACCGGCTGACCGGCCACCGCTATCCGCACCGCGCGGCCGCCAACGCCGCGCCGGCGCGCCGCACCGGCTTCACGCGGGCCGACCTGGAGGAAGCCCTGGCCCAGCATGGCGAAATGCTCGACGTGGAAGCCGAGGACTTGCAGACGCTGTTCAACGAAGTGGAGATCCGCGCCTACCGCCGGCACATGGAAAACCTGTTCTGCGCCGACGTGATGACGACGGCGGCGCGCACGGTGCGGCCCGAGACGACGGCCGACGCGGCCTGGAACCTGCTGCGCGAGCACCAGATCAAGGCCTTGCCCGTCGTCGACGATGAGCAGCGCGTGATCGGCATCGTCACGCAGACGGATTTCGTGGTGCACGCCCACGCCCATGCGAGCGCCGAGCTGCCGGGCACGGTGCGGCTGCGGCCGCGCGTGCTGGTGCGCGACGTCATGAGCAGCGAGGTCAAGACGGCCCATCTGCTGCAACCGATCTCCGAACTCGTGCCCATGTTCGCCAGTTACGGCCACCACCATCTGCCCGTGGTGGACACGGCGAACCGCCTGCGCGGCATGGTCACCCAGGCCAATCTGGTGGCCGGCCTGTACCAGAAGTCATTGGATCAGATGACCGCCCGCGCCGCCTAGGATGAGTTTTCGCCGCCCGGCTGGTACAGTGTGGGATGCCGCGCGGCGGCGTTCTGAGTCTGGATAAGGGTAGGCAGGTGGTGCAAGAAGAGCAGGGCTTCGTGTTGACCCGGCACTGGCGCGATACGGCGGCCGGTACCGAGGTTGAATTTTGGCTGGCCACCGACCGGGGTCCGCGCCGGTTGCGCCTGCCCGTGCAGCGCGCGGTGGCGTTCGTGCCGGCCGAACAGCGCGCGCAGGCCGAACTGCTGCTGCAAGCGGAACGCGGTTGCGAACTGCGCGAACTGTCGCTCAGCGACTTCCACAGCCGCCCGGTGCTGGGCCTGTACTGCCGCCAGTACCGCCAGCTGCTCAAGGTGGAGAAGCGGCTGCGCGCGCACGGCGTGGACGTGTATGAGGCCGATATCCGGCCGCCCGAACGCTACCTGATGGAGCGCTTCATCACGGCGCCCGTGGCGTTCAGCGGCCAGCCCGGCCCCGATGGCGCCGGCCTCCTGCTGGACTGTGTATTGAAGCCGGCGCCCGGCTACCGGCCCGCGCTGCGCATGGTGTCGCTCGATATCGAGACGACCTCGCGCGGCGACCTGTACTCGATCGCGCTCGAAGGCTGCGGCCGGCGCCAGGTCTACATGCTGGGGCCGCCGAACGGCGTCGACGGGCCGCGCGATTTCGCGCTCGACTACTGCGACAGCCGCGCGCAGATGCTGGAACGCCTCAACGCATGGCTGGCCGCGCACGACCCGGACGCCATCATCGGCTGGAACCTGGTGCAGTTCGACCTGCGCGTGCTGCGCGAACACGCCGAGCGCCTGCAGGTGCCGCTGCTGTTCGGGCGCGACGGCAGCGCCATGGAGTGGCGCGAGCACGGCGGCGGCCAGCAGCACTACTTCGCGGCGGCCGCCGGGCGGCTCATCATCGACGGCATCGAGGCGCTCAAATCGGCCACCTGGAGCTTCCCGTCCTTCAGCCTCGAATATGTGGCGCAGACGCTGCTCGGCGAAGGCAAGGATATCGACAACCCCTACCAGCGCATGGCGGAGATCGAGCGCCGCTTCGCCGAGGACAAGCCGGCCCTGGCCCGCTACAACCTGCACGACTGCGAACTGGTCACGCGCATTTTCGCCCACACCGAGCTGCTCACCTTCCTGCTCGAGCGGGCCAGCGTGACGGGGCTGGCGACCGACCGCAGCGGCGGTTCCGTGGCCGCGTTCGAGCACCTGTACCTGCCCATGATGCACCGCCAGGGCTACGTGGCGCCCAACCTCGGCGACGTGGTCGGCGAGAACAGTCCCGGCGGCTACGTCATGGATTCCCGCTCCGGCCTGTACGATTCCGTGCTGGTGCTCGACTACAAAAGCCTGTACCCGTCCATCATCCGCACCTTCCTGATCGACCCGGTGGGACTGGTGGAGGGCATGCGCGCGCCGGCGGAAGCGGACACCGTGCCCGGCTTCCGCGGCGCCCGTTTTTCGCGCGAACGCCACTGCCTGCCGGCCATCGTCAACCAGATCTGGCAGGGCAGGGAGGCGGCCAAGCGCGAGCACAACAAGCCCTTGTCGCAGGCGCTCAAGATCATCATGAACGCCTTCTACGGCGTGCTCGGTTCCAGCGGCTGCCGTTTCTTCGATCCGCGCCTGGCCTCCTCGATCACCTTGCGTGGCCAGGAGATCATGCACCGCACGCGCGAACTGATCGAGGCGCGGGGCTACCAGGTCATCTACGGCGACACCGATTCCACCTTCGTCTGGCTGGGCAAGGCGCACGACGACGCGCGCGCGGGCGAGATCGGGCGCGCGCTCGTGGACCACGTCAACCAGTGGTGGAGCGCGCACCTGCGCGAGCAATTCGGCCTGGCCAGCGCGCTCGAGCTGCAATTCGAGACCCATTACCGGCGCTTCCTCATGCCCACCATCCGTGGCTCCGACCTGGGCAGCAAGAAGCGCTACGCGGGCCTGGTGACGGACGCCGGCGGCGGCGACCGGATGGTCTACAAGGGGCTGGAGACGGTGCGCACCGACTGGACCCCGCTGGCGCAGCAGTTCCAGCAAGGGCTGTACGAGCGCATCTTCAAGGGTCAGCCTTACCGCGACTATGTGCGCGACTACGCGCTGCGCACCGTCAGCGGCGAGTACGACCACCTGCTGGTGTACCGCAAGCGCCTGCGCCGCCCGCTGGAGGATTACGAGCGCAACGTGCCGCCCCACGTGCGCGCGGCGCGCAGCGCCGACGAGTACAACCGCCAGCACGGCCGCCCGCTGCAATACCAGCGCGGCGGCTGGATCCGCTACGTGATGACGGTGGCCGGCCCGGAACCGCTGGAGGCAAGGCGCGCCGCCATCGACTACGAGCACTATCTGGCGCGCCAGTTGCAGCCGGTGGCCGACGCCATCCTGCCGTTCCTCGACGACGACTTCAGCAGCCTGACCAGCCGCCAGCAAACCCTGTTCTGAGGCGGCGCGGTTGACGCGGCCATGCCCGGCGCGGATACTGCGTGACTAATACCTTCAACCCGTCGCCATCAACCCGTCCGCAGGAGAACGTCATGTCATCACCGATACGCCGCATCGCCATCAACACCGGCGGCGGCGACGCGCCCGGCCTGAACGCCGTGATCCGCGCCACCGTGCTGGCGGCGCTGGAGCGGGGCTGGGAATGCGTGGGCATCCGCGACGGCTACAACGGCATCCTGTGCCCCGAACGCTATCCGGACGGCGGCGTGCTGCGCCTGATGGCCGAACGGGTGCGCGGCATCGCCCACCTGGGCGGCACCATGCTGGGCACCACCAACCGCGGCAACCCGCTCAGCTTCCCCACCACGCAGGCCGACGGCTCGGTGCTGGAAGTGGACCGCAGCGACGAGCTGCTGGCCTGGTTCGCGCGCGAGGGCATCGACGCGCTGGTGGCCGTGGGCGGCGACGGCTCGCTCACCATCGCCGACGCGCTGGCGCGCAAGGGCTTGCGCGTGGTGGGCGTGCCCAAGACCATCGACAACGACCTGGACCAGACCACCACCACCTTCGGTTTCGACACGGCCGTCGCCTTCGCCACGGAATGCGTGGACCGGCTGCACAGCACGGCCGAGAGCCACCAGCGCGTGATGGTGGTGGAGGTGATGGGCCGGTATGCCGGCTGGATCGCGCTGCACACGGGCATCGCCGGCGGCGCGCACGCCATCCTGCTGCCCGAGATACCCTACGACCTGGAACGGGTGGCGGCCGCCATCACGGCCCGGGAACGGGCCGGCCACAGTTACTCGATCGTGGTGGTGGCCGAGGGCGCGCAGGCGGCCGGCGGCGCGCGCGACGTGCTGGCGCCGGCCGTGGCCGGCCACGCCGAACGGCTGGGCGGGGCCGGCGAGCACGTGGCGCGCGAGCTGCAGGCGCGCACCGGCAAGGATGCGCGCGCCGTCGTGCTCGGACACTTGCTGCGCGGCGGCAGCCCGAGCGCGTTCGACCGGCTGGCGGCCCTGCGCTTCGGCGCGGCGGCCGTGCGGGCGCTGGACGCGGGGCAGTCCGGCGTCATGGTGTCGCTGGCTTATCCGAATATGCGATACGTGCCGCTGGCGCAGGTGGCGGGCCGCATGAAGAACGTGCCGCTCGATGGCGACACGGTGCGCACCGCGCGCGACCTGGGGATTTGCCTCGGCGATTAGCCGCGTTCAGGGACGCATGCGGGCGGTGGGCGCGATGAAGCTCTTGCGCTGGAAGGGATTGAGTTCCTTCTTCAGGAAGCCGGGCGCGCGCGCGTCGGGCGCGAACAGCAGGGTGGCGTAGAAGCGCTCGGTGTCGGGCGCCGCCTGCAGCAGCAGCCGCCGTATGCCCAGGTCCAGGCAATACTGTTCGATGTGCCGCAGGAACCAGCGGCCCACGCCCTGGCCCCGGTGCTTGCTGGCGACGATCAGGTCGGCCACGTAGCAGAATTCGGGCGGGGCCAGTTCCAGCCGGGCGATGGCGATCGTGGTCCTGGCGCTTTCCACGCTGACCCACTGCACCCGTCCCATCGGATGGGGCTGGGCATGGTCGGCAGCGGTGGTTTCGGGCCAGCCGGCGTCGCGACGCATGCTGTGCAACAGTTTGGTGGGCGGTTTGGCGAGGGGGTGGAAGGTAAGCGCGAGCGACATGGGGCTGATCGGTGAGTGAGGGTATGGCTGGCCGTCACGCGGGGTGCGCGGAGGGGCCGTCCGTCCGTTGATCCTATGCCGCGCACAATTGACTCGCAATCACTTATTTGTATAAATTGTTTCCGTTGCGTTTGTATGAGGCAAAATCGCCATGTCGTGGCCCGGTCCGGGGCCCGCCATGTGCGAAAATGCGACAGTCAGGCCAACGCCTGCTTATGCGACCATCCATGACGCCTCCCGACTCCATGCATTTCTATCAGCCCGCGCTCGGCCACGGCCTGCCGCACGACCCGTTCAACGCCATCGTCGGTCCCCGTCCCATCGGCTGGATCGCCAGCTGTAGCGCGGCCGGACAGCGCAATCTGGCGCCGTACAGTTTTTTCAACGCCTTCAACTACACGCCGCCCATCATCGGCTTCGCCAGCATCGGCCGCAAGGACACGCTGCGCAATATCGAGGAGACGGGGGAATTCGTGTGGAACCTGGCGACACGGCCGCTGGCCGAGGCCATGAACGCCAGCTGCGCGGCGGCGCCGGCCGAGGTCGACGAATTCGACCTGGCGGGTCTCGCGGCGGCGCCGTCGCGGCTGGTGCAAGTGCCGCGCGTGGCGCAAAGCCCGGTGGCGTTCGAATGCCGCAAGACGCAGATCATCCAGCTGACGCGGGCCGATGGCGGCGCCGTGCCGACCTGGCTGGTGCTCGGCGAGGTGGTGGGCGTGCACATCGCGCGCCCCCTGCTGGTCGATGGGGTGTACGACACGGCCGCCGCGCGGCCCATCCTGCGCGGCGGCGGCCCGGCCGATTATTTTGAAATCGGCGCCGATGCGCTGTTCCGCATGGCGCGTCCGTCCTGGCCCTGAACCGGGCCGCGCGTTGAAGTGGCGCGCCGGAAGCCGGCACGGTGAAGAGGGACGCCGGGGTCCGGCAAGGTGGAGAGGGACGCCGGAGACCGGCAAGGTGGAGAGGGACGCCGGAGGCCGGCGTCCCGGGCGCGATCAGTAGGTGTAGAAGATACGCTGGATTTCCTTGCTGTCGCTGGTGCGCGTGAGGGCCAGCATCAGCAGGATGCGCGCCTTCTGCGGGTTCAGCGTGTCGGCCGCCACGAAGTCCAGTTCATCGTCGTTGGCTTCGCCGTTGCGGGCCACGATGCCCTGGCCGACGCGGCTGGCGCGCACGATCACCACACCCTGTTTGCGGGCCGCCACCAGTGCAGGCTTGACCTTGTTGGCCAGGCTGCCGTCGCCCACGCCGGCGTGGATGATGCCCTTGGCGCCGCCGGCCACGAAGGCGTTCAGCGCGGCCGGACCCATGTTGGCGTAGCCGTACACGATGTCCACTTGCGGCAGGCTCTGCAGCTTGCTGATGTCGAACTCGGTGTCGGCCGTGTGCTTGCGCATGGCGCGGTGGTAGAAGTAGGGGTGGTTGCCCTGGATGTAGCCGAGCATGCCCAGTTCCGTGGTCTTGAAGGTGTCCGGCGTGGAGGTGTTGGTCTTGGTGACGTCGCGCGCGGCGTGGATCTGGTCATTCATGGCCACCAGCACGCCCTGGCCGACGGCCTCGTGGCTGGCCGCCAGCAGCACGGCGTTGTACAGGTTGATGGGGCCGTCGGCCGACAGCGCCGTGCTGGGGCGCATGGCGCCCACCAGCACCACCGGCTTGTGGCTCTTGACCACCAGGTCGAGGAAGTAGGCCGTCTCCTCCAGCGTGTCGGTGCCGTGGGTGATGACGATGCCGTCCACGTCCGGGCGCGCCAGCAGTTCGTTCACGCGTTTGCCCAGCGTGAGCCAGTATTCATTGTTCATGTTTTCGCTGGCGATCTGGAACACTTGTTCGCCCGTCACATGGGCCACCTTGTTCAGTTCCGGCACCGCCTGGATCAGGCTGTTGACGCCGACCGTGGCGGCCGTGTAGCCGATGGTGGTGGTGGTGGTGCTGCCCGAGCCGGCGATGGTGCCGCCGGTGGCGAGGATGGTGACGTTGGCCAGGTGCGGCGCGGCCGTGTCGGCCCGCGCGTTGCCGGCGAGCAGGACGACAAAGGCGAAGACGACGGTCAGAAAGGGCTTGGGTGTGCGATGCAGCATGTGTTCTCCGTTATAGTAGGTGGTCACAAATTCACATTGTGGGAAGCGATTTCATTCGTGTCAACAACGCGCGTCGCTGGCGCGTTATGGACAGGTCGGGGAAACGCTTCCGCCGTGGCTTTGCTATCGGCCGGTGGCGTGGCGCCCCGGACAACTTGTCTGGTTAGCAAACCGCATGCCTGCGTATGCCTGCCTTGGGCTGGTTGGCAAGGTCTTGTAATTAAACGGTTTTTTCCCGCTGCCGTCGCCGGCTGCCGGCGCTGCCGTCCAATCGCTTGGACGCGGCCCCGGATCCGGTTCTGAATAGTTGGACGGGGCGGGGATGTCAATTCTATTAAAATTTCACTTTGACAATGAATCCATGCAGACCGCGCGATTTTGACCGATAATGCACTAAAACTATGCGAAACACATCAGGATGGAAGATTATGAACAAGCTATCGGCCGTGTGGCTGGCCGTGTTCGTGTGCGCGAGCGTGGCCGGCTGCGGCAAGTCCGAAGCGCAACGCCAGCAGGAATCGGCGGCCACGCTGACCAGTCTCGGTGAAAAATACGTGAAGGAAAAGGTGCTGGAACCCTCGTCGGCCCAGTTCCGCAACCAGTTCATCGGTAAAAAAGGCGCGCCGTGCGGCGAAGTGAACGCCAAGGATGCGTTCGGCGGCTACATCGGTTTCCAGCGCTACATATCGGTCGCGCGCGACCTGACCCTGTTGGCGCAGGACGTGGCGCCGGCCGAATTCGATGCATCGTGGGCGCAATTGTGCCGCTGACGCGGTCCACGCCATTCATCAAATAAAAATGGCGCCAGGCCCGATTTATCGCAGACCGCGATAAATGAGCGTGGCGCCATTGCGCGCTGACGCGGCTTACGCCTTGTTCTTGCGGCGGGCGACGCAGGCCAGCAGACCGAGACCGGCCGCCAGCATGGCGTAGCTTTCCGGTTCCGGCACCGGCGGCGGGGTGGCGCCGTCCACACCGCTCAGGTGCACACTCCAGTTCGGGCCCATGCCGCGGTGGCTGGCCGGTTGGTCCCAGTTGGCCAGCGGGATGGCGTCGTCATTGTCGAAGCGGAAGCCCTGGCTCAGCTGGTTGCCGTTGGCCCAGTTGTTGTAGGCGGCGATGGTGAACAGGTAGTTGCCGGCCGCCAGCGTGTCGAACTTCAGGCCCGAGTCGAACACGGTCTGGCCGGGGGCGATGTCGTCGGCATCGTCGTTCTGGCCGACCAGGGCGCCGTCTTTCCAGACCGCCGTGATCGGGTCGAAATTGACGCCGTGCAGGTAGGAGTCGGTCCACACTTTGACATTGGTGGCGTCCTGCAGCAGCGTGAACGGGATCTGGATCACGTCCTTCTGGTAGCGGATGGTGCCGCTGAAGTTGAAGTCGGCGGCCTGGCTCGGTGCGGCGAAGGCGGCCAGCAGGGCACTGCCCAGCAAGAGCTTGAGTTTCTTCATATCATATCCCCAAAATTGAATTTAAAACAATGTCAAAAAGACAGTGCATTATTTCAAAGAATGGAATTTTTGTCATGCTTTTTTGATATCGCCGCTTGCGTGCTGCAAGCAACGGGGCAGCCTCAGGCGCCGCGCCGCGCCTCGGTATGGCGGTTGCTGCGGCGGAACGCGGGCTGCGCGCCCGGCGGCCGGCCATAGGCTTCCATGGCCCGCTCGTAGCCATACTGCCACTGGTCGTTCATGTGCTGGACGAAGGTGGCGTAGTCGCGCGGCATGACGAGCCGGATGCGGTTGCGGCGCCAATCCAGCTTCTTCTGCATCTGCTGGCGCGCCAGCGCGCGCGACACGTCCGAGGCGTCGATGCGCACGTCGGCCGGGTGGCTGTTGGCGTAGCGCAGCCGCTCGTTGCCGTCCAGGCCCAGCACGGCGCGCCAGGCGGGGATGGCGAACGCCTGGTCGAACGCTTCCTTGTATTCGATGGCCACGTGGCCGGCCAGGCGGCGCGCGATCTCGATCGGGAACAGGTCGAGCACGCCGCCGATGTAATCGTGGCCGCCGTGATGCTGGCAGCGGAAATAAATCATGTCGGCGATCGACAGCCGGGCCGCTTCCGTCAGCGGGACGGTGCCGTCGGTCTGCAGCGTGTCGGCCACCGCGTGCTCGCCCCAGCGCGGATCGCTCAGGGGCGAGGCCATGCCGTCCAGCAGGGCGGCCGCGCGCGGGCCGCAGAACACGGTTTCCGCGAACAGCTTGCGCTGGCCGCGCGGCCGCCCCACGTCGTCCGGACCGAACAGCAGCTTGCCGCCGATGATGGCCACGTCCACCGCCGGGGTGCCGGTGACGGGCGGGAACGGCAGGGCGGGCGGGATCTCGAACAGGTAGTCGCGGAACAGGTCGGGAATGACGGGCGCGCGCGCCGCCGACAGCTTGCGCCGGGCCGCGCCCAGCAACGTGCCGGCCATGCCCGCGTGCTGGGCCGACCTCAGCTCGCACCAGAAGCGGTACATGGCGCGCGAGGTGAGCCAGGCGCGCCGGGCGGCGTCGTCCGGCAGCTGGTGGATGATGGTGGCGGCGATCGAGCCGCCGCAGCTGGCCAGCAGCAGGTCGGGCGCGCAGCCGGCCTGGCGCGCGGCCGCGTACATGCCGAGGTAGATGCCGAAACGGAATCCGCCGCCGGCCATCACCATGCAGCGCTGATAGGGAGTTGCTTGCGTCATGGGGGCACCATACCACACCGGCGCGGACGCACGCCGGCTGGGCGGCGGAAATCGTCAGCGGCGCCGGCAATAATTTTTTCATATTGTCGATAAAATTGTAACATTTCTTCTCGCCAACAAAATGCTGTGCTAGGATTGCGTTTTTACCAATGTTCGTCTGGTATCGCGGCCGGTAGTGGGGGACCACTAAAGCGGGCTCGAACCTATGCCATGTCAAGACGGCGAGGCTGGCCGAGGGCTAGAATGCGGGATGTCGCCGCACGCTTTGCGGTCCCCGGCCCGCATCGGAACCAGTTCATGTACTACGGAGAACGCTTCAACAGCATCACCCACACCGTGGGCGCCGCGCTCGCGGCCGTCGGCGGCACGCTGCTGATCGCCATGGCGGTGCGCAGCGGCGATCCCTGGAAGGTGGTCAGCTTCAGCGTCTATGTGGCTTCGCTGCTGACGCTGTACCTGGCCTCGACCCTGTACCACAGCGTGCGCGGTCCGGCCAAGCAGTGGCTGCGCCGGCTCGACTACTGCGCCATCTACCTGCTGATCGCGGGCAGCTACACGCCGTTCACGCTGGTGAGCCTGCGCGGACCGTGGGGCTGGTGGCTGTTCGGCGCCGTGTGGACGCTGGCGGCGATCGGCATCGTGCAGGAGCTGTGGTATGCGCGCGGGGCGCGCGTGCTGTCGCTGCTGATCTACGTGCTGATGGGCTGGCTGAGCGTGATCGGCGTGCGGCCGCTGGTCGCCGCGCTGGGCTGGAACGGTTTCCTGTGGCTGGCCGCCGGCGGCCTGCTGTACACGGGCGGCATTGGATTTTATGCCACCGATCACAAGCTGCGCCATGGGCACGGCGTCTGGCACCTGTTCGTCCTTGGCGGCAGCATGTGCCATTTCGGCGCGGTGCTGCTGTATGTGGCGTGACGGTGGTGCGTTTCAACGACCTCACCACGCGGGACTATTTTGGATATCCATTCCGACGATTTGAAAACCTTCGTCGCCGTGATCGACAGCGGCACCCTGAGCGCCGCCTCGGTCCACCTCGGGCAGACCACCTCCGGCGTCAGCCGCGCGCTGTCGCGCCTTGAAGACAAGCTGGCCACCTCGCTGCTCACGCGCACCACGCGCCGCATGGAGCTGACCGAGGAAGGGCAGCTGTTCCTGGACAGGGCACGCAACATCCTGGCCGCCATGGAGGAGGCCGAGGAGGCGATCCGCATCCGCCAGCAAAAACCGGCCGGGCGATTGTGCGTGGACGCCGCTTCGCCGTTCATGCTGCACTGCGTGGTGCCGCACGTGGCGGCGTTTCGCGCCATGTACCCGGAGATCCGGCTGCAATTGAGCAGCAACGACCAGCTCGACGACCTGATCGAGCAGCGCACCGACATCGCGATCCGCGTCGGCACCGTGGCCGACACGACGCTGCACGCCCATGCGCTCGGCTCCAGCCCGCTGTACCTGCTGGCCAGCCCGGCCTACCTGAACGCGCATGGCATCCCCGCCTCGCCGGAGGAACTGGCCGGCCACGTCCTGCTCGGCTACGCGCACAACGCGGCGGACAACCACTGGCCGCTGCGCCACGCCGGCGGCAACAGCCTCGACATCACGCCCACCATGACGGCCACCAGCGGCGAGACGCTGCGCCAGCTGGCGCTGGCCGGCCAGGGCATCGCCTGTCTGGCCGAGTTCATGACCCGCGCCGACATCGAGGCCGGGCGCCTGGTCAAGGTGCTGGTGGGCAGCTACACGGGCCACCGCCAGCAGATCCACGCCGTCTACTACCGCAACACGCAGTTGTCGCAGCGCATCCGCTGCTTCCTCGACTTCCTCCAGCAAAAACTGTGAGCGTGGCGCGCGCCGCGCCGCGCCGCGCGGCGGCGTGTGTGCGTGAGCGTACAGTGTGCACGCGCGGCGCGGGCATATGATGAATTGCCTGGTGGGGCGATACCGACAAGGATCCGGCACCACCGGCGGGTTGGCCGGGCGCCCCGAGTCCCCGGCACCAACAACGCTACCAATGCGAGGGCATCATGGTTCAATCCAACCATCCATCCAAATACCTCGTGCGCGCCTACCTGGAGCGCCGCTCGCGTGATGCCAAACCACCGCCTTCGCCGCACGAAATCCGCCGCCAGCTGGGCTGGGGCCTGTCTCTGTCGGGCTGGCCCTACGCAAGCGTCAGCCGGGCGTGATGGCGGGCGGCGCGGTCCGCTCGATGTGCCACCAGCCTGGCAGCAGGGCTTGGATCTCCGGCCGGCCGAAACGGTCGTCGATCAGGAACACGGTGCCCTGGTCGGTCTGGGTGCGGATCACGCGGCCCGCCGCCTGCACCACCTTCTGGATGCCCGGATACAGATACGTGTAGTCGTAGCCGGCGCCGAACGTGGCCTGCATGCGCACCCGTATCTGCTCGTTGACGGGATTAATTTGCGGCAGGCCCAGCGTGGCGATGAAGGCGCCGATCAGGCGCGCACCCGGTAAGTCCACCCCTTCACCAAACGCACCACCCAACACGGCGAAGCCGATGCCCACGCTGTCGGGCGCGAAGCGCTCCAGGAATTGCGCCCGTTCCGCCTCGTCCATGCGGCGCGCCTGGCGCCACTGCGGCACGTCCGGGCAGCGTTCGGCGAACAGCGTGGCCGCCTGCTCCATGTAATCGAAGCTGCTGAAGAAGGCCAGGTAGTTGCCGGGCTGGCTGCGGTACTGCGCCTCCATCAGCGCCGCGATCGGCGCCAGCGACTGGCGCCGGTGCTGGTAGCGGGTCGAGATGTGGCCGGCCACCCGCACCGACAATTGTTCGGCCGCGAACGGCGATTCCACGTCCACCCAGGCCGTGGTGGCGGGCATGCCCAGCGTGTCGCTGAAATAGTTCCAGGGGCTGAGGGTGGCCGAGAACAGGGCGACGGTGTGGGCGGCCTCGAAGCGCGGCTTGAGGAACGGGGCGGGCACGATGTTGCGGATGCAGAGAACGGAGTTGCTGTGGCTCGCGTTGCGCCCGGCCGGGCCGCCCTGGGCGATGTCGAACAGCGAATGGTCGCCGAAGGTGTCGGCCAGCCGCGTGAATTGCAGTACATCGAAGTAGAACGATTGCAGCTCCGGGTCCACGTGGCCCGGATGGTCGGCCATGTGGTCGGTGATGGCGCCGGCCACGCCCTGCAGGGCCGCCATGTATTTGTCCGGCAGGCCGGGGTAGGCCTGGTAGTCTTCCTGCTGCTCCTTTTCCAGCGCGTTCCACTGGCGGTGCAGGCGGTCCAGCGGCTTTTTCAGTTCCGCCGGCGCGACCTTGCGCAGCATGCGCAGGGACGCGTGTTCGAGTTCGGCCGAATACATGGCGCGGGCGCGCGACACCATGTTGTGCGCCTCGTCCACCAGTACATTGACCTTCCAGCCGTGCATCTGCGTGAGGCCATGCAGCATGGCGCCGGCGTCGAAATAGTAGTTGTAGTCGCCCACCACCAGGTCGGCCCAGCGCGCCATCTCGGCGCCCAGGTAGTAGGGGCAGACCTGGTGCGCGAGGCCCACCTCGCGCAGCGCGGCCCGGTCCAGCGTGGCCACTTGCAGCGCGGCGGCGCGGGCGGCGGGCAGGCGGTCGTAGAAGCCGCGTGCCAGCGGACACGATTCGCCGTGGCAGGCCAGTTCCGGATGCTCGCAGGCCGTGTTGCGGGCCGCCAGCTCCAGCGTGCGCAGCGGCAGCAGCGGCGCGGCGCGGCGCAGCATGGCCGCCGCGTCCAGCGCCATCTGGCGGCCCGGCGTCTTCGCGGCCAGGAAGAACACCTTGTCCAATCCGTGTTCGGCGCTCGCCTTGAGCATGGGGAACAGGCTGCCCACGGTCTTGCCGATGCCGGTTGGCGCCTGCGCCAGCAGGCAGCAGGCGCGGTTGCTGGCCTTGTACATGGCTTCGGCCAGCTGGCGCTGGCCGGGACGGAACGTGGCGTGCGGGAAGCGCATGGCCTTGAGCTGGGCGTCGCGTTCGGCGCGGTGCGCCAGTTCCTGCCGCGCCCAGGCGAGGAACAGGCCGCACTGCTGCTCGAAATAGGCTTGCAGCCCGGTGGCCGTGTGGTCCTCGTGCAGCACGGTTTCCTTCTGGCTGGCGATGTCGAAATAGACCAGGGCCAGGCGCACTTGTTCCAGCCCCCGTTCGCGGCACAGCAGGTGGCCGTAGATCTTCAACTGGGCCCAGTGCAGCTGGCGGTGGTTGTCCGGCATGCGCGCCAGGTCGCCGCGATAGGTCTTCACTTCCTCCAGCTGGCGGCGGCGCGGATCGTAGCCATCGGCGCGCCCGCGCACGCGCAGCGGGCCGTGGTCGCCCGATAGCGGCAGCTCGCGCTGGTAATCGTCGTCGCGGCGCGCGGCCACCACGGCGTGGCCGGCGATGCCTTCCTGCGCCGTGGGCGCGGGTGTGAAACGCAGATCAAGGTCGCCCGCCTTGGCCGTGAACTCGCACAGCGCGCGCACGGCGACCGTGTAGCGCTGCCCGGTCGTCGCGGCCACAGCGTCCACAGCGTCCACAGCGGCCACCGCCTCCATTGCGTCCGCCGCCTCCATCGCGTCCGTCGCCTCCATCGCGTCCGCCGTGCTCATTGCGCCCATTGGAGGTAGCAGACGGCCACCGGCATGTCGTGCGCGGCGCAGTAGTCGATCCAGCGCTGCTGGCTGTCCTGCAGGCGGTCGCCGGGGCCTTTGACTTCGATCATGGCGTAGCGCCGCTCGGCCGGCCAGAACTGGATCAGGTCGGGGAAGCCGCTGCGGTTGGCCTTGACGTCCTGCAGGATGCGCTCGAACGCGTGCCGCAAATGACGGGGCGGGATGCAGTCCAGCGCCAGGGCCAGCAACCGCTCGTCCAGCGCCTCCCAGAACACGAACGGCGACTGGATGCCGTACTTGGCGCTGAAGTTGTGCGCGATGGTGGCGCGGTAGCTGCCGTCGTCGAGCTGCGCCAGGCAGGCCGCGAACTGGGACGCGCGGCGGCGCTGGAAGTCGGCGCTGTGCAGGTCGGCCGGGCCACGGTGGAACGGGTGGAAGAAGGCGCCGGGGATGGCGCTGAACACGGCGTCCCAGCACAGCAGGCCGAACAGCGAGTTGATCAGCGCGTTCTCCACGTAGTAGACGGGGGCGTCGTCGCGCGTCAGGTGGTCGCGCACCACCAGTTCCACGTAGCTCGGTTCAGCCGGCGGCGGCAGGCTCAGGTCGATGCGGCGGGGCTGGACGGGCGCGGCGGCGGCCGGTTTGGCGTGGCCCAGGCTGCGCGCCAGCCGAGGCGCCATGCGCAGCAGTTGCAGCCGTTCGGCCTCGCTCTCCGGCTGCCGCCACGCCGCTTGCAACAGCGCGTAGGCATCCGCGTGGCGGCCATCCTTTTCCAGCACGCGGATGGCGCGCGCGCGGGCGCCGGGGTAGGTGCAGCCGGCGTACAGCGCGTGGGCGGCGGCCCAGTCCTGCTGCTTTTCCAGCTGCTGGGCGAACTGGAACAGCAGCCGGTCGCGCCGGCTGTGCAGCCATTCGTTGTCGGGCGCGCAGGGCGGCAGGTCGGCCAGCACGGCCGCCACGTCCTCGCCGGCCTGGAAGCGCTCGCGGCACTGGTGCAGTTGCAGGTAGTTGTCGATATCGTGGCGGGTGCGGAAGCCGCGCGCGGCCGGCGAGAACGCCACCTTCTCGTACTGGTAGATGCCCAGGTCGGACAGCACGAACTCGGTCCAGTCCTGGTGGAAGTTACCAAAGAAGATCAGGCGCAGCCGGTCGCACAGGGGCTGGGTGACGATGTGGTAGACCTGGTCGCCGGCGTCCGGATGCCAGGCCGAGAAACGGTGGGCGCCCGCATGGCGCGCGCGCAGCGCTTCCAGCTGGTCGGCCTTGCGCAGGGTCTTTTCCTGCGGCGAGAGCTGGAACAGGCGGCCGATCTCCGGCTTTTGCAGCAGCTCGAACAACTGCTCCAGCGTGAGCACGGGATCGGCCTCGATCCAGCCCTGTTCGGCCAGCGGCGCGGCGGCCGCCATGCTGTTGCCGATTTCCGCGTAGGCCAGCTTGCTGGCGCGGAACAGCTCGCCCTTGCGCATCACCATGCGCACGAACAGCGCGCGGGCCGTCCGGGGCAGGGCGGGGAAACCATGGAGGAAGGCGCGTTCGTCGGCCGTCAGCAGATCGTCGTAGCGTTCGCCGATCCAGCTCAGGACAAGCTGGAAGTTGTCCAGATAGTAAAACGGGTTTTCCAGGACTTTGATCATTGCGGAGGACGGACGGCGGAATAACTGTATCTATGTACAGTCTATCGCGTCCGGCGCCGCTTGCACAGCACAATT
The DNA here is from genome assembly GCF_058801745.1 of Rugamonas sp. GW822-FHT03B10. Classification (NCBI taxonomy): domain Bacteria; kingdom Pseudomonadati; phylum Pseudomonadota; class Betaproteobacteria; order Burkholderiales; family Oxalobacteraceae; genus Rugamonas; species Rugamonas sp. GW822-FHT03B10. The sequence continues at coordinate 4,510 of NZ_JBXANP010000006.1, read as the reverse complement.
GAAGAATTGGGGACGTAACGCATTGCTTATTGTGTTACGTCCCCAATTGCGGAGCGGGCTATTTTTTTGCGGCCTTGGCGGTGTTCTGCTCCACGATGGCCGAAGCCTTGGCGATCTGGGCTTCGACCGCCGACACGGCTTCCTTGGTGGCCTTGGTCACCTGCTCGTAGCCGGCGAAGGCGTTGTCGATGGCCGTCTTGACGATCTGCACGGCGTTCTCCGAGCCGGGACGCACATTCTTCGTCACGTCGTAGATCAGCGCGCTCAGGTTGCTCTTGGCCTCGGCCACGTGCGCGTCGGCCGCGCGCGTGAATTCCTCGCGGATCTCGGCGATGATGTCGCCCAGTTGCTGGTTGTACGCGGCCGCGCCGGCCATGCCCGGCTGCACGTGGGCGGCGGCCAGCTCCATGGCGGCCTTGGCATCCTGCGCCTGGCTCAGCGCCTTGCCGGCCGCCAGGCTGTCCTCCACGTTCGATTTGGCGGTGGACATGTTGAGCGCGACCACCTGTTCCACCCCTTGGACCGCGCGGTTGGTCAGGGCGTTGAAGGTTTCAAGTTGAAATTCAAACAGGGCTTTCGTTGCGTTGGCAAATTGTTCGGGATTCGTAAACATAGGTTCTCCTCGTGGTGATGGGATGGTGCTATCGTTCGCTTGAAGCCGGTCCTGCTGAATTGTCCTTGCTCCCCATTATTTAACAACCAGGGGCTTTTCGCAACGACCATCGCGATAGGGGCCGCCGGCGCGCTCCCAGCCCGGCCCCAGCGGCCATTGCGAACAGGCGGTGGCGCCATCGATCTTGCTGCGCCATTTGTACCAAGGCGCGGGCTTGGCGCACAGCGCGGCGCTGGCCACCAGCAGGACGGCCGCCAGCGCCGTCACCAACGGCCGGCGCCTGGCACCGGATGGCAGATGTGGGGTGGGCATCGTGCGCGTCATGGCAGCTGGAGCGCGCAGACCTGGTTGCGCCCGCCTTCCTTGGCCGCGTACAGCAGCTTGTCGGCCGTGGCGATCATGGTTTGCTGGGCCGCGATGCTCTCGGGCTCGGCGAAGTCGATGCTGGCCACGCCGAAGCTGGCCGTGGCCCGGATCATGTGCTCGCCGTGGGGCACGGGATTGGACGCCAGCGCCTGCCGCAGCCGCTCGGCCAGTTGCACGCCGCCGCGCAGATCCGTCTCCGGCAGGATCAGCAGGAATTCCTCGCCGCCGTAGCGCACCACGCTGTCGATGCTGTCGCGCGTCATGGCCTGCATCAGGCCGGCGAAGGCCACCAGCACCGCGTCGCCGCCGTGGTGGCCGAAGCTGTCGTTGACGTTCTTGAAATGGTCGAGGTCGCACATGATGACGGTCAGGCTGAGCTGGTAGCGCTGGGCGCGCGACAGTTCCGTCTCCAGCAGTTGCTCGTGCAGGTGGCGCCGGTTGAAGCAGCCGGTGAGCGGGTCGCGCACGGACAGGTTCTTGAGCACGGTCTGGGCCCGGAACTCGTCGCGCCACAGCAGCTGGTAGCGGCGCGCGGCCACGTAGCCGAACACATTGGCCAGCGCCAGCAGGGTGGCCATGGTGGCCAGTTCCACCTCGCGCATGGTGCCCAGCAGCCGCGCCAGCAGCACGAAGCCGATGGTGGCCGATATGGCCACGCCCAGCGTGTACAGCATCCGGTTCGGGATGTAAATGTAGAGCACGATGATCAGGATGGTCATCGAGATCGCATGCAGCGAGAATTCCGACGAGCGCCACGCCGCGATCAGCAGGAAGCCCGCGCACGCGGCCGCCTCGGTGACGGTGGCGACGACGCGGGCCGTGGCCAGCGAGCGCGGATAGCGGCGCAACAGCAGCAGGCTGGTGAGCGCGATGGCCACCACCAGCAGCCGCACGCCGACCAGCAGCGCGCTGTGGCTGGTGTAGCCCATCCACATCACGTCGGTGACGGCGAAGGCCAGGTAGAAGAACGAGCAGAACAGGAACGTGACGCGCAACTGGGCCTGGGTGTCGGCCAGGTGGTGCAGCTGGAACTGGCGCTCGGCGTCGGCGTTGCGGAATTCGCTGCGCAGGGGCGCCATGTCCAGCGACAGGGGGGCATGGGGGAGGCGCATGGTGTCAGCGCGGCGCCACGGCCGGAAGCAGCAGCGTGAAGCAGGTGCCCTGGCCGTCCGTGCTGACCGCTTCGATACGTCCGCCCAGCACGCCGGTGACGATGTTGTGGGTGATGTACAGGCCGAGCCCGCTGCTGCCGTGGCCCAGCCGCGTGGTGTAGAACGGGTCGTAGATGCGCGCCAGTTGCGCCGCCGCGATGCCCGCGCCATTGTCCGTCAGCGTCAGCTCCACTTCGCCGGCCGTCGTGGGACGGGCCCGGATCGCGATGGTGCCGGCCGTGCGGCCGCTGAAGCCGTGCAGCACGCTGTTGTCGAACAGGTGGGTCAAGGCCTGGTCGAGCGGGCCGGGGTAGCTGTCCAGTTCCAGGTTGGGCGCGATGTCCTCGATCACGGTCAGGTCGCAGTCCTTGACGGCCGCCTGCAGCGGCAGCACCAGTTCCGCCACCAGCCGGTCGAGCAGGAAGCGGCGCCGCTGCGAGCTGGCCGCGTCCACGGCGATGCGCTTGAAGCTGTCGACCAGGCTGGCCGCGCGCGTGAGGTTGCGCACCACCACCGCGTCGGCCTCGGTGGCCTGCGCCAGGTACGTCTCCAGCGTGGAGCGGCGCAAGCCGCCTTCCACGTCCTGGCGCAGCGCGCGCAGGCGCTCGCTCATGGTGGTGGCCACGATCAGGCTGTTGCCGATGGGCGTGTTCAGTTCGTGCGCCACGCCGGCCACCAGCGTGCCCAGCGCGGCCAGCTTGTCGCGCCGCACCAGCTCGTCCTGCGTCATGCTCAGGTTGTCGAGCGCCGTGCTCAGTTCATCGTTGGCCATCTCCGCCTGTTCCTTGGCCTTTTGCAGTTCGGCCGTGCGGGCCGCCACCTGCTCCTCCAGCCGTTCCTGGTGGCGCGCCAGCTCCTCCTCGCGCCGCGCGCGCACGATGGCGATGCCGGCCAGGTGGGTGGCCACGTTGATCAGGCGCTGGTCGGCGGCGGCCGGCGAGCGCACTTCGCGGTAGTACATGGCGAACGAGCCGAGCACCTGGTCGCCGTCGAGCAGGATGGGGATCGACCAGCAGGCCCGCAAGCCATGGGGCGCGGCCAGTTGCTTGTACGGGGTCCACAGCGGATCGACGGTGATGTCGGACACGATCACCATCTCCTTGCGGAACATGGCCGTGCCGCACGAGCCCACGCCGGGGCCGATGATGACGCCGTCGAGCTTGCGCAGGTAGTCCTGCGGCAGGCTGGGGCCGGCGGCCGGCGTCATGCTGCGCCCGTCGGCGTTCAGCAGCATCACCGAGCACAGCACGCCGTCGGACTGCGATTCGATCAGCAGCATCAGCTGGTCCAGCGTCGCTTGCAGCGGCGCGCCGCCGGCCACCATTTCCAGCAGCTTGTTCTGGCCTTCGCGCAGCGCCTCGCCGCGCTTGCGCGCGGTGATGTCGACCAGTCGGATGTGCATCAGGCGCCGGCCCGGCACGTCCAGCGCCACCATGCGCAGTTCGCAGTCGATGGGGCGGCCGCTGCCGTCGCTGAAACGGGCCTCGAACACGCGGATGTCGCCGGCCGCCACCAGCGCCATGTGCTCGGCCAGGCGGTCGGCGGAACTCTTGCCGTCGGGCTGCTCGGGCGGGCACAGGGCCAGCAGGCTCGATTGCAGCAGCACGTTCTCGGTGCGGCCCAGCATCTGGCAGGTGCTGCGGTTCACGTTGACCAGACGGTTCTGTTCCAGGTCCAGCAGCAGCACGGCATCGGGCGAACCGGCCAGCAGGGTGTGGTAATTGATTTCGAGGTCATCGAGGCGCGGCGCCGGCGGCGTGGCGGCCGGCGTGCCCAGTTGCGCCACGATCTGTTCGGCCAGCGCGCCGGGCTGGAACGGCAACGCCAGGTAGCGGCTGGCGCCGGCCGCCGTGGCCCGCGCGCGCTCGTCCTCGCTCGGCGTGGCCGACAGCAGGAACACGGGGGCGTGCACGCGCGCGCCATGGCTGAGGCGCTGGCACAGTTCAAAGCTGGCGCTGCCGGCCAGCGTCACGTCGAGCAGCACCAGCGCGATGTTGCCCTCGCTGGCGGCGCTGAGCACGCTGTCGCCCTTGCTGACCGATTGCAGCAGCAGCCCATGCCCGGACAGCAGGCGCTGCAGCTCTGACAAGTCCGGCGCCGAACTGGTGGCGATCAGGACGGTGTGCGGCAGGCCGGAAGGGGGCAGCTGGGTCATGGGTGGGGCAGGTTGCATTCGGGTAATGCAAGTGTAGTACAAGATGGGAGAGGGCAGGGCGGTTCCGTGCGGCGGCGCGTCAATTTTGGACAACGCTGGGCGCGTGGTGTGGCGCGGAAATGAAAAAAGCCGCGAACTCGTGAAAGTTCGCGGCTTTTTCGCGTATCCGGTAGAGTGGTGCCCACGGAGGGACTCGAACCCCCACACCTTGCGGCACATGGACCT